>NZ_CAXUJR010000019.1:27032-34328 GCF_964251405.1 uncultured Methylobacterium sp.
GAGACCCAAGACCCTCGCGGCAAGACCCATGTCGCATCCCGCGCGCCTTGTCGAGGTTCGCGTGCTGCGACGCCTCGTTCTGCAGGGCAGGGTTGCGGAACAGTGCCCCCGATCTCTTGTTGTTGCTACGCACCAATCCAATATGCTGCAGTGCAACATAAGCGCAGGGAATCCTCGGATGGACGACGTTTCGCGCATCGGACCGCACCACACCATCACTGATTCGGCCGCCGATCTCGTCGGGGCTCCACCGGCCGGCGAGCCGGTTCCATCGGCGATCATCGGACTGAGGGGGCCGAGGACGGAGAAGATGGTGTCGCTCGCGTTGCAGGGCGGCGGCGCCCACGGCGCCTTCACCTGGGGTGTTCTCGATGCGTTGATCGAGGACGGCCGCCTCGGCTTCGAGGCGCTGAGCGGGGCGAGCGCCGGCGCCATGAACGCCGTGATCCTGGTCGATGGCTGGCTTGAAGACGGCCCGCAAGGAGCACGGAGGGCACTCGAGCGATTCTGGCGCGAAGTCAGCCTCGACGGCGATTTCTGGCCAGCCCAGCGCAGCGCGCTCAACGGCCTGCTCGGCCTGTGGAAGAACAATCCGTTGGCCGAGTTCTGGGCGCGTGCGCTCAAGCCGAGCCCTTACCTCGCCAACCCGCTCAACATCAATCCGCTGCGCAAGACCCTGGCGGCCCAGGTGGATTTCGAGCGCCTGCGCAGGGCCGACACCGCCAACGTGTTCGTCTCGGCCACCAACGTCTGGTCCGGCAAGCTCGCGGTGTTCCGCCGCGAAACCCTGACGGTCGACCACCTGATGGCGTCGTCCTGCCTGCCGACGGTGTTCCAGGCGGTGGAGATCGACGGTGTTCCGCATTGGGACGGCGGCTATCTCGGCAATCCGCCGCTCTATCCGCTCTATCGCGGGGCCGAGACGCGGGACATGGTCCTCGTGCAGATCAACCCGGTGGAACGCCGTGAGACTCCGCGCACGCCCCAGGAGATCCAGGACCGGCTCAACGAGATCACCTTCAACGGGAACCTGATGCGGGAATTGCGCGCCATCGACTTCGTCGAGGGACTGATCGACGAGGGCGTCCTGGGACAGGGCGACTACCGCCGCCTCCTCGTCCATCGGATCGACGGGACCGGGGCCCTCGACGCGTATGAGGCCTCCTCGAAGCTCGATGCGCGCTGGCGGGTATTCGAGAGCCTGCGCGACCTCGGACGGAAGGCCGCTCAAGGTTGGC
Organism: uncultured Methylobacterium sp.; assembly: GCF_964251405.1. Taxonomy (GTDB): domain Bacteria; phylum Pseudomonadota; class Alphaproteobacteria; order Rhizobiales; family Beijerinckiaceae; genus Methylobacterium. The sequence continues at coordinate 28,271 of NZ_CAXUJR010000019.1, forward strand.
TCGCCGAGAGCTACGACGAAATCGGCAGGCGCTGCACTCTCGACCTTCCAAAGACCTATCAGTAGACTTGCCTGTCGGTAGACCTGCCTATCGACGGAACGGCCTGCCGAGCGTCCCGTGCCGGGAGGATTATTCTCCCGGCCTCGCACGTTCTAACCTTGATGAGCGTCGATCCGATTGATTCAGCGTCCGCCCGACATTGTCGACCTGCTCGTGCCGCTGCGTCGCTACGCCCGGGCGCTGACCCGCGACACCCTGCGGGCCGACGACCTCGTTCATGATGCCCTGGTTCGGGCCCTGGAGGCACCCCCGGCCCTGCGGGCGGGCACCAACCTGCGGACCTGGATGATGACGGTGCTGCACAACGTCTTCATCGACGACCAGCGCCGCAAGCGGGTCGAGGCCCGCCATGCCGACGTGCTGGTGCAGCTGTCGGAGGAGATCGCCCCGCCGGCCCAGGAGGGGCATGTCCGCCTCGCCCAGATCCGCCAGGCCTTCCTGACCCTGCCCGAGGAGCAGCGTGCGGCCCTGCACCTCGTGACGATCGACGGCATGGCCTATGCCGATGCCGCGGCGGTCCTGGGCATCCCGATCGGCACGCTGATGTCGCGGCTCGGTCGTGGACGGGCGGCCTTGCGCGCCTTCGAGGCCGGCGAGGGGGCGGAAGCACCCTCGCCGCGGCCGAAACCCGCGGACCCGCCGCACCTGAGGCTCGTGCCGTCCCGTCCCGTCGACGGGGAGGCGGCGCCGGAGCCGAGGGCGGCCGGCGAGGGCTAGGGCCGTATCGGGACCGGCCGGCAGGATGAGCGGGGACGAGGGCCAAGGGCGCCGCGGGGTTTTCGGACCCGATGTTCGGCGACCGCCCGGACTGGAGAGCGAGCGAGCAAGCCATGACCGAGTCATTCAGCACCGACCCGATCACCGAGGACGAACTCACCGCCTATGTCGACGGCGAGCTCGCGATCATGCGCCGCCTCGACGTCGAGGCTCATCTTGCCCGCCACCCCGAGGTCGCCGCCCGGGTGATGGCGGAGCTCCACGACCGCGACGCCCTGCGCGAGGCCTTCGCCCATGCTCCCGACCCCGTGCCGGAGCGGATCCGCGAGACGGCACGCCGCCTGGATCGCTCCTTGGCCTGGGGTCGCTTCACGGACCGGCTGCGCCGGGCGGCGGCGATCGCCCTGCTGGTGGGGGCGGGCTGGCTCGCGCATTCCGATGTCGGCGTGTTCGGGATCGCCGACACCCAGGCCTCGCCCGTCGATCCTGCCCTGGTGGCCGACGCCCATCAGGCCCGCGAGGCCGCCCGCATCCGCGCCCGCATCGCCTCGCAGCGCCTGGCTCCGGCCTACGATCAGGCCGGGATCGAGGCCGCGACCGGCATCGCCCTGCCGGCCCTGCCCGAGGGCTGGCAGGTGAAGGACGTCCAGGTCTTCCCGTCGCGGACAGGGGCGGGGATCGAGGTCGCGATTGAGGCCGGGACCCTCGGCGAGCTGTCGCTGTTCGCCATCCACCGCCCCGATCCGGACGGGAAGGCGGCGCGGGTCATCCGCTCGAAGGACGGCGAGACCGCCTATTGGACGGATGGGCACTCCGCCTATCTCCTCAGCGGCGGCGACCCCGCCCGCCTGGAGCAGGCGGCGGCGCTCATGACGGCCGGCAAGCCGGTCGAGGCCGGGTCCGAAGCCCGCTGACCGCTCGCGGCTCGCCGCTCAGGCGATCATCGAGGGGGTGATGTCGATGGCGAGGCGGCTGCGGGCCTCGGCGGCGTCGAGGTCCATGCGGGCGATCAGCGCCTCGGCGCTGTCGAAGCGCTCCTCGCCGCGCAGATGGGCGACGAACTCCACCGTCATGTCCTGCCCGTAGAGGTCGCCGGCGAACCCGAACAGGTTGACCTCGAGCAGCGGAGCGCCGTCATCGAAGGTCGGGCGCCGGCCATAGCTCGCGACCCCGTCGTACAGGCTCCCGTCCTGCAGCTGCGCCCGCACCGCGTAGATGCCGTGCGCGAGCCCGCATTCGTCCAGCGCCATGTTGGCGGTGGGATAGCCCAGAGTGCGGCCGCGCTTGTCGCCGTGGCGGACTTGCGCCGACAGGAACCAGCGATAGCCGAGCAACGCGTTGGCGCGGGCGACGTCGCCCGCCGCGAGCGCCGCCCGGATGGCGCTGGAGGAGACCGGCTCGGCCTCCCGATCGATCGAGACGGCCTCGATGATGCGGCAGCGCAGCCCGGCGGTGGCGCAGAGGGCGGCCAGCACCGCCGGCGTCCCTTCCCGACCCCGTCCGAAATGGAAATCGTGCCCGATCACGACGCCGGTGACCCCGAGATCGCGCACGAGCAGGTCCTCGACGAAGCCGGCGGCAGTGGTCTTGGCGAGCCCGGCGTCGAAGCGGCGCACGATCAGGCCGTCGAGGCCGAGCCGGGCGAAGACCCGCTCCTTCGCCCCGCGGTCGCTGAGGCGGAACATCGGCTGGTCGGGTCGGAAATAGACGCGCGGATGCGGCTCGAAGGTCAGCACGACGGCGGGTCGGCCGGTCTCGGCCGCCGTCTCGCGCACGGCGGCGATCAGGGCCCGGTGCCCGCTATGGATGCCGTCGAAGTTGCCGATGGCCGCCACGGCTCCCATGAGGGCGGGCGGCACCGGCTCGTCCTCGCGGCCGATCAGGAAGGGCTCGCGCGGCGCATCCGGGGCAGGGGACCGCACGGCCGTGTCGTCGCCAGGGAACATCGGGTCCGAAGGGTTTCAGGGTCGGCTGGCGCGGAACCTGTCGAAAAGGCCCTTGAGGGTCAAGCGCCCGACGGCCGGCCACGATCGGCGCCGAACTCGACCCGGCTCCAGACGATCCGACAACATCCTGCCGGCCTGTTTTGGTTCTGTCATCGCTCCCGCAGTTAACCGCTTCGCAATTCAGTCGTCGGTATTGTCCTCGACAAGAGGCGTCGTGCCGCGACGCTTCCTTGGACAACCCGTGACGGGGCGCGCGCCGCACCGGCCCTCGAACTGACGGAGCAGTACCTATCATGGCCCTCGATCTCGGAATGCCGATCCTCGTGGTGGACGACTATCAGACGATGGTCCGCATCATCCGCAACCTCCTCAAGCAGCTCGGCTTCGAGGAGGTCGACGACGCCTCCGACGGCACGGCGGCTCTGGCCCGGCTCAAGAACCGCAAGTACGGCCTCGTGATCTCCGACTGGAACATGGAGCCCATGACCGGCTACGAGCTCCTGCGCCACGTCCGCGCCGACGAGGCCCTGCGCACGACCCCGTTCATCATGGTCACCGCCGAGTCGAAGACCGAGAACGTCATCGCGGCCAAGAAGGCCGGCGTGAACAACTACATCGTGAAGCCGTTCAACGCGGCGACCCTCAAGAGCAAGATCGAAGCCGTCTGCGGCGCCTGATCCCCGACCGGGATCGGACACGAGAAGGCCGGGCGAAGACGACACGGTGGGAGCGGGAGTCGATGGGACTCGCAGTCAAGACGCGTATGCCAGCCCCCGCGCCGGAGAAGCCATCTCTGGTCCGCGAACTCGTCGAGATCGCTGACTACATCTCGCATGTCCGCAACGAGATCGCCGCGTTGCGGGCGAACGAGCTCACCCGCGACCGTCTGCCCATGGCACACGAGGAGCTGGACAGCGTCGTCGCCGCGACGGCGGGCGCCACGAACTCGATCATGAACGCGGCCGAGGAGATCCTCGGCCTGCCGAACGACAAGAACTACCGCACCGAGGTCGAGGCGCGGATGAACGACATCTTCGAGGCCTGCACCTTCCAGGACATCACCGGCCAGCGCATCCGCAAGGTCGTGGACGCCCTGCGCCAGCTGGAAAATCGCCTGACGCGCTTCGCCACCGCCGTGAAGGCCCGCGACGAGGCCGGGATGGACCCGGCCGAGATGGAGCGCCGCGTGCGCGACGAGCTTCTGATCCTCAACGGTCCCCAGCTCAAGGGCCTGGCGACCCCGCAGGACGCCATCGACGCGTTGTTCGACTAGAGCTTGCGCTACCAGACCAGCCGCTCGATGACGGCGTCGGGCCGCACGCTCTGGCGCGCGAGCCATCCGGCGACGTCGCCGAGCGTGTCGTGCTCGGCCAGCACGCCCAACTCCTCCGCGTGGATGCCCCTGGCTACGAGCAGGCTCGGGATGCCGAACCGCGCTGCGCCGTCGATATCGGTGCGCAGGGCATCGCCCACGGCGAGCACGCGCCCGAGGTCAGGCGCCGGCATTCCGTCGAGGGCCGCCGCCTTGGCCAGCGCGGCTTCGTAGACCGGCCCGTAGGGCTTGCCCGCATAGGTCACAGCGCCGCCGATCTCGGCGTAGGCCGCGGCGATGAGGCCGGCGCAGGGAATCAGCACCTTGTCGCGCTCGACCACGAGGTCGGGATTGGCGCAGATCATCTGCACCTCGCGGGCACGCAATGCGGCGAGGACATCGCGATAGTCCTCCGCCGTCTCGCAGGTGTCGTCGAACAGCCCGGTGCAGACGACGACATCGGCCGCCTCCGCTCCTACCAGGGCGATGTCGAGCCCGTCGAAGATGGTGATGTCGCGCTCCGGCCCGAGATGGTGGATGCGGGCGCCGGGCGTCCGCGCCAGCAGGGCGCAGGTAAGGTCGCCCGACGTCAGGATGGCGTCGTAGGCCTCGCGCGGCACGCCGTAGCCGTCGAGGATGGCTTGAACGCCCGGCCAGGGTCGCGGCGCGTTCGAGACCAGCACGACGCGACGGGGCCGCCCGTTCCCGGGCAGGCTGCGGAACCGGATCAACGCGTCGCTCGCGCCGCGATGCGCCCGCGTCCCGTCATGGAGCACGCCCCAGACGTCGCACAGGATGAGATCGTAGCGCTCGGCGCTCGCCGCGATGCCGGACAGCACCGGAACCGGCGCGGGATCGCCGACGGGCAGGGAGGTTGGGAGCATGGAATGAACCGGGAAAACGAAGAATCCGAACCTCGTCCGCGCGATGGCGAGGCTCTGGCGCCGGAGGGGTTAGGCCGCCGCCGATGCGAAATCAACGCGCGCCGCTACCCCGCCCGGCGCAGGAAATCGCGGAAGGGCCTGCGCTGGGGTGCGGGACCGCCTCCCTCGACGGTCGGAGGAGGCGCCGCCGATGCCAGCACCTCGGCCCGCACCGCCCTCGCGGGCGCGAAGAGCGTGCCCTGCGCCATCGGCACGCCGAGATCGATGAGGTCGGGGACATCGGCCTCGTGCTCGACCCGGTCGGCGACGAAGCGGATCCCGGCCCGGCCGAGGGACGCCACGAGGTCTTCGAGGGCGATGTCCGGCATCGTGCCGTTCCTGCCGGGACGCAGGATCATCTCGGCCGGGACCTTGACCTGGCCGATGCCGCGGTCCGCCAGCGCCAGGGGATCGAAGCGCAGGTCCACCGGACGGTCGAGGGTGAAGCCGAGCCGGCCGCGCAACGCGGCGAGCGCCCCGGCCTGCTCGGCATCGAGGCTGCGCCAGCTCGCCTGCGGCAGCGACACCACGAGGCGCCCCGCGAATCCGGGTTCGTCGCCGACGAGTCGGGACAGGGACCGCAGGAAGCCGGGCTCGAACAGGGAGAACGGCGAGAGGGCATAAGCCACCGCCGCGTTGCTGCCGCGCCCGCCGAGATGGCGGCCGATCGTGGCGACCTTCTGGAGCATCCGCCGATCGAGATCGGTGGTGCGCCCATGGCGTTCGAGCACGGGAAGGAACTGGTCCGGTTCGAGCAGTTCGCCGTCGAGCCGCAGCCGCGCCACGGCCTCGTAGGAGATCACCTTGCGTTGGGGCAGGCTGACCAGCGGCTGCAGGTGGACCTCGAGCCCCTGTCCCTCGAAGGCGGCGATCACGGCCGGCTCGCGCTGGCGTTCCTCTCCGGTGCGGTCGGGGACGGCCCTGACCTCCTCGTCCCGGCGGCCATTCGGCAACGCCGCGGCGTCGAGCGGACGGGGTATCCAGGGTGCGCGCACGGGCTCCGGAACCGCGGCAGCCGCCGTGGGGGGGCGCATCGCCACGCGCGGGGGCACCACGATCTCGGGCACCACGATCTCGGGCGTCGGCATCGGGGCGGCTTG
>NZ_CAXUJR010000019.1:34428-43011 GCF_964251405.1 uncultured Methylobacterium sp.
GGCCTCGACCGGCGCGCGCCGGGGCTCGGCCTTCAGCCGGGCGAGATCACCGTCCTGCGCGGCGACGATCGCGGCGAGTTCGCGCACGATGCCGCTCAGGAGGCCGATCTCGGCGGTGACTTCCTCGACACTCGCGGAGAGGGCGACGGAATCCGCGGAGGGGGAGGGCGCTGCGATCCCGAGGTGGGCCTGGCCGGTGCGGCCCTGGGGGACGGCGCCGGCTTCGAGGCTCAGCAGGCGCCGGGACAGGAAGTCGATCTCGCCCGAGAGCTTCTCGCATCGCTGCGCCAGGGTCCCGGCCCGCCGGTGGGCCATGAATGTCGCGACGAGGCCGGTGGCGGCGAGCGCGAAGGCGCCGGCGAGCGGGACCAGCACCACGAGCGGTGTCAGGACGAGCAGCCCCAGCAGCACCCAGGCCCACAGGCCACCGCGCCGGCCGACGATCCGGGCCATCAATGATCAACCTCGAACGCAAGCCAAGGACATGCCCCGCGAATCGCGGGATCGTCCATCTTTGCCGCCACGTTGCTCGCTCACAAGACTGCAACGGCAGGTCGCGGACCGATTTTTGCGTGGTGTGGCCGCAGGTTCACGCCCGATCGCTGCGTTTGGGCCTCAGCGAACCATCCAGCGCGGCTTGCATTGCCCGCCGGTCGCGGTGACATGGGCCGCTACGGCGATGGCGGTCCAAGGAGATGCCGGATGGACGCGATGCGGTCTGACCTGCTGCTACGGGTCGAGGGCATGACCTGTGACGGCTGCGCCGCGGCAGTGGCCCGGGCGATCCGTCGCCTCGACCCGGAAGCCGACGTCGCCGTCGACCGCGACCACGCCTACGTGGCCGTGACGACGCGGGCGCACGGCGACAGCCTCGTCGACGCCCTTACCCAGGCCGGCTACCCCGCCAGCCCGATGGAGCCCTGAGAAAGCCATGCGCGCCGTCCCCCCCGGAACCAACGACCTCGATGCCTGGTGGATGCCCTTCACTGCCAACCGCGCCTTCAAGGCAGCCCCGCGCATGATCGTGGGCGCCAAGGACATGCATTATCGCAGCGCTGACGGGCGTCGGATCCTCGACGGCATCGCCGGGCTGTGGTGCTGCAACGCCGGCCATGGCCGCGACGCCATCGTCGCGGCGATCCAGGCCCAGGCGGCGACCCTCGACTACGCCCCGCCCTTCCAGTTCGGGCATGACGGCGCCTTCACCCTGGCCTCGCGGCTGGCGCATCTGGCGCCGGGCGACCTCGACCACGTCTTCTTCTGTAATTCCGGGTCCGAGTCGGTCGACACCGCCCTCAAGATCGCGCTCGCCTATTGGGGTGCGAAGGGCGAGGGCCGGCGCACCCGGCTGATCGGGCGCGAGCGCGGCTACCATGGCGTTGGCTTCGGCGGCATCTCGGTGGGCGGCATCGTCACCAACCGTCGCGCCTTCGGCCTCGGCTTGCCCGGCGTCGACCACCTGCCCCACACCTATTCGCGCGAGCACCAGGCCTTCACCATCGGCGAGCCCGAATGGGGCGCGCATCTCGCCGACGATCTCGAGCGGATCGTGGCGCTCCACGACCCCTCCACCATCGCCGCCGTCATCGTCGAGCCGATGGCCGGCTCCACCGGGGTGCTGCCGCCACCCAAGGGCTACTTGGAGCGCCTGCGCGCGATCTGCGACAAGCACGGCATCCTCCTGATCTTCGACGAGGTCATCACCGGGTTCGGACGCCTCGGCTATGCCTTCGCCGCCGAGCGCTACGGCGTCACGCCGGACATGATCACCTTCGCCAAGGGCGTGAACTCGGGCACCGTGCCGATGGGCGGCGTGATCGCCAGCGCCCGCATCCACGACGCGCTGATGACCGGCCCGCCCGGCACCATCGAGCTCTTCCACGGCTATACCTATTCGGGCCATCCCCTCGCCTGCGCGGCGGCGCTCGCCACCCTCGACATCTATCGCGACGAGGACCTGTTCGGGCGGGCGCGCAAGCTGGAGCCGGCCTTCGGCGAGGCGGTGATGTCGCTGAAAGGTCATCCCGGCGTGCTCGACATCCGCACGGTCGGCCTCGCCGCGGCGATCGATCTGGCCCCTCGGGCCGGCGCGCCGGGCGCACGCGCCTACGAGGCGATGGTGCTCGCCTTCGAGGAATTCGACATCGTCGTCCGTGCCGCCGGCGACACCCTGGCGCTGACCCCACCGCTGATCGTGAGCGCCGACCAGATCGGGGAGATCGTGGACAAGGTCGGCCGGGTGATCCGCGCGGTGGGGTGAGCGTGCAGGAACAGCGATCGTCAGGAATGGATTTTTTCGCCTGCCCTCAAAAAAATCCGATCCGATAAAAGCTTGCCCCGCCTCGCCCTCTGATGCGATCGGTCTAGGTTAGGCGCAACCACGAAGGCCGCACGGTTCAACGCCGGCGGGACGCGACCGGGAGAGATGCATGCCCTCAGATATCGAGATTGCCCGCGCAGCCACGCTGAAGCCCATCACTGAGGTCGCGGCTCGGATCGGCATCCCCGACGAGGCGCTGCACAATTACGGCAAGACCATCGCCAAGATCGACCACGCGTTCATCAAATCCTTGGAAGGCCGCCCCGAGGGCAAGCTCGTCCTCGTCACCGCCATCAGCCCGACCCCAGCGGGCGAGGGCAAGACCACCACGACGGTCGGCCTCAGCGACGGCCTCAACCGCATCGGCAAGAAGACCGTCGCCTGCCTGCGCGAGCCGTCGCTCGGTCCCTGCTTCGGCATGAAGGGCGGGGCGGCCGGCGGCGGCAAGTCCCAGGTCGTGCCGATGGAGCAGATCAACCTGCACTTCACCGGCGATTTCCACGCCATCACCGCGGCCCATAGCCTCGCCGCCGCGCTCATCGACAACCACGTCTATTGGGCCAACGAGCTCAATATCGACGTGCGTCGCATCCACTGGCGCCGCGTCGTCGACATGAACGACCGGGCGCTGCGCTCGATCACGCAGTCGCTCGGCGGCGTCGCCAACGGCTTCCCGCGCGAGGACGGATTCGACATCACCGTCGCCTCGGAGGTGATGGCGGTGTTCTGTCTGGCCAAGGATCTCGACGACCTCGAGGCGCGGCTCGGCCGCATCGTCATCGCAGAGACTCGCGACCGCAAGCCGGTGACCCTGAAGGACGTCAAGGCGACGGGGGCCATGACGGTGCTCCTCAAGGACGCCCTGCAGCCTAACCTCGTTCAGACGCTCGAGGGCAACCCCGCCCTCATCCATGGCGGCCCCTTCGCCAACATCGCGCATGGCTGCAACTCGGTGATCGCGACCCGCGCCGGTCTCAAGCTCGGCGACTACGTCGTCACCGAAGCCGGGTTCGGCGCCGATCTCGGGGCCGAGAAATTCATCGACATCAAGTGCCGGCAGGCGGGCCTCAAACCCTCGGCGGTGGTCATCGTCGCCACGGTGCGCGCTCTCAAAATGCATGGCGGCGTCGGCAAGAAGGACCTCTCCGGCGAGAACCTCGAAGCCCTGGAGAAGGGCTTCGCGAATCTGGCCCGCCACGTCGAGAACGTGCGTGGATTCGGCCTGCCGGTGGTGGTGGGCGTCAACCACTTCTTCGCCGACACGGACGCCGAGCACGCCAAGCTCAAGGACCTCTGCCGCGACCGCCTCGGCGTCCAGGCGATCACCTGCAAGCACTGGGCGGACGGGGGTGCGGGCGCCGAGGAGCTCGCCCACGCCGTCGTCGCCCTGGCGGAAGGCGAGCAGAAGCCGCTGACCTTCGCGTACGAGACCGAGTCGAAGCTCACCGACAAGATCCGCAGCATCGCGACAAAGCTCTACGGCGCGGGCGACATCCAGGTCGAATCGAAGGCCGCCACCAAGCTCGCCCAGTTCGAGAAGGACGGCTACGGGCACTTGCCGGTCTGCATGGCCAAGACCCAGTACTCGTTCTCCACCGACCCGGCCCTGATGGGGGCGCCGTCGGGCCACGTCATCGCGGTGCGCGACGTGCGGCTCTCGGCCGGTGCGGGCTTCGTCGTGGTGATCTGCGGTGAGATCATGACGATGCCGGGCCTGCCCAAGGTGCCGGCCTCGGAAGGCATCCATCTCGACGCCAACGGCCAGATCGAGGGGCTGTTCTAGCCCCGTCCGGCCCGGCCTTCACGAGATCTCCCGGGGAGGCCGGGCGTTAAGGATTTCACGTGAAACCCTGGATTTTGCTCGATACGGCCACGATTCCGGGGAGCGAGGTCGGCTTGCGGCTGCTGCAGCGGGGATCGGAATTCTCGATCCAGCTCGGCCGCACCGAACTCATGAACAGCCGATTAAGCGGCTCCGAGGAGGCCCTCGCCAACCTCGCCTGTGCCCGCATCGGCGCACGACAGCGTGCGACGCTCCTCATCGGCGGGCTCGGGATGGGCTTCACCCTGGCCGCGGCTCTGGCCGCCCTCAAACCCGATGCCCGCGTGGTCCTCGCGGAGCTGGTGCCGGCCGTTGTGGCCTGGGCGCGCGGACCCCTGGCGCCGATCTGCGGCCCTGGGCCGGACGACCCGCGCGTCACCATCCTGGACGAGGATGTGGCCCGCGTCATCCGCGAGAATCCGGGTGCCTACGACGCGATCCTCCTCGACGTCGACAACGGCCCCGAGGGGCTGACGCGGCCCTCCAACGACCGGCTCTACGACGGCAGCGGCCTCGGCGCCGCCTATGGCGCCCTGCGCCCCGGCGGCGTCCTTGCCGTATGGTCGGCCGCTCCCGACAGGGCGTTCAGCGGGCGGCTGCGGCTCGTGGGATTTGCGGTCGACGAAGTCGTGGTGAGGGCCAACGGCAAAGGCGGCGGCGCCCGCCATACGATCTGGCTCGCGACGCGGCCGGGCATGGCGCCCAGGCGCGACGACAAGAACCGGTGACCGAGCGTCAGGCCGACATCTGGGCGCGTTGTTGAACGCGTTCCTGATGCTGCCGGAGACGCTTGAGTCCGTACACGGCCGCGAGGTTGCGACGGGCGGCCTGGACCGGAGGCGCCGTGCGCTCGTCCTGCGCCGCGGCGATGAGGTTAAGGGCGGCAGCCACCGAGCGTTCGAGCCGGGCGGCCTCCGTCGCATTCCCGTCGGCCGACATCCTGTCGTGAATCGAATCCATTGAACCGCCCCTCGTTGGCCCGTTCCGGGCTTTCCTTGAGTCTGGACATGAGGGAGCGGCTTGGCTTCAAGATGGCAGCTTGGCCGTAAGCTGCGGAGCATCGGGCTCAGGCTTAGTCGCGGCCACTGCCTTCGCTGAATCTGTCCTGGCAGGTATAGCCCACGAAACATTTCGGGTCGTCGAGGGTCTGTTCGAAGGCAGGCTTGGGCGTCTCGGGAACCGGGCAGAAGCCGCCGTGGCGTACGAACCGCGCATAGGTGATCGGCCCGGTCGTGAGCACGATGGCGCCATTGCGGGCGACGAGGTCGACCGCCGCGGCGCAGGTCATGGCCGGGGCCGCGGGCCGCCCCTGCGCGATCGCGCCGGACGCGAAGGCGACGATGGCGACCGAGACGGGAAGGAGGCGGATGGTTCCCATCACGCGGTGGTCTCCCCGCCTTGGAATCGAGGCGGTCAGGGTGGAGATAGGCCCGCGCCGTGCTTTCACAATGCACGCCCCGCCATCTTCCGGGTTGCCGCCGATGTTGGGGTTGCTCCGGCCGGACGGGCGCGGCACAGCAGCGGACGGCCGGCATCCACCGCCGATCGACATCTCGAGGGTCGTCACCACCGTGAGTTCCCCGCAACGCCTCACCGGCGCCGATTCCGCTCCCGCCGGTCCGGTCGCCGCGCGCTACGCCGCACTCGTCTCATCGGGCGCCATCGAGCGCGACCCCGCTCAGATCCGCCTCGTCAGGGCGCTCGACGATCTGGCCCAGGTCCTCGAACGACGCAAACGCGCCAAGAAGGGCAGCGCGCTGGGCTGGTTGTTCGGGCGCCGGGACGACGGCGACGGGCCGCCCAAGGGCCTCTACATCTGGGGCTCGGTCGGCCGCGGCAAGACCATGCTCATGGACCTGTTCTTCGAAGCCGCATCCGGCACGAAGCGCCGCGTCCATTTCCACGGGTTCCTCGCCGACGCGCATGAGCGCATCCACGCCCATCGCCAGGCCCTCAAGCGCGGCGAGGCCAAGGGCGACGACCCGATCCCGGTCGTGGCCGAGGCGCTGGCGAACGAGGCGGCCCTGCTGTGCTTCGACGAGTTCACCGTCACCGACATCGCCGACGCGATGATCCTCGGGCGCCTGTTCGCGGCCCTGTTCCGGCACGGCGTCACCGTGGTGGCGACATCCAACGTCGAGCCCGACCGCCTCTACGAGGGCGGTCTCAACCGCGCCTTGTTCCTGCCCTTCGTGGCGGAGCTCACGAGCCGGGTCACGGTGCTCCGGCTCGACAGCCGCACCGATTTCCGCATGGAGAAGCTCGGCGGCGCCTCGGTCTACCACGTGCCGGCGGACGAGGCGGCCCGCGAGGCGCTCGACCGTGCCTTCCGGGGGCTGACGGGCAAGGCCAAGGGCAGGCCGGCGACCATCCGGGTCAGGGGCCACGAGGTCGCGGTGCCTGAAGAGGCGGCCGGAGTGGCGCGCTTCACCTTTGCGGATCTCTGCGCCCAGCCGCTGGGCGCCTCGGACTACATGGCGCTCGCCCGGTCGTTCCACACCCTCATCGTCTCCGACATCCCGGTGATGGGGCCGGATCATCGCAACGAGGCCAAGCGCTTCATCACCCTCGTCGACACGCTCTACGACGGCCACGTCAAGCTCCTGGCCTCGGCGGCGGCCGAGGCGGCGGAGCTCTTTACGGCGAGCGAGGGGCGGGAGGCCTTCGAGTTCGACCGGACGGTCTCCCGGCTCATCGAGATGCGCTCGGCGGAATATCTCGCCCTGCCCCTGGCCCGCGGCAATTCCGAAGGAAGCGGGTCGAGCGCCGGCCTCGTCGAGACCTGAGACACTTCGCCCGCGCCCGAACCGTGCGAAAGGTTACATCGCGAGACTGCCTTTCCATGGTCGCAGGCGCTCGGCCCCCCTCCTCATGTTGCGCTGCGGCATCGCACGGGGCAGATTGAACTTCTTCCAGAGAAGGGACTTCTGCTTGGAGAGGGGCGACGCCGCACGGGCGGCCTCGTCCTCAACGGCCGAACGACCCCGCGATGCGGCCGGCCCGTCCCGACCCCAGGGTGCCGGCTGCGCCTGACCGCTCGATCGAGACAGGACGAGACCGATGATCAAACTCACCGTGAACGGAGCTGAGCGCAGCTTCGACGGCGACCCCGACATGCCGCTGCTCTGGTATCTTCGCGACGAGGTCGGGTTGACCGGCACCAAGTTCGGCTGCGGCATCGCCCAGTGCGGCGCCTGCACCATCCATCTCGGCGGCGCGGCCGTGCGCGGCTGCGTCACGCCGATCTCGGCGGCCGAGGGCCAGGCCGTCGTCACCATCGAGGGGCTGTCGCCGGACGGCAACCACCCGGTCCAGGTCGCCTGGCGGGAACTCGACGTCTCGCAATGCGGCTACTGCCAATGCGGGCAGATGATGCAGGCCGCCTCGCTGCTCACCGAGACTCCCAAGCCCACCGACGCCCAGATCGACGAAGCCATGACCGGCAACCTCTGCCGCTGCGGCACCTATCCGCGCATCCGCGCCGCGATCCATCAGGCCGCCGGCAATGCCGGAACCACAAAGCCCGCCGCCAAGATGCCCGGTTCGAAGGGAGATCGCCTGTGATTCACGACGCAAAAGCGATGGCCGACGCGGCCACCCTCTCCCCCGCTGGCCCCTCGGCGCTCGCCAATGTCAGCCGGCGCGCCATGCTCGGCGGCATGGGAGCGCTCGTGCTCGCCCTCTCGTGGCGCGAGCCGGCCCAGGCGCAGGAGAAGGCCGAGGGCCCCAAAAAGTTCGGCGCCGACGCCATGCCGCATGGCTGGCAGGACGACCCGAAGGTGTTCGTGGGCATCGCGCCCGACGGTACCGTCACGGTGACCTGCCACCGTGCGGAGATGGGCCAGGGCGTGCGCACCTCGGTGGCCATGGTGGTCGCCGACGAGCTCGACGCCGACTGGTCGAAGGTCAAGGTCGCCCAGGCCTGGGGTGACGAGACCCGCTTCGGCAACCAGGACACCGACGGCTCGCGCTCGCTTCGGCACTTCCTGCCGCATCTGCGCCACGCCGGTGCCGCGGCACGGCTGATGCTGGTTCAGGCAGCCGCCAAACAATGGGGAGTGCCGGTCGGCGAGGTGAAGGCCGAGTACCACGTCGTCACCCATGCCAAGTCGAAGCGGAGCTTAGGCTACGGCGAGATCGCGGCGGCGGCGGCGGAGCTGCCGGTGCCGGCCCGCGAAAGCGTGACGCCCAAGGATTCCAAGGCCTTCCGCTACATCGGCAAGACCGAGGGTCGGGCCGAGTCGGGTCGCGGCCAGGTCCATCTCATCGACAACCGCGACATGACCACCGGCACGGCGATGTACGGCATCGATACGCGCCTCGACGGGATGCTCTACGCGCTGGTCGCGAGACCTCCGGTTTTCGGGGGTAAGGTCGCGAGCCTCGACGACAGCGAGGCGAAGAAGGTCCCCGGTGTCGTGAAGATCTTCACGATCCCCGC
>NZ_CAXUJR010000019.1:43111-46610 GCF_964251405.1 uncultured Methylobacterium sp.
ACGACAGCGAGGCGAAGAAGGTCCCCGGTGTCGTGAAGATCTTCACGATCCCCGCCCCCCCGATCCCGTCCGAGTTCCAGCCGCTCGGCGGCGTCGCCGTCATTGCGAAGAACACCTGGGCGGCGATGAAGGCCCGCGAGGCCCTCAAGATCACTTGGGACGATGGGCCGAACGCGACCTACGATTCCGTCGCCTTCCGAGCCGAGTTGGAGAAGGCGGCGCGCGCGCCCGGCAAGGTCGTGCGCAACCAGGGCGACGTCGATGGCACGATGGCGAAGGCCAAGCAGCGCATCGAGGCCGAATACTTCGTGCCCCACCTCGTCCAGGCGCCGATGGAGCCGCCCGCCGCAACGGTGCGGATCAAGGACGGGTTCTGCGAGGCCTGGGCCAACACACAGGCGCCGCAGGCGACCCATGACAGGCTCGCTAAGGCGCTGGCGCTGCCCGCCGACAAGGTCCGGGTGAATGTGACGCTGCTCGGCGGCGGATTCGGGCGCAAGTCGAAGCCCGACTACGTCGTCGAGGCGGCCCTGTGCAGCCGCGAGGTCGACGGCGCGCCGGTCAAGCTGATCTGGACCCGCGAGGACGACCTCCACCACGGCTACTACCACACCATCTCGGTGGAGCGCCTGGAAGCCGGGCTCGATGCCAAGGGCATGCCGGTGGCCTGGCTGCATCGTTCGGCGGCACCGACGATCGGCTCGATCTTCGCCCCCGGCGCCAAGAATCAGCTGCCGTTCGAGCTCGGCATGGGTCTCACCAACATGCCGCTCGCGATTCCGAACGTCCGGCTGGAGAACCCGGAGGCCGAGGCGCATGTGCGGATCGGCTGGTTCCGTTCGGTCTCGAACATCCCGCACGCCTTCGCGATCCAGTCCTTCATCGCCGAACTGGCGCATGCGGCGGGGCGAGACCCGAAGGACTATCTCCTCGACCTCATCGGCCCGGATCGGACCATCGATCCGACCACACTCGGCGACGTGTGGAACTACGGTGAGGACCCGGCCCGCTATCCCATCGAGACGGCGCGCCTGCGCCGGGTCATCGAGACGGCGGCCAAGGGCGCGGGCTGGGGCCGCAAGCTCCCGAGCGGCCGGGGCCTGGGGATCGCGGGTCATTACAGCTTCGTCACCTACACGGCGGTGGCGGCGGAGGTGGAGGTCGATTCCAAGGGCACGGTCTCGGTCAAGCGGGTCGACATCGCCGTCGATTGCGGGCCGCAGGTGAACCCGGAGCGGGTGCGCTCGCAGATGGAGGGCGCCGTTGTGATGGGCATGGGCCTCGCGCTCTCGGCCGAGATCACGTTCCAGAACGGGCGAGCCCAGCAGAACAACTTCGACGGATACGAGATCACCCGCATCGATGCGGCCCCGAAGGAACTGCACGTCCATCTGCTGCCGTCGAGCGATTACGGCAAGCCGCTCGGCGGCGTCGGCGAGCCCGGCGTGCCGCCGGTGGCGCCGGCCATCGCCAACGCGGTGTTTGCCGCCACCGGACGGCGCATCCGCCAGTTGCCGATCCGCAACCAGCTCAGCGCCTGAACCATCGCCTTCTCCGGTCGCCCGACCAGGGAAGGCGGACCTTCGACGAAATTCGGGGGTTGGTGGAGAGAACCGCTGTCCCAAGGCAGCGCGACCCTCGGCATCAGCTCAAGGACACTTCGCCATGACGCGACTCGCAACGCTCGCGACCGCCCTGACCACCCTCATCGCCGCGACGCCGGTCTTGGCTTCGCCCTGCGGCGAGGCCATCGCCTCCCTCGAGAGCAAGGTGAAGGATCAGGCCGCCACCGCGATCTCGGCCTCCACCAGCGGCAAGGCGGCGGCAGGCGCCCGCGAAGGCCAGGGCCAGGACGGTCAGGGAGGTGCTGCGGCACCCGCCGCCTCGCCGGAACAAACGGCGCAGGCCGGCGAAGGCGGCGACAGGGCGATGCAAGCTAAAGTCGCCCTGGACGAAGCCCGCACCGCCGACAAGAAGGGTGACCGGGCCGCTTGCGAGGCTGCGATCGGCCGCGCCCGCGGCCACCTCGCCGCGGCTCCCTGAGAGAATGGCTCCCTGAGGAGAAAGGCCCTCCGAAGAGAGCGGCTCACCCTCAGGCAGCGGCGCCGAGGGCATGGGTGTTGCCGTACAATCCGGCACAAAGATCGTCGACTTCCGCAAGATCAAGGGCATCGCCCGAATGAGATGCGATCGCGTCGATCAAATGGTCATGCCGAGGGTCAAAGGGATGACCCTGCAGGCGATAGTATTGATAGTAGCGCAATGCTGCAAGAACAGTGTCACGCTCGCTGGAGGTGAGTGTGATATTCTGCATCGTCAGGTTTTTCCCCTTATCACGCAGTGGCCACCCAGCGATTCAGCTTGCTGATTCGTCGAGCTTGAGCGGTTACTAACCCCGGCTCTGCCCGGCCGTCTATCACCTGAAGCGAACTCAAAAGAGGGATGAGGTGGAACGAACCGACGTCATCGGACACAAGCCTTTGTGTCGCCGTCGCTTCCTGTCCGCAGTCCCCGTCCGGGTTTTTTTTGACGCTCCGGGGTGCCGAATAAGCTTGACAGAACGGCGTTCCTTTTCTGCCCAGAAGCGACTCCGCCGAGGCGATGCCACGCTCCCTCGGGTCACGTTTCGTCAACCCTAGGATGACATTCTGCGGTGGGGATCGCGGTCGTGCCGGCGTCCCGCTTGGAGCGAGAGTTCGGTGGTGAAGACGCAGAGCGACGCCAAGCACCAGCCTGCTGAGCCCGAGCCACGAAAGCCGCCGCTCGATGCGCGTATCCGAGGCCGGCTCGGGGAAGGCATGCGTGCCCTCTTCGCCGACACCGTGACCCAAGCGCCGACCAGCCAGATGGCGCAGCTCCTAGAACGCCTCGACAAGCCCAAGCCCTGATCCAAGTCCTGAGTGACCGGAAGTCCTGAGTGACCGGAAGTCCTGAGTGACCGAAAGCGGAGCGGCCGGGACTTCACCTCCCGTTCAGTTGCACGAGCTAGAGAGGGGGCCTACCGGCCCTTCGATCACGCGATGCCCACCACAGCCATGACCGTCCTCATTCTCGTCGTCGCCGGCAACGTCCTGCTCGCGGGGTTCTTCTCGCTGATCGCCCTCGCGGCCGACTGAGAGCGCAGAGACGCGCGATCTCGCTCAGCCATCGCCCACGCGCTCATATCAACCGATCCTCCGAGGGCGATGTCTCAAAGGGCATCGTCGTCAACGTCCGGCGAAGCTGTGACCGGGGGTCAGGTTGCACCGCCGGGACGCGACGGCCATGATGGACCGTGCAGGTGTGAGACGTTGCGGATCCTCGGCTTGCTGGCTCTGAGGGGAGACAACGATGCTGTCGATTGATCGTGTCCGGACGACGACCTTGAACCTGCTTGGTCTCGGACCAGGCGGCCGGGCTACAGGTGCGGAACCGAACCCGTCCCAGGCCCTCCCGGATCGCGGTGATCATGGCGAGGAGGCCGACCCTTCGGCCTCTCGCACCGATCCGTTCTCCCCCG
>NZ_CAXUJR010000020.1:0-7689 GCF_964251405.1 uncultured Methylobacterium sp.
CCCTGGATCGGCGTGAACAGCAGTTCGATCGACCACTTGGTCGTGAGCCCCTCCGCCTCCAGCGGGTTGGCGAGACCGAGGCCGCAGACCGTGAGGTCTGGCCGGGCCGCCCGGCAGCGGTCCATCTGGTCGTCGAGGCTCTGGCCCTCGACGATCTCGGTACCCGCCGGCAACAGCGCGATCTCGTCGGCGAGGTGCCCGCGGTGGAGGTAGGGCACGCCGACCTCGACGAGTTCGGCATCCATCTCGCGGGACAGGAAGCGCGCGAGCGGGATCTCGAGCTGCGAATCGGGGAAGAAGAACACCCGCTTCCTCGCGAGGCGCTCGCGATAGGGGGCGAGGGACTTGGCGGCGCGCCCCCGGCCCGGCGCCGTCACGGTCTCAAAGTGCTCGCGCGACACGCCGAAGGATTCCGCCGCAGCCCACAGCCAGGCCGTGGTCCCCTCCGATCCGAGCGGGAACGGCGCGGCGATCCGGCTCGCGCCACCTTCTTCGAGGGCACGCGCCGTGTCGGCGAGGAAGGGCTGCGCGAGGAGGTAGCGGGTATTGCCCCCGAGCGGCGGCATCTCGCCGGCCCGGCGCGCGGGCAGGAACCGCACAGGCGCGATCCCGAGATCGGCGAAGATCCGTGCGAACTGGTCCTCGACCACGTCGGCCAGCGCCCCGACCACGAGGAGCGCCGGCTCCGCATCCGTCGCCGAACGCGGCATCTCGGGAACGAGGGCGGCGAGGCAGGCATCCTCGCCTTGCGTGAAGGTCGTCTCGATGCCGCTGCCGGAATAGCTCAACACCCGCACGTCCGGCGCGAAGCTGCGCGACAGGCGCTGCGCGGCCCGGCCGAGATCGAGCTTGATCACCTCGGACGGGCAGGATCCGACGAGGAACAGGAGCCGGATGTCGGGGCGGCGTTCGATCAGCCGGGCGACCACCCGGTCGAGCTCGTCGTTCATGTCGGCGATGCCGGCGAGATCGCGCTCGTCCATGATCGCCGTCGCGAATCGCGGCTCGGCGAAGATCATTACTCCCGCCGCAGATTGGATGAGGTGGGCGCAGGTGCGCGAACCGACCACCAGGAAGAACGCGTCCTGGATCTTGCGGTGCAGCCAGACGATGCCGGTGAGACCGCAGAAGACCGCGCGCTGGCCGCGCTCCTGGCGGATCGAAACGGCCGGTGCCGCGTCCGTGCAGGCGCCGTCGAGGCGGGGGAGCGGGGCACTGGGAAGTGGGGCGTGGGCGTTCATCGCGCTGCCTCCGCGTAGGAGAGAGCGGGCTGCGCCTGGAGCCGGGCGGCGCGGAGCTTCAAGAGGAATTGCGTCGCGTTGACCGCGTAGGCGGCGTAGGCGGCGAGCGCCAGCCACATGAGTCCGGCGGTGTCGAGCCGGCCCGTCAGCAGCGCGGCGAGATAGGCGGTGTGGAGGGCCAGCACCAGCATGCTGACCATGTCCTCCCAGTAGAAGGCCGGGGCGAACAGGTAGCGCCCGAAGACGACCTTCTCCCAGATCGAGCCCGTCACCATGATGGCGTAGAGGAGCACGGTCTTGAGGACGACCGAGGCGCTGGCCGTGGCCTCGCCCTCCCCCGTCGCCAGGGTACGCAGGACCAAGGCCAGGCTGACCAGGAACACGAGGAACTGGAGCGGAGCCAGGAGGCCCTGGACAAGGGTCCAGGATGTGGCGTCGCGCTTGGCACGCTCCTCCGCGGAATAGAGAGGCCGTGTCGTCTGGTCCCTGACTGGACCCATCGATTCCGCCCCCGTCTCTTCCTTGGGTCGCCTGCTGGAGGCTTCCGTCGAGAGGGAGGTTAGGAAGGCACCGAGAGAGTGTCAAGCTGGCTTTACGTCAATCCATCTAGACATTCGGGATTTGGACGCGTTACAACTCTTGCGTTGCCAAAACTTGGCAGAGAGGTATCGTCGTCGGCAGAGGTTCCCTGAACGACGCAGGATCCGCCGGGCGTCTATGGCCCGGCATGTCGGCCCATCAGAAGGAACAAGCGTCACAAGACGCTACGCTCGACGCTCAAGATCGAGGACGCAACGAAGCCGTCATCAACATTGGGAGGGACCAATGGACGACTTGAGCCAGCATCGAGACCCTTGTTCCTTCGATGAGCGTGCGCCCCGTAACGCGACGGGATCGTGCGAGGACGAGGCCTTCTCTCGTCTCGTCGACGTCGAGCGCTTCACCCGGTGGCACGGCGACCTGGCCGGCATCGTGGAGGCCGAGATCATTCCCCGCATGATGCTCGCCCTGCGGACCGACGCCGCGCCGGAGCCGACGCGCAGCCTGACGCCGACGCCCGACGAGATCGCGGCCTTCGCCGCGCTCGTGCTGTCTCCGGACGGCGATGACAGCGGCTCCCGCATCGCCGAACTGATGGCGGACGGGCTGAGCCTGGAGAGCCTGCTCCTCGATCTGCTCGCGCCGACGGCCAAGCATCTCGGCGTCCTCTGGGAAGAGGACCTGTTCGATTTCACCGAGATAACCATCGCCATGGGCCGGCTGCAGCGCATCACCCGCGACGTGATGGTGCGCTTCGGGGACCCCGCGGGCGGCGGGCGGGATCGCAGCATCCTTCTGCTTCCATGCCCCGGCGAGACCCATTGCTTCGGCCTCACGGTGCTGGAGCGCCTCTTCCGGAATGCCGGATGGGACGTGACCTGCGCAACACCGCAGCACGATCCCGACTCCCTATGGCAGGCACGCACCGAGTGGTTCGACGTGGTCGGGCTCTCGCTGGGGTCCGAGACTCTGTTGCCGACCCTGACGGAAACGGTGGCGGAGCTTCGGCGCGCCTCCCGCAATCCCGATATCCGCGTCATGGTCGGCGGCTCGATCTTCATCGAGCATCCCGATTACGTCGCCCGCGTCGGAGCCGATGCGACGGCCCGCGATGCGAGCCAGGCCATTGCCATTGCCGAGCGTTTGCTTGATCTGCATGCCCGAGCCTGCTGAAAGACCCGTCTGACGGCATCACACCTTGGTGATCTTTGACCAGTCTGGCGCTTCCTGCCGCAACCTCCTTCGCGGCCCTCCATGAAACCCTCGGCCCCCTCGATGTTCAGGCGGCCGGGCTTCTTATCGCGGCCGCGACGGACCTGTCGCTCGTCATCGACGACGATGGCGTCATCCGCGACGCGGCCTTCGGCAGCGCGGATCTGGCCGGCGAGGGTTGCGAGGCGTGGCTCGGGCAGCGCTGGGTCGACACCGTCACGGTGGAGAGCCGTCCCAAGATCGCGGCCCTGCTCAAGGACGCGGCGCCCGGCGGCGTGACGCGCTGGCGCCAGGTGAACCATCCTTCCGCCACCGGGGTCGACCTGCCGATTCGCTATTCCGCCATGAGGCTCGAAGCCGGCGGGCCGGTGATCGTGATCGGGCGGAACCTGCGGGCGATGGCGTCGCTGCAGCGCAAGCTCGCCGAGACGCAGCAGGCGCTGGAGCGCGACTACTTGCGCCTGCGCGGGGCCGAGACCCGCTACCGGCTCCTGTTCCA
Organism: uncultured Methylobacterium sp.; assembly: GCF_964251405.1. Lineage (GTDB taxonomy): Bacteria > Pseudomonadota > Alphaproteobacteria > Rhizobiales > Beijerinckiaceae > Methylobacterium. Next base: position 3,493 of record NZ_CAXUJR010000020.1, read on the forward strand.
ACTCGCCGGAGAACCGGTTCTCGTCGTCGATGCGGGGACGCGGCGGGTCACCGAGGTCAATCCGGCCGCGGCGCGACTCCTTGCCAAGCCCGAGAAGCGAGTGGTCGGTCAGGACGTGATCGACCTCTTCGACGCCGCCAGCGCTCGCGACCTCGAAAGCCTGTTCTCGGGCCTTCGCATCACGGGACAGGCGGATGACCTCGTCGTCCGGCTCGGAAACGGCCGCGGCGAGACCCGTCTCGCCGCCTCCCTGTTCCGTCAGGAGAACGCTACGAGCGCGTTGCTCCGCCTGTCGACGGACGGGGTCGCGTCCGGCGACCGGGCGCAGGGCCGCGCCGGCATCACCACGCTCGACGTGATCCACAACCTTCCGGAGGGTTTCGTCGTCACCGATCCGGGCCGCCGCATCCTCGCGGCGAATGCCGCCTTCCTCGACCTCGTCCAGCTCGCCACGGAGGAGCAGGTCCGCGGCGAGCTGCTCGACCGCTGGCTCGGGCGCGAGGAGACCGAAGCCGCGACCCTGTTCGCGACGTTGGGCCTGCACGGATCGATTCGCCATTTCGCCACGAGCATCCGCGGCTCCTACGGCTCCGTCGAGGACGTCGAGATCGCGGCGGTGTCCGTCGCCGGCGGCGGCCATCCCTGCCTCGGTTTCACGATCCGGGGAACTCCGCGCCGGGCCGTTCCGCCCAGCGTGTCCAGCCGCGAACTGCCGCGCTCGGTCGAGCAGATGACCGAACTCGTCGGTCGCGTCTCGATGAAGAACCTCGTGCGCGAATCGACCGACCTGATCGAGCGCCTGTGCATCGAGGCGGCGCTGCGCATCACCCGGGACAACCGCGCCTCAGCCGCCGAGATGCTGGGCCTCAGTCGCCAAGGGCTCTACGCCAAGTTGCGCCGCTACGGCATCGGCGACCTCGACGTGGCGGACGAGCCCGACGAAGAGGACTGAGTCGGCGACAGGCATGCACCGCCAGACGTCAAGACTGTAAATCTTACTTGACACATGGGAGTGTGAAAATTTAGCGTCGGGTATGGCAAAGCCCCTCGGCCTCCTCATCCTCGATCTGCCAGATCCGGTCACTGAGCTCGCTGTCCCGGGAGCCTTGGCTGTCGCTCCGAATGCGGAGACGACCCCATGACCACACCCCTCTCGTTCTCCTGGGCGGCGATCGCCAGACTCGGCCTCGTCCAGACGGCGCTCGGCTCGGTCGTGGTCCTGATGACCTCGACGCTCAACCGCGTAATGGTGGTCGAACTCGCGCTTCCCGCCATGGTGCCCGGCGGCCTCGTCGCCCTGCATTACGCCGTGCAGATCCTGCGTCCGCGCTGGGGCTACGGCTCGGATGTCGGCGGGCGCCGCACGCCCTGGATCGTCGGCGGCATGGCCGCTCTGACGCTCGGCGGCTTCCTCGCGGCACTCGCCACCGCCGTGATGGAGACCCATCCCGCCGCAGGCCTCGCGCTGGCGGTCGTCGCCTTCCTCGGCGTCGGCATGGGGGCCGGCGCGGCCGGGACGTCCCTGCTCGTGCTGCTCGCCACCGGCGTCGACGCCCGCCGGCGGGGTGCGGCCGCGACCCTGGTCTGGATCATGATGATCGCGGGCTTCGCCATCACGGCGCCCCTGGCCGGTCATTTCCTCGATCCGTTCTCGGGGCTGCGGCTCGTCGCCGTCTCCGGGACGGTCTCCCTCATCGCGTTCTGTGTGGCTCTCGTGGCGGTGCGCGGCATCGAACCGACGCGTGCGGCCCCCTCCCCCGACGACAGGTCCGAACGCAAGCCCTTTCTCGAGGTGCTGGCCCGTGTCTGGTCCGAGCCGGCCTCGCGACGCTTCACCGTCTTCCTGTTCGTGGCGATGCTCGCCTACAGCGCGCAGGAACTCATCCTCGAACCCTTCGCCGGCCTCGTCTTCGCGATGACGCCGGGCACGACGACGAAGTTGTCCGGGTTGCAGCATGGCGGCGTCCTCGCCGGAATGCTCCTCGTGGCCGGGACAACCATGGGAATCGGCGGCCCGGTGCTTGGATCGCTGAAGGGTTGGACGGTGCTCGGCTGCCTCGGCTCGGCCGTGGCGCTCCTGTCCATCGCCGCCGGGGGGGTGGTCGGCCAGGATTTCCCGCTTCGCGCCGCGGTCTTCACCCTCGGGCTCTTCAACGGCATCTTCGCGGTCGCTGCGATCGGATCGATGATGGGGCTCGCGGGTGCGGGCGGCGAGGCGGAGCGCGGCACCCGGATGGGTGTATGGGGGGCGGCGCAGGGCGTCGCCTTCGGCGTCGGCGGCTTCCTCGGCACCGTGGCCGTCGATCTCGCGCGTCTCGTCACGCCGGAGGTCGTCCATGCCTATGCGGCGGTCTTCACGGCGGAGGCAGCGCTCTTCGTAGTCGGTGCCGCGCTCGCCCTGCGCATCGCCTACGCGCCGCCGAGCCGCATCCGCATCGCGCCGCGACGCACCTCCCTTCGTTCCGAGCCCGGCCTGTCCGACCCATCCCTGTCCGCGAGGTAGACCCGATGTCCGAGATCGAGACCTTCGATGTAGTGGTGGTCGGTGGCGGCCCGTCCGGTGCCACGGCGGCCACCGACCTCGCCCGCCTCGGGCGGCGGGTGCTGCTCCTCGACAAGCCCGGCAAGATCAAACCCTGCGGCGGCGCGATACCGCCGCGCCTCATCCGCGACTTCGCGATTCCCGACGACCTCATCGTGGCCCGCATCCGCTCGGCGCGGATGATCTCTCCGAAGGACAAACGCGTCGACATGCCGATCGGCGACGGCTTCGTCGGCATGGTCGACCGCGAGCATTTCGATCCCTGGCTGCGCAACCGCGCGGCTCTCGCCGGGGCCGACCATCGCCCGGGCCGATATGAGCGGATCGTCCACGATCCCGATGGCCTCGCCACCGTGCACTACACCCCGGTCGGCGGCGAGCCGACCCAGGTGCGGACCCGGCTGGTGATCGGCGCGGACGGCGCCACCTCCGCGGTCGGCCGCGTCGAAATTCCCGGTCACGCAGCCATGAAGCAGGTTTTCGCCTATCACGAGATCGTCCGCCGCCCGGCCGACGGCAGCGGCGACGTCGAGGGGACGCGCTGCGACGTCTATTACCAGGGCAAGCTCTCGCCGGATTTCTACGCCTGGATCTTCCCCCATGGCGACACGATCAGCATCGGCACCGGCAGCGCCCACAAGGGTTTCTCGCTCCGCAGTGCCATCCGCGCCCTGCGCGCGTCGAGCGGCCTCGATGCCGGCGAGACGGTTCGGCGGGAGGGCGCCCCGATTCCGCTCAAGCCCCTGAAGAAATGGGACAACGGCCGTAACGTGCTGCTCACCGGCGACGCCGCCGGCATCGTCGCGCCCGCATCTGGCGAGGGCATCTATTACGCCATGCTCGGCGGGCGCCTGGCGGCGGAAGCGGCACAGGATTTCCTCCTCACCGGAAAGGCGAGCGCCCTGGCGCAGGCCCGCCGCCGCTTCATGAAGCTGCACGGGCGCGTGTTCATGATCCTCGGGATCATGCAATGGGTCTGGTACCGGAACGACGCCTTGCGCGAGCGCTTCGTCTCGATCTGCAAGGACAAGGACGTCCAGCAGCTCACCTGGGATTCCTACATGAACAAGGAGCTGGTGCGGGCCAAGCCCGCCGCCCATGTGCGGATCTTCTTCAAGGACCTCGCGCACCTGTTCCGCTGGGTCTCCCCTTAACGTGAGCGACTGGAACTGGACGGCGATCGGTGTCGCGGCCTCGGTCGCCGTCGTCTGCGCCCTCGCGGGGGGCCTCCTCACCACGATCGGCCCCTGGTACCAGAACCTGCGCCTGCCCTCCTGGAAGCCGCCGGACTGGGCCTTCGGCCCGGTCTGGACGACGATCTTCGTCCTCGCCGTGGTCTCCAGCGTGATGGCCTGGGGCGCCGATGCGCGGCCGGAGGCCCGCCGGGCGCTCCTGATCGCCTACGGCGTCAACGTGGTCCTCAACATCGCCTGGAGCGCGATCTTCTTCCAGATGCGACGGCCGGACTGGGCCTTCGTCGAGGTGATCGCCCTTTGGGCGTCGGTGCTTTCCCTGATCGTCATCACGGCGCCGATGTCGGCGATCGCGGCGCTGCTGCTGCTGCCTTATCTCGCCTGGGTCAGCGTGGCGGCCTATCTCAACCTGACCATCGTGCGCCTCAACGCGCCCTTCGGGACCGGGTGATCGGGGCGCCG
>NZ_CAXUJR010000020.1:7789-17015 GCF_964251405.1 uncultured Methylobacterium sp.
TGACCATGACCGAGCTCTTCGCCAGCGGGCGCATCGTCGATGCCATCCTCGTCCTCGTGGCTTTGGAGGCGGCGGCACTCCTCCTCTGGCGCCGGCGAACCGGGCGCGGGCCCGCACCGGTTCCCCTCCTCTGCAACCTCGCCTCCGGCGCCGCGCTGATGCTGGCGGTGCGGGCGGCGCTCACCGATGCGTCATGGTCCGTCATCGCCGCCTGCCTCCTCGGCTCGCTCGTGGCCCATGCCTGCGAACTCGGCCTCCGGCTGCGCGGCAGGCCGGAGCCCAGCATGCAACCTCTCCTCGAACCACAAATGCGTGAGGACGGAACCGGCTCGAAAATTATGACGTTCCCGGTGCGGCGCCAGGGCTGAGACAGTTCCGTCGGTGGTAATCGCGCGAGGGAAACCAGCCCTATGGTTCGCATCCACGCACGTGCCTCGCACGCAGCTGCCCTGAGTGCCGCCCTCCTCGCCGCCGGCATACCAATCGCCCTTGCCCAAGGGAGCGATGCCGATCTCGTCAAGCGGGGAGAATACCTCGTCACCACCGGCGATTGCGTGGCTTGCCATACGGCGCCCGGCGGCAAGCCCTTCGCCGGCAACTACGTACTCAATACGCCCATCGGCAAGATCCGTACGCCCAACCTCACGCCGGACAAGGAGACGGGGCTCGGCAACTGGAGCGAGGACGAGTTCGCCCGCGCCCTGCACGAGGGCATCGGCAAGGACGGCTCCTATCTCTACCCGGCCTTCCCTTTCGCCTGGTACACCAAGGTGACGCGCGAGGACGTCAAGGCGATCTTCGCGTACCTGCGCTCGCTCGAGCCCGTGAACGAGGCCCGCAAGGCCTCCGAGATCCCGTTTCCCTTCAACATCCGCACCGCGCTGATCACTTGGCGCACCGCCTTCTTCACGGCCGGCGAGTTCAAGCCCGACCCCAACGCCAGCGCCGAGGTCAACCGCGGCGCCTACCTTGTCGAGGGGCTCGGCCATTGCGGCATGTGTCACAACGAAAACAAGATCGTCGGCAACAGCGGGATGGCGGGCAAGCTCGGCGGCGGCGTCATCGACGGATGGTACGCCCCCAACATCACCCCCGACGATCATCAGGGCATCGGCGGCTGGAGCGACGACCAGGTCGTGACCTATCTCAAGACCGGCGCGGCCCCCGGCAACCAGCCCGGCGTCGCCGCCGGGCCGATGCGCCAGACCATCGAGGAATCCCTGTCAAGGATGACCGACGCCGACCTCAGGGCGATGGTCGCCTACCTGCGCACGCAGAAGGCCAAGGAGACCTACAAGGTCAAGGATCTCCAGGCCTTCGACCAGAAAGGGGCACCGGGCGCGGGGACCTATCTCAGCTACTGCTCGTCCTGCCACAAGCCCGACGGGCAGGGCGTGCCCGGGGCGATCCCGGCTCTGGCCGGCAATACCTCCGTCCAGGCGGAGGGCTCCGAAACGGTGCTCCGCGTCATCCTGGGCGGGCTCGGCGCCCAGAACGGCTACGCGCCGATGCCGGCGGTGGGCACCGGTATGACCGATGCCCAGGTCGCCGACGTGACCGACTACATCCGCAACTCATGGGGCAACAAGGCGCCGGTGATCGCCGAACGCGGTCTCGTCTCCGAGGCGCGCAAGCGGACCGAGACGATGCTCTCGGGCACCGCCCCCTGCGCCGAGATCGCCCAGCCCGACATCGCCAGGGCGATCGAGGCCGCCGGCACCGCAGAGGCCCTGAAGGACATTCAGCCCCAGGATTTCATCCCACGGGTCGACGCCCTCCTGCCCAGGATCAAGTCTGCCGCCGCGAATGCCAAGACCGACGATCTCGTCAACGGCCTCATCACCGCCTTCTGCAAGGCCGGCCGCGACAAACCCCTCTACGAGAAGGCGGGATGGCACTCGGTGATCGGGAGCTTCGGCAGCATCGTCTACAGCCAAGTCAGGAACCCCGAGAAACGGGCCGACACCCTCCCGGCCGCGGTGCCCAAGGCGAACTGACGATGGCGAACTGACGAGGGCGTCGCCTCAGGCGCTCGCCGCCAGGGGGGCGGACAGGAACGCGTCGTCCGCTCCGTCGTCGTAGAAACGAAACGTGTTCCTGCCGCCGGCCTTCGCACGATAGAGGGCGAGGTCGGCTTGGCGGTAGAGCCCATCGCCGTCCACACCGTCCTGTGGGCCGACCGCGATGCCGATGCTGAGGCCGATGCCGACCGTGATGCCATCGACGCTGATCGGCTCCCGGACCGCCTCGATGAGGCGACGGGCCAGGGCCTGCCCGCTGCTCGGCTGTGTCGTTCCCGTCTGCAGGACCATGAATTCGTCGCCGCCGAACCGAGCGAGGGTGTCTTCTGTCCGCACCAGATCGTGCATGCGCGCCGACACGGTCTGCAGGACGGTATCGCCGGCCTGATGGCCGAGGGTGTCGTTCACCGCCTTGAAGCGATCGAGGTCGAGGCAGAAGACGGCGAACTGATCCTCACGCCGGCGCGACCGGGCGATCTCCTGGGCGAGCCCCTCTTGAAACAGGGTGCGGTTGGCAAGGTTCGTGAGCGCGTCGTGCTGGGCCATATGGGCGATCCGACGCTCCGCCTCCATCCGCTCGTTGATGTCGCGCACGGCAGCGACGTAACCGTCGGGCGTGCCGTCCTTCAGATTGTGGGTCAGGTTGAATGTGACCTCGACCCAGGTCCAGCTTCCGTCCTTGCGCTGGTACCGCTGCCGGCTCACCGCGTTGCGCACGCGAGCCTGTCCGAGGTCGTCGAGGAGGCGCCGATAGGCCGGGGCGTCGTCGGGGTGGACTCCGTCGATCGGACGGGTACCGAGAAGTTCGCCCGGCTCGTAGCCGAGCAGCGCCAGCGCCGCGGGCGATACGTATCGCCGCGTCGTGTCGAGATCCGACCACACGATCATGTCGCTCGCGTTGTCGGCGAGCAGGCGATAATGGGCCTCGCTGTCGCGCAGGTCCGCCTCGACCTTGGCCTGGCGCAACTGCGCCACCACGATGAGGGCGAGATCCTGGAGCTGGCACCGTTCCTTCTCGCTAAAGCTGCGCGGGACCGAGTCGATCACGCACAGACTGCCGAAGCGGATGCCGGGACTGAGGAGGAGCGGGGCGCCGGCATAGAACCGGATGCCGGGCGAACCGGTCACCAGGGGATTGTCCGCAAAGCGCGGATCGCGGGTCGCGTCCTCGATGACGAAGACATCGTCCGCCAGGATGGCGTAGGTGCAGAACGAGACGTTACGTGATGTCCTGTCGGCGTCCAAACCGCACTTGGCCCTGAACCATTGGTGTTCGGCCTCGACGATCGAGACCAGGGCGATCGGGGCTCCGAACAATGCCGCCGCCGTCCGGCAGATGGCGTCGAACCGCGGATCGGGAACGGTCTCGGACAGGTCGAGGCTGCGGATCGCTTCGAGCCTGTCGGCTTCGTTGCCGGCCACCAGATACATGTGTCCTCCGAAAGTCGGATTCAGCCGACGAACGAAACGTCGAATGTGCCCATCATCGAGTGTCGCCTCGGACCGCTTAACAATCAGTGCGCGAGCGCTTCCCCGTCCTCTCATTATGGGCCACCCTGCCCTGGGGCGAGACTCTGTCCACCGGCAGGGATTGGCATGTGGTGCAATAGAAGGTCGAGCGTCCCGCCTGAACGAGCCTTGCGACGGTGCCGGTACACTTTCTGGTGGTGCAGGTTTCGCCGCTTCGATCGTAGACCCGGAAGCGATGCTGGAACGCCCCGCTGCTGCCATCGGTCCGCACATAGTCGCGGAGCGTCGAACCTCCCGCCGCCACCGCCTCGGTGAGGACGTCGCGGATCACCCTGGCAAGCAGGCGGGCCTTCGGCGTCGGCGACCCGTCCGCCCTGGCGAGCGCCCCGGCCGGCAGCTCCGGGTGCAGCCCGGCGCGGTGCAGCGCTTCGCAGACATAGATGTTGCCCAGGCCCGCGATCAACCGCTGGTCGAGAAGCGCGCTCTTGAGAGGGGTGATCCTGTGGCGGAACAGCCGTGCGATCGCCTGCGCGCTCAGCCCGTCGCCGAGCGGCTCGACCCCCATCCGGGCGAAATGCCGGCAGGTCGCGAGGCCATCTGTGGGGACGAGATCCATGAAGCCGAAGCGGCGCGCGTCGTTGTAGGTCACCGTGGCGCCGTTCGACATCGCCATGACGACGTGGTCGTGCTTGGGCGTGCCCAGCGCCCCGTCGAGGTAGAAATCCCCCGGCGACAGGTTGGCGCCGTCCGGCAGCGCCACGTCGAAGCGCCCGCTCATCCCAAGATGCATGATCAGGGTCTCGCCGGTATCGAGCCCGGCCGTGAGGTACTTCGCCCTCCGTGCCAGATCGACGACGGTCGCGCCCGCGAGGCGCTCGGCGAAGCGCTCCGGGAACGGGAAGCGCAGGTTGGGACGCCGCAGGGTCACGCGGGTGAAACGGGCGCCGACCATGGCGGGGCCGAGTCCGCGGCGGACGGTTTCGACTTCGGGCAGCTCTGGCATGGGGCTCCGTCGAGGACCGCTTCATCCGGATGAGGTCTGTGGTATCGGCCGGTCTATCCCGTCCCGACGATCCGGCACATGGCGATCTGTCCGGCGTTTCGCTATGACGCTCCCGCGAAGGGATCAGCGTCATGAGTTCAGCCGAGAAGCCGGCCAGGGAGTCGAGCACGCATTTCGGGTTCGAGCGCGTTCCGCTCGCCGAGAAGCAGGCTCGGGTGGACGATGTCTTTCGGTCTGTGGCCAAGCGCTACGACCTGATGAACGACCTGATGTCGGGGGGGCTCCACCGGGCCTGGAAGTCCCATCTGATCGCGATGCTGCGGCCGCCGCGCAACCGGCCGTTCCGTCATCTCGACGTGGCCGGCGGCACCGGCGACGTCGCCTTCCGCGTGCTCGAAGCCGGTGGCCGGGACACCCACGTCACGGTGCTCGACATCAACGAGGCGATGCTCGGGGTCGGCGCCGAGCGGGCCGGCGACCGCTTCACCGGCCGCATCGACTTCGTCACCGCCAACGCCGAGTCGCTGCCGCTTCCGAGCGACACCTTCGATGCCTACACCATCGCCTTCGGCATCCGGAACGTGCCGCGGATCGAGACGGCGCTGGCCGAGGCCTGGCGGGTGCTGAAGCCGGGCGGGCGCTTCCTGTGCCTCGAATTCTCGAAGGTCGACCTGCCGGGACTCGACCGGATCTACGACGCCTATTCCTTCCACGTCATCCCGCGGCTCGGCGCCCGCGTGGCGGGGGACGCCGAATCCTACCGCTACCTCGTGGAATCGATCCGCAAGTTCCCCTCCCCCGGACGCTTCGCCGGAATGATCGAGGCGGCCGGGTTCTCGCGCGTCAGCCACCGCCCGCTCACGGGAGGCGTCGTGGCCATCCATTCCGGCTGGAAGATCGCCTGATGGCGCAGCCGATGAGGGATCGGACCTCGCGTCTGCGGGTGATCCGCTAGTGCTGGGCGCCTTCGTCAACCTCCTGCGCGGCGCGCGGGTCGGCTTCGTGCTGGCGCGCGAAGGCGGTCTCGCCTTCGTCGATCCCGACCCCCTGCCGCCGCATCTGCGCCTCGCCCTGCGCATGGGACGGATGCTGGAGCGGCCGGGGCTCGGCGACGGGGCCGGTCCCTTGCAGCGGGCGCTGACCCGCCTCGGGCCCTCCTACGTCAAGGTCGGGCAGTTCCTCGCCACGCGCCCCGACATCGTCGGGATGGACGCCGCCGTCGATCTCGAACGGCTGCAGGACCGGGTGCCGCCCTTTCCGCAGGCGATCGCCGAGAAGGTGGTGGTCGCCGCCTTCGGCAAGCCGATCGCCGAGCTGTTCGTCTCCTTCAGCGCGCCGATCGCGGCGGCTTCGATCGCCCAGGTCCACAAGGCGCATGTCCTTGATGCGGACGGGACGCAGCGCGCCGTGGCCGTCAAGATCATGCGTCCGGGCGTGCGCGAGGGCTTCCAGCGCGACCTCGATGTCATGCGCTTCGTGGCGCGGGTGGTCCACGCGCTCTCGCCCAAGGCCGAGCGCCTGCGCCCCCGGGAGGTCGTGGAGATCCTCGCCCGCTCGGTGATGATGGAGATGGATTTCCGGCTCGAAGCCGCCGCCATGTCCGAACTCGCCGACAACACCAAGACGGATCCCGACTTCCGGGTGCCGCGCCCGGACTGGGAACTGACCGGCCGCGACGTGCTCACCAGCGAATGGATCGATGGCATCCGCCTCAACGACCGCGCCGCCATCGTCACCGCCGGGCACGACCCGGCGGCACTCGGGCGCGCGGTGATCCAGAGCTTCCTGCGCCAGGCGATCCGCGACGGCTTCTTCCACGCCGACATGCACCCCGGAAACCTGTTCGTGGACGCCGACGGCATCCTCGTGGCGGTGGATTTCGGGATCATGGGCCGGCTCGGTCAGCGCGAGCGGCGCTTCCTCGCCGAGATCCTGCTCGGCTTCATCCTGCGCGACTACCGCCGCGTCGCCCAGGTCCATTTCGAGGCCGGCTACGTCCCCGCGCACCACTCGGTGGACGATTTCGCGCAGGCCATCCGGGCGATCGGCGAGCCGATCCACCAGCGCAAGGCCGACGAGATCTCGATGGCGAAGGTGCTCACCCTGCTATTCGACATCACCGCCCTCTTCGACATGCGCACCCGCACCGAACTCGTGATGCTCCAGAAGACCATGGTGGTGGTGGAAGGGGTCGCGCGTTCCCTCGACCCGAAGCTCGACATGTGGACCGGCGCCGAGCCGGTGGTACGTTCCTGGGTGGCACGCAACCTCGGGCCGATCGGCAAGGCGGAGGGTGCCGGGCGCGCCGTGCTGACGCTCGCCGAAGTTGTCTCCGACATCCCCGACCTCGCCCAGCGCCTGCGCCGCATTCTGGTGCGCCTCGACGAGTCCGCCCCCGACGAGGCGCAGCTCGCGCTGGCCGCCCGCAAGGAGCGCCAGCGCGCGGTGTGGTCGACGGTGGCATTGTGGGCGATCGCCGTGGGGGCGCTGGTGATGGCGTTTCGCTAAGGCGATGCAAAGCGGCATCGAATCCGCGAGGCGAGACAGCGAGAACGTCGTTCATGCCGACCTGATCGTCGACCGCGTGGACGAGCGCGCCGAGGCCGCCGCCATCCGCCATGACGTCCGGCGGCCCGTCGTCTAGGCGCTCCGACCCGCTTGCAGTGCATCTCCCACCCTTGACGCGCCGCGCCGAATGCTCGTGGGTAGGGGCATGTCCCAGTCTCTCGGCGGCCGCCGCATTCTCCTCGTCATCGGCGGCGGCATCGCGGCCTACAAGGCGCTCGACCTGATCCGCCGCCTGCGCGAGCGCGGGGCGGCCGTGCGGCCGCTGCTGACCAAGGCCGCCCAGGAGTTCATCACGCCGTTGGCCGCCGCCGCCCTGGCCGGCGAGCGGTCCCATACCGACCTGTTCGACCGGGCCGACGAAGCCGAGATCGGCCATATCAAACTCGCCCGGGACGCCGACGCGGTCGTCGTGGCGCCGGCCACCGCCAGCCTGATGGCCCGGATGGCGCAGGGCGATGCCTCGGATCTGGCCGCGACGGTGCTGCTCGCCACCACCCTGCCGATCCTGATCGCGCCCGCGATGAACGTGCGGATGTGGCAGCACCCGGCGACGCAGCGAAACCTCGCCACCCTGAAGGCCGACGGGGTCCGGGTGGTCGGCCCGAATGAGGGCGCCATGGCCGAGGCCGAGTTCGGCCCCGGACGGCTCGCCGAGCCCGCGGAGATCGCCGACGCACTGGAGGCGATGCTGGCTGATGTCCGGTCGGCAGCCGGCTTCGGGTTCCTCGCCGGCCGGGCCTCCGACGAGGCCGGCAAAGGGTTGCTCGCGGGCAGGCGCGTGCTCGTCACGTCTGGCCCGACCCATGAGCCGATCGACCCCGTCCGCTACCTCGCCAACCGGTCCTCCGGCCGCCAGGGCCATGCCATCGCGGCCGCCGCCTCGGAGGCCGGCGCCGTGGTGACGCTGATCTCGGGACCGGTGGCGATCCCCGATCCACCGGGTGTCGACGTCGTGCGGGTCGAGACGGCCCGCGAGATGCTCGCCGCCGTGGAGGCTGCGCTGCCCACCGACATCGCGGTCTTCGCCGCCGCGGTGGGCGACTGGCGACCGGCGGACCTTCGCGGGAGCAAGATCAAGAAGGACGGTGCGGCGATCCCGCCGCTGGCGCTGGTCGAGAATCCCGACATCCTCGCCACCGTCGCCGCCCGGACGGATGGGCGACCGACCCTCGTCGTCGGTTTCGCCGCCGAGACTGATTCCGTCATCGATCACGCCCTCGCGAAGATGCTGCGCAAGGGCTGCGACCTCCTCGTGGCCAACGATGTCTCGGTGGAGGGCGGCGTCATGGGCGGCATCTCCAACACGGTGCATCTCCTCACCCGCGACGGCCCCGTGGAGACCTGGCCGACCCTCGCTAAGGAGGAGGTCGGCAAACGGCTCGTCGAGCGCTTTGCCGCGCATCTGCAGATGCGGTGAACTCCTTGGTTGCGTGGCGCGTTAACGCTTGACTAACGTCCCGCGCCGCATCATTGCGGGGCCGCCGTCGGACCATCCCTCGATCCAGTCCGACGGCTCCACAGGAATGACTGAACCCTATGCCCAGCGACAGTAGTCGATGGACCGCGCCGCCTTCGGCCATGAGCGTGCTTCTCGCCTGATCGGCTGATCGGGCTCGCCCGCGACCGGCCTCTGGCGGCCGGTCGAACGAGGTGAGCCCATGACCCTGTTTCCTTCCTTCTCCCGGCGCGTCCGCGCGGACGTGCCGAGCAAGCCGGCCAACGTCGCCGTCATCATGGTCGTGATGATGTCGCTGGTGTTCGGACCGATCATCGTCATCCATCTCGTCGCGACCTTCGCGCCGTCCACCTTGAGCTGGACCCTGCTGTCTCGTTCCGCCGAGAAGACGGTGCCGCGGGGCTGACGCGACGGCGAGCGGACCGCCTTCGTCGGGTTCATGCCGGTTCAGGCATCGCCGATGCGTCTCCGGCGGGATGGCTCATATGCATCAGTTCCCAGACATGGCCGTCGAGGTCCTGGAAGCTGCATCCATACATGAACCCGTAATCCATGATCGGCTTCCAGGGCTTCGCCCCGGCCGCCAGGGCCTTGGCGAGGAGGTCGTCGACGTCCTCGCGCGACTCCACCGAAAGGCAGGTGAGCACCTCCTGGGCCTTGGTGGCGTCGCAGATCTCGCCGTTGATGAAGTCGCGGAAGCGCGGTTCG
>NZ_CAXUJR010000020.1:17115-29661 GCF_964251405.1 uncultured Methylobacterium sp.
CTGGACGGCGGCGCGCGCGTTCCGGCGGGCGAGGTAGGCCATGATGGCCGGATCCTCCGGGACGAGCTTGAAGCCGACCGTCCAGGATAGGGCGCTGCCCCATAGGACGTCGGCGGCGCTGAAGCGCTCCCCGAGAAGATACGGGCCCTTCTTCAGCGCGTCGACGAGGGTGGCGAGCACCCGATCGAAATCGCCGTAGCCCGACATGGCCTGCGGCCCAGGCTCGCGCTCGAGGGCGCGGTCGATCACGGCGGGCTCGAAGCTCGACCCGTAGAAGACCATCCAGCGCAGGTAAGGCCCGCGCAGCGGGTCGCCGATCGCCGGTGCGAGACCCGCCTCCGGGAACAGGTCGGCGAGATAGAAGAAGATCGCCGCCTGCTCGGTGACGACCGCCCCGCCATGGGTGATGGCCGGCACTTTGCCCATCGGATTGATCGCCAGATAGGCGTCCCGGTGATTGTCCCCCGCTCGCATGTCGAGGACGTGGAGCCGGTGCGGGGCCCTGAGTTCCTCGAGGAGGATGCGGACCCCGGACGATCGGGTGTTGGGGGAATGGTAGAGCGTGATCTCGGAATCCATCCTGGGGCCTTCCCTGCCGATCGGGACCGTCACCGTCGGCCCGGTCCTGGATGGCGTCAATCTATTCCTGCCCGGATCCGTGCGGCCTCGATCACGGCGCGAGCCCGCGTTGACGGATCGGGGCGACGTGGCTATAGACGCCGCTTCGCCGACGGTCGCGGCAATGCCCGCCCGTGGGCAAAGCTGTTTCCCGAACACCCTTTTGCGCGTTTCCCCGACACTGTAGCCTGCGGGCTCGTCGGGACCGCCTGACGAGACGAGGATGCCCCATGGCCAACACCGTGTCGGCCAAGAAGATGACCCGCAAGATCGAGAAGCGGACCGCCGTCAATCGATCGCGCCGCAGCCGCATGCGTACCTTCGTCCGCAAGGTCGAGGAAGCCATCGCCGCCGGCGACCAGACTGTCGCGCTGACCGCCTTGCGTGAGGCCGAGCCCGAGATCATGCGGGCCGCGCAGCACGGCATCGTGCACAAGAACAACGCCTCCCGGAAGGTTTCGCGCCTCGCTGCGCGGGTCAAGGCGCTCGCCGCCTGACACCTCCCTCACTGGGAACGGTTCGAAGAAAGCCCGGCCATCTGGCCGGGCTTTCTTCGTTCTAGGCCCCTGATACGCGCCGGGATCATCGTCCGGTGCGGTGGGAAGCGTTAACCCTAGAGTCAAATCTGTGGCGTTGCGGAGTCTAGGGGCCGTGTGTAGATTAATGATGTCTCTCCGAAAGGGATAAAGTTCACACTTTATTGAGACCTGTTCGAATCATCCGCAAGATGTCGAGCGCGGCTCGACTCCCGTCACCGTCCCGGTGTCGAATCCGTGACTCGCGATGCTGCCCGTTGGGCCGGCTTTGTTAGGAGAACCGTAGCTAATTGTTGATAGCTATCGGGTGTCGGCAAAAGCTTGCGGTCCGGGGCTTGACTCGGTCGCGGCGATCTGGGTCCCGCGAGGTCTTCGCGGGTCATGAGCAACGTCCAAGTGTGCGTACGCGACGACGGCGGGCCCCGCCCTCTGCGCGAGGAGAGTGATGATGCAGGTCGAGGGTAGCGCGGCGGATGACGGCGATATCGGCAGGAGCGGGACCGGCGGCACCGATGTCGTGGCCGCGTGGGTGCGGGTCAAGCGCCGCCTGAGGGCGGAACTCGGCGAGGACGTGTTCGCGAGCTGGTTCGCCCGCCTGGAACTCGACGCCGTGACAGCCGGAACGGCCCGTCTCACGGTCCCGACCCGCTTCCTCAAGAGCTGGATCGAATCCCATTACCTCGACCGGGTGCTGAACACGTTCCGCAGCGAGGTCGAGACCGTCACGCGGATCGAGGTCGGCGTGCGCGGAGCCGCCGCTCCAGTCCGCGTCGCTGCCGCCGCGCAGAAGTCCATTACTCCCGCGAGCCCCCTCGCCAGGCTCCAGGCCTCGCCCTTCCCTCACGCGCCGTCGACCGGCGAAACCGCCCAGGCTCAGGAGGCCGAAGCGGCACCCGCCGCGCGGGCCGAGCCCGGCGACCTCAGCGGTGCGCCCCTCGACAACCGCCTGACCTTCGCGAGTTTCGTGGTCGGCCGCTCGAACGCGCTCGCCCATGCCGCCGCCGAGCGCGTCGCGCGCCAGGACGAGGGTCCGGCGCTCTACAACCCGCTCTATCTCCATGCCGGCGTCGGCTTGGGCAAGACCCATCTCCTCCACGCCATCGGCCATGCCACGCGCGAGTCCGGCAAGCGCGTGATTTACCTCACCGCCGACCGCTTCATGTACGGCTTCGTCAACGCCCTGAAGACGCAGAACGCGCTGGCCTTCAAGGAGCGCCTGCGGGCCATCGACCTGCTCATCCTCGACGATGTCCAGTTCATCCAGGGCAAGTCGATCCAGGCCGAGTTCGGCCACACCATCAACGCGCTCATCGATGCCGGCCGCCAGATCGTGGTGGCCTCCGACCGGCCCCCGACCGAGCTCGAAGCCCTCGAGGAGCGCGTGCGCTCGCGCCTCGGCGGCGGCCTCGTGGTGGAGATCGGCAATCTCGACGAGACGCTGCGGACCTCGATCCTCTCGGCCAGGCTCGCCGCCGTGCGGGCCACGCATCCGGGCTTCGAGGTCTCGCCGACGGTGGCGGCCTACGTCGCCCGCGCCATCACGGCGAACGGCCGCGACCTGGAGGGCGCCGTGAACCGTCTGCTGGCCCACGCCACGCTGACCGGCACCGCCGTGACGATGGAGACCGCCGAGACCGCGATCCGCGACCTCGTGAAAAACCGCGAGCCCAAGCGCATCAAGATCGAGGACATCCAGAAGCTGGTGGCCTCCCGCTACAACGTCTCGCGCTCCGACATCCTGTCCGAGCGGCGCACCGCCGCCGTGGTCAAGCCGCGCCAGATCGCGATGTATCTCTCGAAGGTGCTCACCCTGCGCTCGCTCCCCGAGATCGGCCGGCGCTTCGGCGGGCGCGACCACACCACCGTGCTTCACGCCGTGCGCAAGATCGACAAGCTGATCGGCGAGGATACGGTCCTCTCCGAGGAGGTCGAACTCCTGAAGCGCATGCTGCAGGATTGATCCGGGTTTCGCTCGATCCCGCGGCGGCCTTGCGGTCGAGGCCGCCGGGTTCGGCCATGTCGGTGACGAGCACGCCGGCCGTGACTCGGGATCGAGGCGAGGACGGCGCGCCTGCGGGCTCGGTCCTGGGCGGCAGCATGCGCTGGTCGAAGGGTGCTTCCACATCGGCGAAGTCCCATTCCAGGGTCTTGACCACCGCCCGATGGCTGTCGGCCACCGGCAGATCGAGGGCCTGGGCCAACCGGGCTTCAAGACGGCGACGAGCTGGCGATAGGGGCTCCGTAGAGGGGTTTTGGCGCACGCGCCGACCGGCCCGCGGATCGGGCCTGGTCGTTACGGCATCGCCTCGATGAGAGCCAGTCGATCTGCGATGGCCTTGCCGGTGGTCTGGTAGTTCAGCCGCGCCTCGAGATCCCGGCGGGCGATGACGCCGAGGCGGCGGGCGAAGGCCGGGTCGTCGTAGAGCCTGCGCATCTGGGCCGCCGCGTGCGTGACAGAGGGCTCGGCCCAGCGCTGACCGGCCCGATAGGGCTCGAGGTCGCGGTCGAGGGTCACGATCCGGCAATCGACGAGGAGGCTGTTGTCGTCGTCCATGAAGTCGAGGTTGCCCGAGTACCGCGTCGCCACGACGGGCCGGCCGAGCAGCATCGCTTCCGCCATCGAGAGACCGAGGCCCTCCGAGCGGTGAAGGGAGACGTAGGCGTCGCAGGCCGCGATCAGGCTCAGGGTCTCGTGGCGGGAGAAGGTGCGATTGATGAGGATGACATTGGCGTCCGCCGCCGCCGCTTCCAGACGTGCATAGGCTTCCGGTTGGTGTTCGCCGAATGAGGTCTTGATGACCAGCCTCGCGCGATCTTCCCGTCCGAAGGCCTGCTTGAATGCCTTGATCAGACCGAGCGGATTCTTGCGCTCCATGATGCTGGTCATGTGGAACATGAACAGAAACACGAACGCATCTGGCGGCAGGCCAAGCTCGGCGCGGGGACGCTCCCGAAAGGGTTCGATCTCGATCCCGGGCAGGAAAACGTGCACCGGCTGTTTGTACCGCGCGCGCAGGCCACCGGCGATGAATTCGGTCGCCGTCCAGATCTCGTCGCAGGCGAGCGCTGCGCGATTCCACGATGACGGGACATCGTCGAATTCCCAGTACCAGTAGCCGATCCTGTAGGTCCGGTCGGTCCGCGGCAGCAGGCCCGACCGCTCGTAGGCCTGATCGAAGAACGGCTCGGGCTGCACATGGATCATCGTCGTCCCGTAGACCTCGCACCCGTTGAACGTGTGCCCGACGGCGTCGTCGGTCGTGAGGGCGACGGGAACGTCGCGCAGGCTGACGGCGACATCATTGGCACGCAGGCCCTCGACGATGCTCTCGGTCGAGATGCGCAAGCCGGAGGGGTAGGAGAAGTGGCCCAGGATGTTGACGCCGGGGCGCGCGACAGCCCGGCCCAGTGCCTCGCAGTCCTGCCCCGCCGCCCAGCCGCGCGGCAGGAAGGGCAGGCCCGATGCCCGCGTCGCGAGGCTTCGGACCAGGGAGGCCGCCGCGCTGGCGTCGGTCATCGCGTCTGGGAATGCCTCGCGCCAATCGGCGCGCGCGGCGTAGGCGAGGCGGATCTGGGCCGCATCGTCTATGATCGCCGGATAGCCCTGTGCGTAGATCCAGTCCTGCGTGACGCCGTAGGTCCGGGCGACCCAGAGCGCCAGCGGCGTCAGGCCGAACACCGTGCCGCCATCCGGGACCTCGGCCTGCCAGGACGGGGTGATCGCCCAGGTGGCGCAAAGTTCGGCCATGGGATCTTCGGCGCTCGCGACCAGGAACCACCAGAGGTCTTCCTGCCCGAGCTTCCCGGCGCGCAGCGCCGAGAACAGGGAGCGGCAGGCCGTGGCACGGCCGTTCGGCAGGAGGAACAGGGGATCCTCCCGGCGCAGGGCCTCGTCGTAGATCAGGATCTGGCGCGCCGCCGAGCCAAGGTTGGCCTCGAAGGCGGCGTCGATCGCACGCGCATGGTCCTCCCCGAGGCCGAGGAGCCCGAGGCCCTCGGTCTTCACCCATCGGGCGAATCCGCCCGACGCGCCTTCGGTCAGCGCCTCCGGGAAGCGCGCGCGCAGGTCGCGGCGTCGGCGCACGAATTCGATCAGGATCCGGGCGGCCGCCTCGACGCCGGGCACCATCTGCATCGGATCGAACCGCCACGTGACCGCGGCCCAGGGTAGGCCGAAGGCGGAGGCCACCGCCCCATCGTCGTAGATGTCGAGAGGGTTGCTGGGAGGGCCGGCGAGGCGGTCGATGGTCTCCTGCGCTGGACCTTGCCCCAGCCCCGGGCCGGACGGGGACGGTATGGCGTCCCTGCCACCAAACTCCGGAGCGACGCTCCCGGTATCCAGTGCCGGATGCCCGTGCGGGTCCTCGGCGACGCCCAGGGCCCGGAAGCGCCCGGCAAGCAGGACCCGATCGTCCGCGAGTGCGGGCTCGTCCCGTGCGGCGTCCTCGTGGTGCACGAGCACGGCGGAGGGAAGATAGACCGAGCGGAATCCGGCACGCGCGGCCTCAATGCTCATCGCGACGTCGCCGTAGGCGATCAGGAAACCCTCGTCATAGCCCCCGACGAGGTCGAAGACGGCGCGTGGGATGAGCTGGCAGGCTCCCGACACCGCCATCGCGTTCCGTTGCAGGTCCGGCGACCCGATCGGTCCCGCCGCGTTCGGCCCTGCCCGGTGGGATCCGGGCTCCGCCAGGAAGGACGGGCCGAGGGCCATTCCCGCGTGCCGGATGCTGCCGTCCGGGTCGAGGAGCTTTGCCCCGACGATGCCGATGCCGGGTTCCAGCGCCTGCCGGACCAGCTCGTCGAGCCAATTGCGCTCTACCACCTCGATGCCGTCGTCGAGGAACAGAAGCCATTCGCCCTTTGCCGCCGCGGCGCCAAGATTGCAGGCGCGCGAGCGGTTGAACACCCCTTCGCCGTCGACGATGCGTGCGCCGCGCGTGGTCATTTCCGCGTGGAGAGCGAGCCTATCCGGCTCCGTCGCGCCGTGATCGACGACGATGAGCTCGACGTTGCCGTAGCCGGTCCCCTCGGACAGGCCCTCCGTGCAAACCCGCAGACGGTCGGCGCGGCCCTTGGCCGGGATGATGATCGAGACCAGCGGCCGGCGCGCCAATGGCCAGGTCGAGCGGAAGGTGCCGTCGCTGCGGGCGATGACGTGCGCGTCGTGGCCGCGGCGCTTCCAGTACGCCTCCAGCGTGGCGACGTGATCGGCGGGGGCCGACAGGGCCAGATTCCGGTCGAGGGTCGTCGAGACCGTCCGCCGACACAGCACCTTCGGCAGCCGCTCGATGTTGTGCGTCAACTCGGTGACACGGAGGTTGAGTCCCCATTCCGCGGCCGCGCCCCGGCCGAGGTCCGGCAGGGCCGCGAGCGCGACTTCGCGGCGGATCGCGGTGAGCCGCCCGAAATAGTTGTAGGCGGTCAGGAGTTCGGGGGACCAGCCCGGCTTGAGCACCGATTCCGGCGCGTGTTCGAGGGACTGGAGTTCGTCACCGTAGACCACGTCGCAGGGCCGGCCGGTCACGGCGCAGCGATGAAGGAAGTCCGCGAGATCGATCAGCGCGTCCACGGCGACGATGTCGCCGGGGTCGAGCAGGATGACGAAATCATGCCGTGCGAGCCGGATCGCGGCGCACAGGGCATCGTCGTGGCTCTCCTCGATCCGGCGGATATCCAGACCGGTCCGCTCTCCGGCACCGGCCTGAAGCGCGTCGAGCGTCTCGTCGAAGCTCGCGTCGGACCCGGCGAGGATCACCTCGAAGGTTGCGTGCAGCTGGGCCGCGAGACTCGTCAGGGTCGCCGCCAGGGCGGCTTTCTCCCCGTTTCCGAGCAGAAGGCTGAAACCGACATCCGCGCGCCCGCGCCCTTCTCCGGCGCGCCGACTCGCCTCGAGGGAAGGACCTGATGCGAAGCCACGCCCCTCCCTGGACCCATGGCGGATGTAGTGGACGAGCGGGTTGGCTCCGTTGACGATCACGTCGGGATTGGCGGCGATGTAGGCGGCGGTGTCGAAGTGCGGGCCTGCCGGTCGCCCTTCCGCTGCGCCATGATCGAGGAAATGCTCCAGCGACCCGCCGGGATAGCCGGCCACGTCGGGATACAGGTCCAGGTACCAGGCCGTATCGAACAACCCCGACTCGGTGATGACGCGCCGCTCCCGCCGTCGCTTGCGTTGCAGCCGCATGCGCCCGCGGAGGGAAAGAACCTTGTCGATCAACACTCGGACTTCGCCTCGTCAATCCTCCGCCGAGGCGTCGGTTCGAAAAGTGGATGCCGGCTTTCGGACCGACGCAACACCACGCTTTTGTCCGACGAATTGCTCTCGGACCTTCGATCCAATCGTCGGCTCTGGGCTTCCCAAAGGTTGTCTAGCCGTCCGTAACCAAAACGCGGGGACACGTCGGAGCCCTCGGAAGGGCCGAATGAACCATCCTCAGAATGCGTGTTCGACGCCGCCCGGTCCAGAGCTTTCGGTCAGGCAAGTCACCGATCCGGCCCGTAACGAGGCTGACGGTGAGCGCTTACCCGGAAGCGAACTCCCTCGCCTGCAGGCTCGCCAGGGTGAGATTCGCCAAGGCGATTGCGTTGCCAGCGTCGATCGCGACGACCGTGCCGAAGCCCGACTGGGACGAATGATGTGTATGCCGTGCGTTGACGTTAGCGATGGTCAATTCGCGCGATCATAGGTCGATCCGATCCTCGCCAGGCGGCAAGTCGGTGCCGGTATCGGTGTTGAAACCCAGTCGGAGGCAGGAGCTACTGCGACGGGAGCGGGCCGGTCGAGATCGAGGTCAGGTCGAGGGGCTTTCCCCCTCAGTCGCCGCCGGCCCCATGGCGTAGACCCCCTGTGCCGTCGAGCGGTTCATTTCCCGGCGAAGCCTGGCAGCATCGGCGATGACGCCGCCAGCTTCCAGATCGGCGCGCACCCGCTCGATCAGATCCTCATTCTTCGTCCCATGAACCAAGGCACTCAGCAATTCGTGAGCATATGCGCCAGCACCGTGCTCATCGATTCCGAGCTTCTGGGCCGCGTAGGCAGCAAGCGTGCGCACACCTTGGCAATGCATCATGAACCGCGCTTCCTCGGCCCGAACAAACAGCATCTCGGCCGCGTGTTCTCTTTCCTCGAACAACTTGGACATCTGTCACCTCCATCCTCATCGGTGCATGACCGATGATGCGAATTCCTCCGCGGACGGACGATGGTACGCTCAAATTCTGCTGGGAACTACGGAAACCATCGTGCGGCCCAGCTGCCCGCGTCACCCGGTCCACGGCCGCGTCCAGACAGGCGGCGAGTGGGACCGGAAGGTGACCATCGGTCCTGCCAGTATCCCTGACTCGTCGTGTTGATCTTCGAATTCGCCTGGTGTCCCGTCTTCTCGGCATCGTTCGGCGGCGATTTGGACGCGTCCTTGGGCGCGACCGAAGCGCTGCCCGGTCCCTTGTCCGAATGGTTCGCGGGCGGAACGGGCGGTGGCTGTGTGGACATGCGGCCTCCCCAGGTTGGGTGAGGCCAATTCGAGGCTCCGACGCTCGTTCCTGGCGCCGCGCTTGCGTTGGAGGCGGGCAGGAGCGTCGTCCTCATCGAGGCCCCAGGCAGGCCGATCTGTCCGCCGCAAGGACGATGTCACCCTGCTTTGGATTGTTTAGGGTGAACGGGGCCGTGCCGCGGCGAGGCAGGAAGCCGACGCCAAGCTCCCGCTCGAAGAAGCCGTAGCCGATCTCGAAGCTGCATCTGTCCAGCACGACGTTATAGGTAAAGGACCGTTGTGCCACCGGCGCCCCGAGGCCTGATGGGGAGCAGTATGCGGCGAGGTCGAGCTGGCCTGGTGCTGACAGGCGGATCGATCGTGAAGACCGGGGGCGCACCGTGACCGAGGGGCCACCGTCCTGGGAGACCAACAGGACGAGGGGCGACCGATTGATGACGTGACGTAGGCAATCCGCATGTGCCGGAACGATCGGCGTGGTCATGAGAATAGCGGACCCTGCGGCCATGCAGAGCCATCGCGTCGAACCGAGCATACCGTCTCTCCAAAAACCTGAGCATCCTTCAGCGACGTGGACCGCGGTTCGCGGAAGGATGTTGGGAACGAGGGGGATCCAAACAGGGTGTCATGTGCCAAGCCGCAACGCCCTGCTTGGACGTGAGCGGAATCCTAGGGCAAGGCGCCGCCCGAGGCCAGCAAGGCTCGCCCGCTCGTCGGCCGTCTCGACCATCATGGACGGCTCTCGCTCCGCCCAATTCGGTTGGGGTCCGATAGCCTGACACTCGCGCCCGATATGGACTGGGAGGCACGAACTCTCGGGGTTCGCGAAGCCCCAGGTGGATGCCGGAATGCGGCGAGGGATCGAGCGCTACGACTGCCGCAGCACGTGCATGATCCCGAACACGGGAATCCCGAACCCCAGCGCGAAGATGACGGCAACGATAGCGGCTTCGATCATGGGCTTCATCCTGGATCGGAGCAGATCTGCTCCTCTCCGAGCGCTCAGGACGAGCCGGGGAGATCGGTCGGGAGCGTGGGCGCTTTCGTCGACGTTGGCAACGGCGGGACAAGCCAGCCATTACGCCCTGCCTCGGCACTCCGGAGAGCCGTCAGTCTCGGCTGCCTGCCAGGACGGATGAACCCTCTTGATCCGACGATCGTGCAGCGCGCCTTACTGCCACGGATCATGTTGTGATGGGCCGTTCCGCCACCGCCAGTCGGCGGGTCCCATCCCTGCTTGGGTCAAGCCGGCGAACCCGCTTTGACTGATTGTGCGGTATCAAACAGTGAACTTCGTCAGTCAGGTGGAGTTGGCGCAGTACAGCAGGGCGATGGCATGGCGTTGCTCTGATGCGCAGTAAGGCGGCTGCATAGCGTCACCTTGGTGCAGTTTCCGTGGACGTGGACTCCTCCCAAAACTTCGGGCCGTCCTCAGGGGCGGCCCAATTTTGTGTCGGGCGGCGTGCTCAAGGATCCGGTGATTGTCGCGATCGTCGCAGTTCTTACGCGCGACGGCGGTGAGGACGTCCAAGAGCATGCTGTTGATGGGCTTGAACATCCGGTCGGTGAACCGACCGGCGTTGGTCATTGCCGTCATCCATGACGTGGGTAGATCGAGAGCCGCGACACGGATGCGGCGCGCTGAGATCTCGGTCGTCAGCCTCCGCTAATCAACGGTCGGGGGGGAGAGACGGTCGACCTCCTCTACGAGGGGTACGTCACCGGCCTCAGTATGATGTGGAGGCCCTCAGCTGAAGGATTGATCGTTTTACCGTTGCCCTCGCGCTGCCTGCGAAGCTTTGTAAATGGCAGACGGCTCGAGGACGCCACGTCATGTCTGGTATCGCACCATCAGAGCTTGGCCGGACGATGGCTGAAGGGTTCTTAACCAGCGCAATTCTGCATCCAATCCGCCCGTGCTTGGTCATGAGCATTCACGAGGAGGCTCCGATGTCGAATGGCGAGCACCTGTCGCTGCCCTACAACCTTTTCGCCAGCAAGACGGACATCGGCGTGTGTTGCGCCATTCGTCTCGACCGGCCCATTCCTGGCTTCCTCAATGGGGCAGAGTGGGAACATCGCGGCCTCCTGACCGATGCCGCCTCGACACCGCGTGACTTCAATGCCCGTGCCGCGCATGAGGCAGCGGGCCTCAACAGCTACTACCTGTTCACAGCCCTTCGATCATGAGCCCGGGCGACCCTCACAAGCCGGACGCTGAACGTCTCATCACGGCGAGGGAGATCCTACCCTACCTGATGATCGTGTTCGGCAGCGCGGTCCTGCTGGCCATCCTCGCCTGACGCTTCGCGTCAGGGGCTGTTTGGGACAAGCCCGATCGGCAAGCCCCAACAAAATTACGCCGTCCGGTCCCGGGGACCGCTCTCCTGAAGCAGCGCCTGGCAGGTCCGGCAGTGGGCCGTGAACTGTGCGACCTTGAACTGTGCGGCCAGGCGGATGTTGATCCACCGACCAGGCGCATTCCGACGCAGAGTCTGAGATGGACCCGAGATGGACGTGAAGCGGTGGAGCGGCTCGGCCGTACCCAGAGATCGTGCGCCGGACAGCACGTTGTCACTCCTCTCGGAAGGATATGGCTTCATTCCGAACCGTTGCCGACGGTACGGATCGGACCTGTTCGCGGCGCGCCTCATGCTGAGTCCCGTGATCTGCATGTCCGGCCGGGAGGCAGCGTCACACTTCTACGACCATTATCGCTTCACGCGTCGACACGCGCTCCCGCCGACAACCTTCGCGCTGATCCAGGACCACGGGAGCGTGATGGTCATGGACGGTGATGTCCATCGTCACCGTAAGGGGATGTTCCTGTCGCTGGTCGGGTCGGACGCCCTCCGGCGCTTCTCCGACCTGTTCGCTGAGCATTGGCGCCGAGCCGTGCTGCGCTGGGCGACGATGGACGGCGTGGTCCTCCTCGACGAGGCGCACCACGTCATCACGGCTGCGGTGTGCGAGTGGGTGGGCCTTCCGCTGACCCCGGACGAGGTCGGCGTTCGGGCGGCCGAGTTCGCCGCCATGATCGACGGTACGGGCGCGATCGGACCACGCAATTGGCGTGGGCATCTTCTTCGCGCTCGCACCGAGCGCTGGGCGCGGCGAACGATCGAAGAAATCCGGAGTGGCCGCCGCGAAGTCCCGGAGGGTGCTGCCCGGACCGTCGCCACCCATCGCGACGCCGACGGGCGTCCTCTCGACGTCAAGACGGCGGGTGTCGAGCTCATCAACGTCCTCCGCCCGACGGTGGCAAACGCTCGCTACGTCGTGTTCGCCGCCATGGCGCTGCACGAGCACCCACACTGGGCCGAGGCACTCCGCAACGCCGACGACGACACACGCCACCGTTTCGCCTGGGAGGTGCGCCGCACCTATCCGTTCATTCCCTTCATCGGCGGACGAGTCCTGGAGCCCTTCGAGTGGCGAGGCCATGCCTTCGAGATCGGCGACTGGGCTCTCATGGACCTTTATGGCACCAACCACGACCCGAGCCGGTGGGACGCGCCGGAGCGCTTTGATCCGGAGCGCTTCCGCACCGAAACCATCGATGCGTTCGACATGATCTCACATGGCGGCGGCTCGGCGACGGACGGGCATCGCTGCCCAGGAGAGGGCATCACCCAGACCCTGCTCATGACGGCCGCCGACCTTCTCGCGGGGTCGATGCGCTACGAAGTCCCTCTGCAGGACGCCAGGATCGACCTGACCTACATACCGGCCCGCCCAAGGAGCGGCTTCGTCCTACGCAACGTACGATCCGCCTAGGTCACCTATCCGGACGACGAAGGCGGCTGCGATCATCAGTTCGGACGTTGTGCGTCACTCAGCATTGTCCCACTTTCTCGGAGTGACAAAGCGCAAACACAGCCAATCAGTTCAGGCCA
>NZ_CAXUJR010000020.1:29761-45304 GCF_964251405.1 uncultured Methylobacterium sp.
GTTCGTAAGCTCTGGCTGTCGACATCGCATCGCAGGCCTTCTTGAGCGGATCCTCGTAGTAGGCCTTGATTTTTTCCACTCCCATGCCCGGAGTTGCCAGCCAACGTGGGACGTACACGTTGCAGAGCCGCTCCACGTCCGTGAACACCTTGAGGGCGCCGGTGCCGGTGGCAGGGCAAGGAGTCGCGAAGGCGTCGCCGACCAGTACAAGGCCCGGCTTCTGAAAGTCTCGCAGCACGTGCAGATCCGTCGGCCGAACCTTGACCGAACCTGTCACCGTATAAGAACCAATCACGGTCGCGAGCTTCGGCATAAGGCTGCGGAGCGCCGCATCCGGATCGGTCCGGAAACTCGTCATCCAGGAACTTTTCAGCGGCTGATAGAGGAAGAGGTTGGCCCGCATCGAACTGCCGATCCGGAATAGGGTGAGATAGGCCATGCCCTCAGCATGGTTCTCGGGATTGTACTGCAGCCCGGGAAAGTCGAACTCGGTCCCGTCCGTCCGTTCGAGGTCAAAGCCAATCGTTACCGAGTGGCGGGGGCTGACGAGTTAGCGCGAAATGCCGAGGTTACGGCGCAGCGTCCAGTTCAGTCCGCTCGCGAGGATGACGAGACGGGCATCGATCTCGTGGCCATCCGATAGAAGGACCCGCTGATGGTTCTCGATCAGCGTGACCGCATCGACAAAGGTGCGGCAGGTGCGAACATGCTGCGGGATCTCGGCGCGTATCGTATTGACGAGCCTATCATAGGCCATCCCATACTGGTCGAAGGGGACCTTATCGATGATCCGGCCAAAGCGGGCGATCCACAGCCGATCCGTGTGAGTTGCCGCCCGGATGACCGCCTCTGCGAGTCCGCTCCGGCGCAGAACACCGATGTGACCTTGTTCTAGCTTCTCACACCGGAAGTCCGGCGGGTAGGTCGCGTTCGGATCGACGAAGGTGACATCATGCCCGGCATGGCCGAGCATGGCGGCAGCCATCGAGCCGGCCAGACCTCCTCCAACAACGATGACGTCAGCACACATGATTCCCTTTCGCAATTCCGCTTGGAGTCGGCGCAACAATTAGTGAACAAATTCATCGACGATATTCGTATTATGTGTCGGTCCCTCTGCAAGGGAAACGTTCGAATATGGCGTACTACCTTTTAGGATCTGTTGTGGCCTGAACTGATTAGCGGTGTTCGCGTTTTGTCACTCCGCGGACGTGGGACAATTGTGAGTGACGCACGATGGTCCGAACTGGAGCCTCTGGCCGAGGCGTGCCGTCCGAAGGCCAAGACACCACCGCGGGATCTCAGGCGCAGGCTCTCGGCGATCCGCTGGAGGCATCAGAACGGCGCCAAGTGGCGAGCCATTCCCAGCGATTTCGGGCCTTGGTGGCGAGAGGCCCAGATCTTCATCCGCTGGGCTCGTGCCGGGGTGTGGAGCGGTTGCTCAGCCTCGAGCGGGAGCGGGGTGTACGGTCCCGGGCCAGGATCGGCTGAGGCTCCGCTCTCGTCCTCCGCCCAGGCCAAGTAACGAATTCCCTGCATTGCTCGGATGCTGACAACTCCATGCCCTTGCCGATCGATCATCCCTGGCTTTCCCGGCTCGCACGGGCTGCCCTTCGTCCCGGGTTTCCGGCATGTCCACGGGCGGGTTCGGTTTGGCGGAAGTTGCCGGCGGCGAATAAGACGTGAGTTGAACCGCGAAGACCAACCATCATTCACGCGCAAGCTTGAGCGCGATCAGCCGGTCATGCGTTCCGGGATCGGCCCCGAGCCGCCAGCGATCGCGAACCGTGCTCGAAGCCGGCGAACACCTCCCGCAGCGAGGTTTCGCGCCGCAGCGTCGAGGCACGGGTGCTCGGTGCCGGGTCCCGATCATGCACGCCGGAAAGGTGAAGGCTCTGCGCCGAGAAGGCATGATCCTTCGTCCATATCCAGCGGCGGACTCCTCTCACTTCCCTTGTCGGCGGTTGAATAGCTAGGCAATACGGCGCCTAATACGACTTTGGTTGGGATCAATTTTTATCATAAATCAATTAACATACGTCTATGAAATAAACAGATCAAACCAGTGTAGGTTAAAGACGCTGATAGCTTCTTAGTTGATCCTTCACGAAGGCACTGCGATGTGCGTCGGAACGGTCGAATGCTTGGCGCGCGGCAAGGAACGGTTTTGATCACAGGTGGGGCCGGCTTCATCGGCCGCCATCTCGCGAAGGCTCTTCTGTCTGCGGGATATCGCGTCCGCGTTCTCGACAACTTCCTCGAGCAGGTTCACGGCACTGCGCCGGACAGGAGCGTCCTTGCGCCCGAGGTCACGCTCATCGAAGGCGATGTCCGCGATGGCGCGGCGGTGAAGCGTGCCCTCGAAGGGGCGACGCACGTCGTCCACCTCGCCGCCGAGGTCGGCGTCGGCCAGAGCATGTACGCGGTCGACCACTACGTCTCGGTCAACGACTACGGCACCGCTGTGCTGTTTCAGGCGCTGATCGAGCGGCCGGTCAGGCGGGTCGTGGTCGCGTCGTCCATGAGCATCTACGGAGAGGGCCTCTATCGGACGGTCGAGGGCGACGTCGCCGAGGGCATCCGCCGGCCCGGCCTGCTGGACCCCGTCGACGCCGCAGGCCGGCCACTGGTGCCGGCCCCGACCCCGGAATGGAAGAATTCGACCCTCGCCTCGGTCTATGCGCTGACGAAGTACGTGCAGGAGCGGCTGACCCTCACCCTGGCTCCGGCCTACGGGATGGAGGGCGTGGCCCTGCGGCTGTGGAACGTCTACGGACCGGGCCAGGCCCTCTCGAATCCCTATACCGGCGTGCTCGCCATCTTCGCGTCGCGGCTGCACAACGGCCAGCCGCCGATGATCTTCGAGGATGGCCTGCAGCGGCGCGATTTCGTCCATGTCGGCGATGTGGTGCAGGCCTTCGTCCTCGCCCTCGAACATCCCGCCGCACCCGGCAACGTCTACAACGTCGCCAGCGGTGAGCACCGCACCGTGCGCGACGTGGCGCGCCTGCTGGCCGGCGCCATGGGCCGGGAGAACATCGACCCCGAGATCACCGGCAAGGTGAGGTCCGGCGACATCCGACACTGTATCGCCGATATCGGCCGCATCCAGGACGAGCTCGGCTACGCGCCCAGGCACGACTTCTCGGAAGGTCTCGCGGAACTCGCCGCCTGGGTGGCGCAGCAGCAGGCCCTCGACCGGGTCGCCGAGGCCCGGGCCGACCTGGAGAAGCGGGGCCTCGTGGCATGAGGGACATCGCGGGACCCTCCGCCTCCTCCCGGCTCGACGGTCCTGTCCTGATCACCGGCGGCGCCGGCTTCATCGGCTGCAATCTCGCCGACCGCCTAGCCGGCGAGGGGCACGACGTCCTGGTGTTCGATTCCCTCGCCCGTGCCGGCGTCGAGGCCAACCTCGACGGGCTGAAGGCGCGCCATCCGCGTCGGGTCAGGGCCATCGTCGCCGACATCCGGGACGAGGCCACGCTCGCCGGGGCGGTGGCACAGACGGCCGTCGTCTTCCACCTCGCCGCTCAAGTCGCCGTGACCACGAGCCTGATCGATCCGCGCGCCGATTTCGAGATCAACCTGAGCGGCACCCTCAACCTCCTCGAAGCCCTGCGCCGCCGACCGGTGCCGCTGGTCTTCGCCTCGACCAACAAGGTCTACGGCAACCTCGGGGGCATCCCCCTCGACCGTGTGGACGATCGCTACCTGCCGGCCGACGCCGCCCTGCGCCGCTACGGCGTCGGCGAGGACCGACCCCTCGACTTCCACACCCCCTATGGCTGCTCCAAGGGGGCGGCCGACCAGTACGTGCTCGATTACGCACGCAGCTTCGGCATCCCGGCGGCCGTGCTGCGGATGAGCTGCATCTACGGCCCCCATCAGGTCGGCACCGAGGACCAGGGCTGGGTCGCCCATTTCCTGATCCGCGCGCTTCGCGCCGAGCCGATCGCGGTCTACGGCGACGGCTGCCAGGTGCGCGACGTCCTCCACGTCTCCGATGCCGTGGCCGCCTATATCGCCGCCTGGGACCGGATCGCGCAGATCAGCGGCACGGCGTTCAACCTCGGCGGCGGCCCCGGCAACGCGGTCAGCCTGCGCGACGTGCTCGATCAGCTTCCGGAGCTGACAGGCCGGTCCGTCGATCTGCATCATGGGTCGTGGCGGCCCGGTGACCAGCGCTGGTACGTGTCCGATACCCGCCGGGCCAGCGCCGCCCTCGGACTTGCCGCCCCGATGCCGTGGCGGGACGGCCTCGCCGATCTCGCGCGCTGGATGGGAGCGGGCCTCGCGCCCGCCGGCCACGTTGCGCAGCCGGCTTTCGCCAGGGCGATGCCATGATGCGGATCGCCCTCGTCAACCCGTCCTGGACCTATTGCAACAGCATCTATTTCGGCTGCCGCGCGCCGCATCTCGCCCTCGAGCTCGCCTATGGCAAGGCGATGCTCGAACGGGAAGGCCACGAGGTTCTCTTGGTCGACGCGCACCTCAACGGGCAATCGAACGAGGAGGCGGCCGACGCGGTCGCGGCCTTCGGCCCCGCGATGACCGTCGTGACGACGGCGCCGACCTATCTGTTCTGGCGCTGCGCTCCGCCCGAGCTGAGGGTGCCTCGCGCCTTCCTCGACGCCCTGGGATCGAGGGGGGGGCGGACGATCGCGGTCGGCCCACATGGCTCGACGACGCCGGGAGCGACGCTGGCCAAGCTCGGCGTCGATGCCGTGATCCGCGGCGAGTGCGAGGAGATCCTGGTCAGGCTCGCCGCGGCCGATATCCTCGACGAGGTGCCGGCGCTGGCCTTCCGTGGTGGAGGCGGCGTCACGATCACCGGCGGCCCCCATTCCGGCCGTTTCGTCGATCTGCCGGCCCTTCGCTGGCCGGCGGAGTGGATCGCCCGCCACGATCACCATCACCACCGCTTCGACCGGGCGCCCGACGGTCCCGGCGCCGAAGTCGAGGCCTCCCGCGGCTGCCCCTACACCTGCAGCTTCTGCGCGAAGATCGATTTTCGCGACAGCTATCGCCGCCGCGACCTCGTTCACGTCCTCGACGAGGTCGACGGGTTGATCGCTCAGGGCGTCACCTACGTCTACTTCGTCGACGAGATCTTTCTCCCTCAAAAATCGCTCCTCGAAGCGCTGGTCGGGCGTGAAATCCGCTTCGGCATCCAGACCCGGATCGACCTCTGGAAGCCGGACATGCTCGACCTTCTGGGCGCGGCGGGCTGCGTCTCGATCGAGGCCGGCATCGAGAGCCTGACGCCGGAGGGCCGTGCCGCGCTGGACAAGCGCTGCCGGGACACCACCGAGGAACTCGCCGCCCGCTTGATCCACGCGCGGCGCAGCGTCCCCTTCGTCCAGGCCAACCTGATCCGCAGCGAGGGCGACGATCCCGACCTCGTGGCGTCCTGGCGGGACCGGCTGCGCGGGCACGGCGTCTGGGCCAACGACCCAGTGCCGCTCTATCCCTATCCCGGCGCACCGGATTACCGCCGTCTGTGGGGCGAGCCGGACGATCAGGCCTGGGAAAGGGCGCACGCGCACTACCTCGCGCAGTTCGACGGGTTCAGCGACATCCAGGAGGAGCGCCCGCTGCCTTTGCACGAGCTCGAAGCCGCGTGCGGGTGCCGGTGAGGACCGTGCGCCTGCGCGTCCTCATGACCGCGGACGCGGTCGGTGGCGTCTGGCCCTACGCGGTCGACCTCGCGGACGGCTTGTCCCGCGAGGGCGTGGAGGTGACGCTGGCTCTCCTCGGACCTCCGGCCTCCGACGCGCAGCGCGCGCAGGCCGAGGCCGCCGGCTGTCGGCTGATCGACACCGGACTGCCCCTCGACTGGCTGGCGGAGACGCCCGACGCGGTGCTGGCGGCGGGGGAGGCCCTGGCGCGGCTCGCGGGCTTGGCAGGCGCGGATCTCGTCCACCTTCACAGCCCTGCCTTCGCCGCGGCAGGCGGTTTCGACGTGCCCGTCGTCGCAGTGTGCCATTCCTGCGTCGCGACGTGGTGGTGGGCGCTCGAACCCGGGCCGCTGCCGCCTGATCTCGCCTGGCGGCGCGACCTCGTCGCCCTGGGCTGTGAACGGGCCGATGCCCTGCTCGCCCCGAGCGCGGCCTTCGCCGCCGCCACCGCCGGCGCCTACGGCCTGCCCCGGCAGCCGACCGTCGTGCGTAACGGCCGGCGGACGCCCGCGTGGCCCAATTCTCCCGACGATGCTGGGCACTACCCTGCGCGCTACCCTGCGCCATTCGCCTTCACCGCCGGCCGCCTTTGGGACCGGGCGAAGAACGTCGCGGCCCTCGATCGCGTCGCCGCGCTCAGCATCATGCCGGTTCGCGCGGCAGGACCGACCGAAGGGCCTCACGGCGAGCGGATCAGGCTGATCCATCTCGCGCGGCTCGGGCCGCTCGACGATGCCGGCGTGGCCGCACAGCTCCGCGAGAGGCCCGTCTTCGTGTCGCTGGCGCGTTACGAGCCGTTCGGCCTCGCGGTGCTCGAGGCCGCACAGGCGGGATGCGCCCTCGTCCTGTCCGACATCCCGACTTTCCGCGAGCTATGGGACGGGGCGGCCGTCTTCGTCGATCCTGCGGAGACGACGGCCGCGGCCGGAATCCTCGACGCCCTGGCCACCGATTCCGACCGGCACCTGGACCTGGGCGACGCCGCCCGCGCCCACGCGGCTCGCTATGGAATGGCGGCCGCCACCGCGGGCGTCCTGCGGGCCTTCGAGACCGTCCTGACGGGACGCAGGCTTGCCGTATCTCTCGACGGAGCCGCCGCGTGAAGATCGCCTACTTCACCCACTCCCTGACGTCGTGCTGGAACCACGGCAATGCGCATTTCCTGCGCGGCGTGCTGAAGGAACTGATGCGACGCGGGCATGCCGTCGAGGCCTTCGAGCCGCGCGGCGCCTGGAGCCTCGACAACCTTCGGCGCGATCACGGCGAAGCCGGGCTATCCGCGTTCCGCGAGGCCTACCCGGAGCTCGATGCGGCCACTTACGACGCGATCGGGCCGGTGGTGGACACCGTGAAGGGCAGCGACCTCGTCGTCGTCCACGAGTGGAACGATCCCGCCCTGGTCGCGGCCCTCGGGACCGCACGCAAGCGCGGCGCGCGCTACACCCTCCTCTTCCACGACACGCACCACAGGGCGGTGAGCGAGCCCGAGGCGATGCGGCGCTACGACCTCTCGGGCTACGACGGCGTCCTGGCCTTCGGCGAAACCCTGGCCGGGATCTATCGCGGCTGGGGCTGGGGCCGGCGCGTCTTCGTCTGGCACGAGGCTGCCGACACGCACCTGTTCCGGCCTCCGGAGCACGAAGGCGAACGGGCCGGTCTGGTCTGGATCGGCAATTGGGGCGACGGCGAGCGCAGCGCCGAGCTGGAGACCTTCCTGTTCGCCCCGGCCCGGCGCAGCGGCCTCCCCCTCGACGTCTACGGCGTCCGCTATCCCGAGGCGGCGCTGGCGACGCTCGCCCGCTACGGTGCGCGCTATCATGGCTGGGCACCGAATGCCGGCGCGCCCGCTCTGTTCGCCCGGCATCTCGCCACCGTTCACGTGCCGAGGCGGTTCTACGTGGAGCGGCTGCCCGGCATCCCGACGATCCGCGTCTTTGAGGCGCTCGCCTGCGGCATCCCCCTGGTCAGTGCGCCCTGGGACGATGCCGAGGGGCTGTTCTCACCGGGCACCGACTACCTCGTCGCCGCCGACGGCGCCGAGATGGAGCGTCACCTCCGGGCCGTGTCCTCCGATGCCGGCCTGCGCCACAGCCTCGTCGTGAGCGGCCTCGCGACGATCGCGGCCCGGCACACCTGCCGCCACCGTGCGGACGAACTCCTCGCCATCGCGGCGCGGCTCAGCGCGGCTGCCTTACCCGGGAATCTTGCCATGCCGGAGAATGCTGCGTGAAGATCGCCTTCTACGGATCGAGCCTGCTCTCCTCCTACTGGAACGGAGCCGCCACCTATTACCGCGGGATGCTGCGCGACCTGGCCGGCCGCGGCCACCGCATCACCTTCTACGAGCCGGACGCCTATGACCGGCAGAAGCACCGCGACATCGATCCTCCCCCCTACGCCGAGGTGCGGGTCTACCCTGCGACCCCCGAGGCGATGCGGGCCGTGGTCGCCGAGGCGAAGGCGGCCGACGTCGTCGTCAAGGCGAGCGGCGTCGGGGTCTACGACGACGAATTGCTCGCGGGGCTCGTCGCGGCATCCCGGCCGGACGCGATCCGCATCTTCTGGGACGTCGACGCCCCAGCCACCCTCGCCGAGCTCGCCGCGAATCCGGGCCACCCCCTGCTTGAGGCGATGCCGGCGCTCGATCTCGTGCTCACCTATGGTGGCGGTCCGCCGGTGGTCTCCGCCTACGAGAGCTTCGGCGCCGCCGCCTGCATCCCGATCTACAACGCCCTCGACCCGAGCACCCACCATCCGGTCCCGCCGGAGCCGCGCTTCTCGGCCGACCTCGCCTTCCTCGGCAACCGCCTGCCCGACCGCGAGGCCCGGGTCGAGGCGTTCTTCCTCGACGCCGCCGCGCGCCTGCCGGAGCGGGCCTTCCTCATCGGCGGCAGCGGCTGGGCGGACAAGCCGATGCCCGCCAACGTGCGCCATCTCGGCCACGTCTACACACGCGAGCACAACGCCTTCAACACAACGCCGCTCGCCGTGCTCAACATCGCCCGCGACAGCATGGCCGCCGTGGGTTACTCGCCTGCGACGCGGGTGTTCGAGGCGGCCGGCGCAGGCGCCTGCCTCGTCACCGACGCCTGGGACGGCCTCGGCCTCTTCCTCGAGGACGGGCGGGAGGTGCTGGTCGCCCGCGACGGGCGCGAGGTCGCCGAGCATATCGCCGCGCTCACGCCCGAGCGCGCCCGCGCCATCGGCGAGGCTGCCCGCACCCGGATCACCCGCGAGCACACCTACGCCCATCGCGGCGCCCAGGTCGACGCGATCCTGCGCGCGGTCGCCGAGCGCAAGCGCGAGCGGGGTGCGGCGTGACCGGGTCGCCCATCCGCCTCGTCGTCCTCGGCCTCAGCCTGTCCTCGTCCTGGGGCAACGGCCACGCCACCACCTACCGCGCCCTGCTCCGGGCCTTCGCTGCCCGTGGGCACAGCATCCTGTTCCTGGAACGCGACGTGCCCTGGTACGCCGCGCATCGCGACCTTCCCGAACCCGATTTCAGCGAGTTGGCCCTCTACCGGGACCTGACCGACCTGGCGCGCTTCCGCGAACGGATCGCCGCCGCCGATGCGGTGATCGTCGGCTCCTACGTGCCCGAGGGTGTCGCCGTCGGGGAGCGCGTCCGCGCCTGGACGCGAAACCTGTGCGCCTTCTACGACATCGACACGCCGGTCACCCTCGCCAAGCTCGCGCACGGCGATCACGCCTATCTCTCCCCCGACCTCATCCGCGCCTACGACCTCTATCTGTCCTTCACGGGCGGGCCGACCCTGGACCTGATCGAGAGGCGCTACGGTTCGCCCGCGGCGCGGCCTCTCTACTGCTCGGTCGATCCGGACGCCTATCCGGTTTTGGTTCGGGACAAGCGGTGGGACCTGACCTATCTCGGCACCTACAGCGCCGACCGCCAGCCGACCCTGGAACGGCTCCTGATCGAGCCCGCCCGCCGCGCGCCGCACCTGCGCTTCGCCGTGGCCGGGCCGCAATATCCGCACGACATCGACTGGCCGGAGAACGTCGAGCGCATCGATCACGTCGCGCCCGCCGGTCACCCGGATTTCTATTCCGCCAGCCGCTACACCCTGAACGTCACCCGCGCCGACATGATCCGGGCCGGGTACAGCCCGAGCGTGCGCCTGTTCGAGGCGGCCTCCTGCGGAACCCCGATCCTCACCGACCGCTGGGACGGGCTCGAGACGGTGCTGGTGCCGGGCGTCGAGATCCTGCCGGCCGACAGCGCGGACGACGTGCTCGACGTGCTCGACGGACGATCCGAGGCGGACCGCCTGCGCGTCGCCGGCGCCGCCCGTGCGCGCGTCCTCGCCGAGCACAGCGCGGCTCACCGGGCCGGCGAGCTCGAAGCGCATCTTCGCGAAGCGCAGGGCCGCCCCGGGACCAGGGTCGCCGCACCCGGGATTGCCGGGACGATGGCTCACGCAACGGCAAGCCTGCGAGGGATGGTGTCATGACGACCGAGAAAGGTTTGCGCGTGCTGGTCGCCGGTGGCGCCGGCTTCATCGGATCCCACCTCGTCGACGCGCTGCTGGGCAACGGCGCTCGCGTCACCGTCCTCGACAGCATGCTGACGGGGCGCAGGTCGAACCTTGCTCACCTGCAGCACGAGCCCCGCTTCGACCTCGTGCAAGCCGACGTCGTCGATCCACTGCCGCTGCTCGGACGATTCGACCGCATCTTCAATCTCGCCTGTCCCGCTTCGCCGCCGCATTATCAGGCCGACCCGGTCCACACGATGATGACGAGCGTGCTTGGCACGCATCGCCTGCTGGCGCGTGCCCGCGACGACGGCGCCCGCTTCCTCCAGGCCTCGACCAGCGAGGTCTATGGCGACCCGGAGGTTCATCCCCAGCGGGAATCCTACTGGGGCAACGTGAACCCGACCGGGCCGCGCGCCTGCTACGACGAGGGCAAGCGCGCCGCCGAGGCGCTGGTCTTCGACTTCGAGCGGACGCACGGCACCGACATCCGGATCGCCCGCATCTTCAACACCTACGGTCCGCGCATGCGCGCCGACGATGGGCGGGTCGTCTCGAACGTCGTCTGCCAGGCGCTCGCCGGCGACGACATCACCGTCTACGGCGACGGGCGGCAAACGCGCTCCTTCTGCTACGTCAGCGACCTCGTCGAAGGTCTGTCTCGTCTGATGGCGTGCGACACGCTGCCCGGCGGACCGGTCAATCTCGGCAATCCGAACGAGCTGACCGTCGGCGATCTGGTGGAGCGCGTCCTGCGCCTTACCGGGAGCGCCTCGCGGGTGGTGACGCGGCCATTGCCGGTCGACGACCCGCGGCGACGCAAGCCCTGCATCGCGCGGGCCGGGAGCTTGCTCGACTGGAGCCCTAAGGTCGACCTGGAATCCGGGCTGAAGAAGACGACCGCCTGGTTCTCCCGCGAGATGGCGCACGATGCGGCGCCGCAGAACAAGGATCACGCCCTTGCCGGCTGACCGTGAGGCGTGTCGGCGCCGGCTCTCACGCGTGGAGGAACGTTGATGCAGCGATCCAAGATCCGCGTCGGCATCGTCGGGGTGGGCAACTGCGCCTCCTCCTTCGTGCAGGGCCTGCACCATTACTGTGATGCCCGACGCAACGAGGTCGTGCCGGGGCTGATGAATGTCGAGCTCGGCGGCTATCACGTGGGGGACGTCGAAGTCGTCTCCGGCTTCGACATCAGCGCGGACAAGGTCGGGCGCGACCTCTCCGAGGCCATCCTGGCGCCACCCAATAACACGCAGCGTTTCGCCGATGTCCCGCCGACCGGGGTCATCGTACGGCGCGGCCCGACGCTGGACGGGCTCGGCCGCTACATGCGCGAGGTGATCACCGAGGCCGACGAGCCCGCGATCGACGTCACGGCGGAGCTGGAACGGACGCGCACGCAGGTGCTCGTCTCCTACCTGCCGGTGGGCTCGCAGGCGGCCACCGAGTACTACGCCACCTGCGCCCTCGACGCGGGCTGCGCGCTCGTCAACTGCATCCCGGTCTTCATCGCCTCCGACCCGGCGTGGCGCAGGCGCTTCGAGCTGCGCGGCCTGCCGCTCGTCGGCGACGACATCAAGAGCCAGGTCGGCGCCACCATCGTGCACCGCATGCTGGCGAACCTGATGCGCGAGCGCGGCGTGCGCCTCGACCGCACCTACCAGCTCAATTTCGGCGGCAATGCCGATTTCAAGAACATGCTCGAGCGCGAACGCCTGGAATCGAAGAAGCTCTCGAAGACCCGCGCGGTGACCAGCCAGCTCGACATGCCGCTCGACCCGGACGACATCCATGTCGGCCCGAGCGACCACGTGCCCTGGCTCACTGACCGCAAATGGGCGCATATCCGCCTGGAGGGCACCGCTTTCGGTGGCGTGCCCCTCAACATCGAGCTCAAGCTCGAAGTGTGGGATTCGCCGAACTCCGCCGGCATCGTCATCGACGCGGTGCGGTGCGCCAGGATCGGCCTCGACCGGGGTATCGGCGGCGCCCTTGTTGGCCCGTCGAGCTACTTCATGAAGGCGCCTCCGCGCCAGTTCACCGACAACGAGGCCCGTGAACGGACCCGGCGCTTCGTGGCGGGCGAGCCCGATCTCGAGACGTCGCCCCCCCTGGGAAGCGCATGAGCCGGGTTCATCTCGTGCGCCACGCGTCGCATGGGCGGCTGCACAAGGTCCTGTGCGGGCGCATGCCGGGGGTCGCGCTGAGCGAGGAGGGACGTATCGAGGCCGCGGCGCTCGCCGCGCGCCTGAGGCACACGGGCGTGACGGCGGTGCTGTCGAGCCCGCGTGAGCGGGCGCTGGAGACCGCTGCCCCGATCGCCGAGGCCCTCGGCCTCGGCGTCACGGTAGCGGAGGAGCTCGACGAGATCGATTTCGGCGCCTGGACCGGGCGCAGCTTCACCGAACTCGAGGCCGACCCGCTCTGGACCACCTGGAATACGGAGCGGGCCGCCAGCCGACCGCCCGGAGGCGAGGGCATGGGCGAGGCGGGCGCGCGTGCCCTCGGGTTGCTGGCGCGGCTGGAGGGGACCAGCGTCGCGGTGAGCCATGGCGACGTCATCCGCGCCGTGGTGCTCGGCATCCTCCACCTCTCGCCGGACGCATACGATCGCCTCGAGGTGGGCCCGGCCTCGGTGACCACCCTCGATCTATGGACGGGCGGCGGACGCCTCGCCGCGCTCAACGTACAGCCGGGTCTGACGTGACTCCGCTCCCTGGCACCACCGGAGACGATCGATGACCATGCCAGAGGAGCGTGCCGTGCTGCGCCGTGAGATCGAGGCGCTCGGAGACTGGTTCCACAATATCGACCTCGACGGCGAGCCGACCGCGCCGAACCATTTCCTCGGCGATTACCCGCGGGTGAAGTGGCGCCGCCTCGCCGAGGCGATCCCGGCGGACCTGACGGGCAAGAGCGTCCTCGATATCGGCTGCAATGGCGGCTTCTACAGTATCGAGATGAAGCGCCGCGGCGCGGCGCGCGTGCTCGGGATCGATTCCGACGAGCGCTACCTCGCGCAGGCACGGTTCGCGGCGGCGCGGACCGGACAGGACATCACCTTCACCAAGCTCTCCGTCTACGATGTCGGCGCCCTGGGCGAACGCTTCGACGTCGTCCTGTTCATGGGGGTGCTCTACCACCTGCGCCATCCGCTGCTCGCCCTCGACCTGATCCGCGAGCACGTGGCCGCCGACCTGCTCGTGTTCCAGTCGATGCAGCGGGGTGCCCGCGAGGCCGAGCCTGTCGCCGAGGACTACGATTTCTGGGAGACGGACCATTTCGGGGCGCCGGGCTACCCGAAGCTGCACTTCATCGAGCACCGCTACGCCGGCGACCCGACGAACTGGTGGGTTCCCAATCGCGCCTGCACCGAGGCGATGCTGCGGGCGAGCGGCTTTCGCATCGAGAGCCACCCCGAGGAAGAGGTGTTCGTCTGCCGCCCCGCCTCGGTGCCCTACGGCGCGGGGGCGGTTTATCCGGCCCTGTCGGGCCGCACGCTCTCGTCAGCCGAGGAACAGGTCTCGTGATCGAAGCGGTGATGCTCTGGAACGAGCCCAACAACAAGTCGCACTGGGACCCCGAGATCGACCCGGAATGGGTACGGTTTAGCGCCATGGCACGGGCCGCTGGGGCCGCGATCCGCGCGGAGAACCCGACCCTGACGCGGGTGCTCGGCGGCATCTCGCCGATCGACCCGCATTTCATCCGCCGCATGACCGCCGACGGCGTGCTCGACGCCGTCGACGCGGTGGCGGTGCACGGCTTTCCCCTCGACTGGAACCTGTGGCAGATCCACGAGTGGCCGCAGAAGATCGCCGAGATCCAGGCTGTCACGGA
Organism: uncultured Methylobacterium sp.; assembly: GCF_964251405.1. Lineage (GTDB taxonomy): Bacteria > Pseudomonadota > Alphaproteobacteria > Rhizobiales > Beijerinckiaceae > Methylobacterium. Next base: position 43,779 of record NZ_CAXUJR010000020.1, read on the forward strand.
CCTGCCCGTCTGGGTGTCGGAGGTCGGCGTCTCGACCTTCGGCGCCGAGGAGGTGCAGCTCTGGGGCCTGCAGCGCACCGCCGCGCTCCTCACCGGGGCGGCCCCGCGCATCCATTGGTACAGCCTCTATGACCTGCCGCGGGAATGGGAGGCGACGACCCGCCACCGCGAGGCCGAGGGCTCCTCCTACTATCGCCATTTCCACATGGGCCTTCTGCGCCAGGACGGCACGCCGAAGCTCGCCCTCGAGGAATTCGCCAGGCACACCCCCGCATTCGGATTGTGCCAGTGGTTTCACTACGAGGATCACCGCCTCGACGAGGCCGTGGCCTGGATGAAGCGCCTCGGCGTCACCTACCTGCGCACCGGCCTGTCCTGGGCCGACAGCTTCCGCCCCAACGCCCTCGACTGGTTCGACCGGCAGATGGCGGCGCTGGCCGATTTCGACGTGACGGTGACGTTCTGCTTCACTCCCGAGCACCGGGGCCTGGCGCCCCACCACAGCAGCGCGCCGATCGACCACCGGGAATATGCCGATTTCTGCGCCGCGATGGTCCGCCGCTACGCGCCGGGCCGGTGAGCGGCGCCTGACCCATCGCGGGAACGCGCGCCATGCTCGTCTATGGCGAGACCACCCGGACCGGCTCGCCCGGCGAGGCGCTCGCCGGCATCGCGGCGGCGCTCCGTCACGCGGCGGCCGAACCTCCGGGAATCCGGCGCCACGGCGCCCTCGTCGCGGCGCTGATCGAGGCGGGCGAGCTGGCGCAAGGCATCGCCGACGCGGCGTTCCTCGTACACGGTCACGAGACCGCATCGGCGGCCCAGGACGCGGCGACCGGGCTCCTCGCGCGGCTCGCCGGCACGGTCTGGGACTCGTGGCGGGGCGGCCTACGCGTCGAGGTCCCGGCGCCCGACATCCTGCGCGTCCTCGACGCGGTGGCGCTCCCCGACCGCATCACGACCCGATGGGCGGAGGGGTTCGCCTTCTACGCCCTCTACCCCGAGGGCTACGCGATGGCGGCCGCGCGCTCCGGCCTTCCCACCGCGACCCGGGTGATCGGCATCCGGAGCATCGGTGCGCCCCTGGCGGCGATGGTGGCCGCCGGCCTTGGTGCCGGGGCTCCCGTTACGGTCCGGCCGGTCGGGCACCCGTTCCGGCGCGAGCTGGCGCTCGGAAGCCACATGGCCGAACGCCTCGCCGCCGGATCTCCCCCCGCCTTCGCCGTGGCCGACGAGGGCCCCGGCCTCTCCGGCAGCTCCTTCGGGGCCGTCGTCGACACCCTCGGCACCCTCGGCGTGCCGGAGGACCGCATCCACCTCTTCCCGAGCCATTCCGGCCCGCCGGGCTCGCGGGCGAGTGGCGATCACCGTGCTCGCTGGGGGCGGATGTCCCGCCATGTCGCGCCGTTCGAGGAGGTCGTCCTCAAAGGCTCTATCCCGCACGGGCTCGCCGGCTGGGTGGCGGATCTCGTCGGTCCGGCCGAGGGTCCTCTGGAAGAGATCTCCGGCGGCGCCTGGCGTCGCCA
>NZ_CAXUJR010000021.1:0-27847 GCF_964251405.1 uncultured Methylobacterium sp.
CTCGACTGGATCATACAGCCGCAGAAGCGCGGCATCGGCGTCGTCACCCGCGCATCCGTGATCACCGGCACCGTCGATCCCGAGCAGCCCGACCGGGACCGCATCGCCCTCGAGATCCGCATCCGCGAGGCGCTGGGCGAACGCGACGCGGCGCAGAGCCTGCGCTGGGCGCGGTTCGAACAGACCCTCGATCGCGGGATGCTGCGCGATTACCTCGCCAAGCTGCCCGATTTCGAGGACGAGGAGGCCCTGGAGCGCGCCTTCGATCATGCGGCGTCCCATCCCCAGCCCTACCGGGCCCTGCACTTCTTCGTTCATTGGCCGAACCTCGATCGTGCCGCCCGCTTGGTCGAGGCGCGGCGGGCGTTATGGGAGGGCGACCGCTACGAGGTCCTCGGCCCGGCGGCGGAGGCACTGGAGGGCGTCGATCCGGTCGCGGCGAGCCGGCTCTACCGGCTCCTCCTCGACGACATCCTCGGGAACGGACGGTCACAGGCCTATGGCCACGGCGCCCGCTATCTCGCTCGCCTCGACGCCCTGGCGGAACGGATCGAACGGGGGAGCCTCTCGCCCGATCCGACCACCTACCGCAACGCTCTGCGCAAGGCCCACGGCCGCAAGTCGGCCTTCTGGATGCAGGTGAAGGGGTGATGCCGAGGAGCGATTATCAGCTTATCGCGAATCGCAGATCAGGCCGACCACGTCGTCATTCCGGAGCGCCGAAGGCGAACCCGGAACCCAGAAACACAGGCGGTGGTAATATTGGTGGGATCGGCAGCTCTGGGTTCCGGGCTCTGCTTCGCAGCCCTGGAATGACCAGCGATTCGCGCTTTCTGACGAGGATAACACGGTTATTTTATATCATCGTTCCGCTTCGATTACTCGACGTGCTCAGCCCTCGGCGCGCTCCAGCAAAAAATCCGGGCAGTCGAGCCATCCATTGGAGACTCGTCCCTCCAGCCGCGAGAGGCGGTAGCGCTCGCCGAGTGCCCCATCGAAGAGCACGTCGATCTCGCGCAAACGCTGGAACACCACGAAGTCGTCGACATCCGTCACGGGGATCTGTGAGCCCCGGATTGCAGGCGCAGAGCCGAGCTTGCCCTCGACGAAGCCGACCATCCGTTCCTCGGTCACCGCTACGCGCTGGCGAAAAGCGTCCTTGGCCGCGATGAAGGCCTCGACCGCCGGGTCGAGGCGGATCTCGGGCAACGGCTCGGAGAGAATGGCCCGCCGCGCGAGGCGCGGCGCGTAGAGATGCGAATCGCCGATCGGCGCGCGCGTCAGCGAGACCGGCGGTGCCGGCGCATCGGCGAGGCTCGGCCCGGCCGCACCGAGCGCGCGCAGGGCAGCGGCCACGCGCTCGATCCTGTCGGAGTCGCGATGATCCATGTAGCGCAGGGCCGCGGCGATCCGGCGCTCGAGGCGCGCGACGATGTCGGCCACCGCGTCGAGGTGCCGGTCGAGCCCCTCGAAGACGCCGAGAATCTCGGCGAGGTCGCCGCGCACCGCCCGCTCGGCGGCGGCGAGGTCGGGGGCGCGACCCTCGCGCAGGCCGGCCTCGGACAGGGCGCGGATCGTGAGGGCGTCGCGCAGGGCTCGGCCCGCCTCCCGGACAATGCCGGAGCGGAAGCGGAACGGGTTCAGCCGGGTGTGGAGGGTGCGGTAGTCGCTCACCAGATGGCGGGCCACGAACTCGTCGAAGTAGAGCCGGAAGGCGGCGCGCTGGTCGTCCTCGCGCAGGATGCGTTCCTCGACCTTGCGCATCGAGCCGGCGAGGCTGCGCAGGTGGCCGAGGAAGGCGCGCGAGGCCTTGGCGGCGTTGACCAGGGCCTCGGAGCGATCGGTGGGGTTGGAGATGGCGCTCTCGAGGCTTCCGAGAACCTCCAGGACGGCGCCGCCATAGGAGCGGTTCTCGCCCCGATCGAGACGCGCCAGTTCCTCGATCAGGATGCGCGCTTCGGGGTCGAACTCCACCACCGGCAAGTAGCGCTCGCGCCGCTCCACCAGCCAGCCGGCGTCGAGGAGGCGCCGGTAGATCGCCGAGCGGCGCTCGACGGGATCGACCGGCGTCGTCTCGTCGTCGGCGATGTCGCTCTGGCTGAAGGCCGCCGAGAAGTCGCCGATCTCGGCGATGAGCTCGCTCTTGCGCAAGGGCTCGACGATGTCGGCGAAGATCTTTGCGTGCAGGTGCAGCAGCAGGGCCGCGTTGAAGGCACGGCTCGGCGAGGCCAAGGGCCTGAAGAGGTCGTCGGAGAGGCGGGTGAAGAGCATGCCGGGAGAGAGGACAGACCGTGGCGGGCCTGCGTGTCAATCGTGTTTGAGCGACTCTCGGCGTCGGTGGTCAGCCGTGATCCTCGGACTATGTGATCGCCGGGATCGCCGCAGCATGATCCGCGATCCCTCCCGCGGTCGTCAGCCAAACGCCGTCGCGATGGCTCGCGATATGCGCCAACGCTGCGCGCAGCGGGCGCAGGCGATGCGGCTGGCCGACGATGTAGGGATGCAGCGCGATGCCCATCACCAACGGCGCGGCCTGCGACTGCTCCAGCATCTCGTCGAAGGCGTCGACGATCATATCGGCGAAATCCTGGGCGGAATCCTTGCGGGCCACGATGGACGGGATGTCGTTGAGTTCCTGCGGGTAGGGCACGGAGAGGATGCGCCCGCCGCCTCGAGTGGTGAGCCAGACGGGCTGGTCGTCGTGTGCCCAGTCAAGGAGGTAGCGGTAGCCGGCTTCCGCCAGCAGATCCGGCGTGACGTGCGACTGCGAGATCCAGGGCCCGAGCCAGCCGGCCGGAGCGCGGCCTTCGTGACGGGCCAGGATATCCGTGGCCTCGCCGATCAGGGCGCGCTCGGCCGCCTCGTCCAGGACGCCCTGCCGCTCGGCATTGGTGCGGCCATGGGCCACGATCTCGTCGCCGCGTGCCCGAAAGGCTTCCACGAGGCCGGGGCAGTCGCCGTAGAGCCGGCTGTTGACGAGGATGCTGGCGGGCATGGCGAGGGCGTCGAGCAAGTCTCTGATCCGCCAGGCGCCGACGCGGTTGCCCCAGTCGCGCCAGGCATAGTTGAGCACGTCCGGTTGAGGGCCGCCCGGCGCCAGCTCGGCACCGAGTCCCGAGCCGAAATCGAATGTTTCGAGGTTCAGGGCGACGTAGACCGCGAGGCGCTTACCCCCCGGCCAATCGTAGACGGGCCGTGATGGAAGTGCGTTGTAGCCGTAACGGCCGTGTCCGGTCGGTGTGTCCATGCGTCCGTCGTCTCGTCGGAAGGGAGTGGCTTCACCAGGATAGGCTGCCACCCCAGACTTGTCCGCACAGAGTTACCTGTGGACGCGATGCCGTTGAAAGGACAAATCCCTCAGGGGGCGTCGATCTCGACGGTCCGTGGGCCACCTTCCTCCGGTCCGTCGAAGAGCAGGAGTACGCGCAGCCGCCCATTCGTCCGGCCGAGGGGCAGAAGCGCTTCGGGCTTCACCCGCGACCCGTAGGACGGCAGGCCTCCGAGCGCCTTCGTGACCGAGGCACCGTCCCACCACACCACCCCGTAACCCCCGTCCTCGATCGTGCCTCCGGGAGGGTCCTGCACAGGGCCGGCGAGGACGAGGACGCCGCTGCCGTATACGGCGAGGTCGCGGATGCCGCGGCGGTCACCGAGATCGACCCGGTGCAGGACCGCCTTGGTCCGCTCGGCGCCGAACACGGCAACCAGTGGCACGGACAGGATCGCGGCCTTGCCGTCGGGCAGGACGGGTCCGCGCAAGCCGACATGGAGACGGTCGCCCTGCACCGCGATGCCTTCAATGGTGAGGCCATCGGCATCGAGGGCACCGTCGAAGGAAGCGGCGAGGGCAGGCTCGGCCGCGAGGTGCGCCGCCAGGGCCGTCGAGGCGGTGATCGCGACCGAGCCGGTGAGGCGTCCATCCCGGTCCACCGCGGCCGGATCGAAGCGCAGGCGAAAGATCTTTCGCGTGGCCCTGGTCTTCGCCGTGCTCTCAGCATCGTCGGCACCGCGATCGCGGTGCCGAGGCCGGCCATGCGAGCCGACCACGTAGAAGGCGCCGTCGGCATAGGCGACGCCTTCGGCGTCGAGTTCCAGAGGCTCGCCATCGCGGGTCTCGTCGGTCAGCCTGATGAAATCCCCGGCGACGAGGCGGCCGTCGTGGAGAACGACGATCTGAGCCCCTTGCGTCTCGTCGTCGGCGACGACGCAGATCCGCGGGAAGCCGGATGTTGAGGCACAGGCGATGCCGCTGACATCCCTCGCCTTCTTGGCCTCCTCCGCATCCCCTCCCCGGCCCTTCGGTTCGCCGACGAGCTTGCCCTTCACGGGCCAAGTGGCGTCACGCGCCTCGACCAGGGCCGGGCCCGACAGGGCGAGGACGATGCCGAGACCGAGGGCTTTCGCTATCGCCAGCATCATGCCGCGCCTCACGGCAGCGTCGCTTCGAGGCGTTCGGCGAGATCCCGGCCGAGTGCATGCCCGGTCCGGTCGCGCTTGACCGACAGATAGGACAGGTTCTGGGCGGTGACGCGGCCGATGCTGCGCTGGGTACCCACGACGTCGAGGCCGGCCGCACCGAGCGCCGCGATCTTGGCCGGGTTGTTGCTCACGACCCGCACGCGCGCGACGCCGAGACCGCGCAGCATCTGGGCGGCGAAGTCGTAGCGGCGCTGATCGACGCCATAGCCGAGGGCCTCGTCCGCCTCGTAGGTGTCGAAGCCGCAGGCCTGCAGGTCGTAGGCGCGGATCTTGTTGGCAAGGCCATTCCCGCGGCCCTCCTGGTCGAGATAGAGCAGGATGCCGCCGCCGGTCTCAGACATCTGCCGCACGGCCCCGCGCAACTGGTCGCCGCAATCGCATTTCAGCGATCCGAACAGGTCGCCGGTGAGGCAGGCGGAGTGGAGCCTCACGGTGACGGGCGCGTCGAGTTTTGGCCGCCCGACGACGATCGCGACCTGATCGCGCAGGCCGTCGCCGCCGCGAAACACCACGAACTCGCTGTCGAGCGCCCCTTCGAGGGGAACCGGCGCCCGGCTGACGATCCTGACCGTGGCGACGTGATAGGCGGCGACAGCCGTGTCGGTGACGCTCATGAGGTGGGCCGGCACGGACGCACCCTCGCCCAGTGGGACCACCACGACGGCCGGCAGCATCAGGGCGGCACGGGCGAGATCGAGGGCGACCTCGTCCCGGCGCGTGGTCAGGGCGACGGGCGCGTCGATCCGGGCATCGATCTGCAGGGCGAGACGCGCGATCCGTTCGGGATCGATGGCGGGGAGCGCGATCCCGCCGGGTCCGGCTCGGTCGTGCAGCCCGAGTCGGCGAAGCCGGGGCGCCGGCAGGACGAGACAGGCGCAGCCCACCGAATCGGCGCCTGGACCCGCAAGATCGAACACGAGCGACGCGGCCAGATCCGCATCGACGGATTCCGCGCAGGCCATGACGAACGGGGCCTCGCCGAGCACGGCCACGGGGCGCCCGGCGCGCAGCTCCGCGACCGCTCGCTCCACGGACACCTGGTCGGGACGGGTCCGGCGATCTGCATCCTGGCGCGTCGTGGGCATCGATGACCTCTGGTTCGCGGACCGAGCGGCGGCTGACGTCGCTGCGTAGGGCGGTGGACATGGCGGTGTAGCGGACGGTAGCGCGACGGCATTCCCGTCGGCCGTCACGCTTCCGGCTACGCTTGATGTATTGCGCGCAAACGAAGATGATATGGGTGCGGCGTCATGCAACACCTCAGCGCCGTCGGTCAGCGGTGATGCTGAGTTGAAGGTCGGGTCGGGAAAGCCGGGTCGGCTTTCTGCAAGAACCGTTGGATAAGCACAACCCTAGGAGGTCGGGCCCGGTCCTGCGGCGACCCAGCTGCCGGCGGATCGATGAGGTTGCCCACCGCGCGATCGCCTCGGCAGCGACGTGTTCCGCGACCCCTGCCGCCGCGTCGAACGAGGCCCTGCCCGATGACCGCTCCGCTCGCCTATTCCTCGGCCCAGAAGCTGCTCCACTGGGTAATCGCACTCCTGATCCTGATCCAGGTCCCGCTGGCCGTGGCGATGACCAATGTCGGCGAGGGTCCGCTGCAGAACCAGCTCTACGAGTGGCACAAGTCGTTTGGCCTCGTCGCCCTGGCGCTGGTCCTGGCCCGGGTTCTCGTGCGCCTCTCGCGGGGGGCGCCCGCGCTGGAGGCCGGGCTTCCGGCCTGGCAGAGGCGGGCGGCGTACGCCTCCCACGCCGCGCTCTACGGGCTCATCGTGCTGGTGCCGCTGCTGGGTTGGGCCGGAACCTCGGCCTGCTGCGCTCCGGTCAAGCTGTTCTGGTCTTTCCCGCTGACCCTGCCAATCTCCGGGGGCATGCCGGTGGGCAAGCGCATCCTCGGGCTCCATACGGTCGCGGCCTTCGCCCTGGTGGCGTTGATCGCCCTTCACGCAGGCGCCGCCCTCCACCACCACGTGATCCGGCGCGACGGCACCCTGCGGCGGATGCTGGCGGGCGGGCGTACGGGCTGAGCGCGGGTCGAGATCGGCCGTTCCCGCATTCCCTCAGCAAGTCCTCACCCGTTCCGGGATGCGAGCCTCGATTGCGGAGGCACCGCGAGGAGATCGGCATGGCCGACCAGCACGGCCGTGCCGGGGCGGCTTCGCGCTGCCGACCAGTCGTCGATCGCGCCGGGTGCCATCAGCCCGGTCTCGGCCGCCGCGGCGGCCTTGCCGTCCTTGAGCTGCCGGATCAGGTCGGGATGGCCGGGTCCCAGGCGCCAGGGGCTCGAGGCGCTGACGACGTCGTAGCCATGCTGCCGGAAGGCGTCCGCCAGCGCCGCCGTCGCACCCGGACCCATCGCCGCCCCGAAACCCTTGTCGCTGCTTTGATGCGCCAGGAAAGCCGCGTGCATTGCGCCGTCGTCGGGATGTGGCGGGTCCCAGGTCTCAGCGCCGTCGTAGCTGAGCGCCGTGTAGAACACCGAGCCGGCCTCGGCGACGGAACGGACGAAATCGTCGATCCAGGGTTTCGAGACGAGATCGAACAGGGCCGCCGCGGTGACGAGATCGGGCTTCGCCGCCGGGTCGATGGCCCCGCCGAGCCCGGCCGAGAGGTCGAGGGCCGCGAAGGCGACCCTGATGCGTTTCTCGTCCCTGGTGAGGACGAGGGCCTCGCCTTCGGTGTCCCAGTGATCAGCCCAATCAAGGAGCGCGTTGCGCGCTGCCGCCAGGAGTGCGGGGTCATAATCGACCAGTCGCCAGGACTGACGTGGTCCGAGATGAGGCGCTAGGCCACGCAGGTTCGAGCCGGCACCGCAGCCGAGATCGACAACCCTGACCTCCGCATGTTCGGCGAGTGTCCGGGCCAACTCAGCGACGAGACCGGGATCGCGGGCGGCATGGTCGGCGGGCTCGCGTAGGGCGAGCCATTCGCTGCTGAAACCGGTCATGGCTGTGCGTCCTTGAGGGTGGCGGCGACGATGGCCGCGGTGTCTCGCCAGCGCGGCAGGGCCTGGCCCGCCGCCCAGGCGGCGTCCGCGGTAGCGCGGCGGTGCTCGGGGTCGCCGATCATCAGCCGCAAGGCGGCGGCCAGGGCCGTTGCGTCGCCGGGCGCCACCTTGAGGCAGGCTCCGTCGGGAACGGTCTCGGCGGCGGCCCCGCCGGTCGTCGCCACCACCGGGAGGCCATGGGCGAGGGCTTCGGCCAGCGCCATGCCGTAGCCCTCGAACAGCGAGGCCGAGACCATGATATCGGCGCGGTCGTAGAGTTCGGCGAGACGGTCCGGCGATACTGCGCCGGCCAGGGTGATCCACCCGCCGAGGCCGTCTGAGGCAATCGTCCGCCGCAGGGCCGCGACATGGTCGGGGGACCTGTCGCAGGCTCCCGCGATGGTCAGGTGCCAGTCGAGGTCCGTGAGCGTCGCTAATGCCTGGACGAGGCGATCGAAGCCCTTGCGCGGCGTCACCGCGCCGACCGCGAGCAGCGAGACCCGCCGCGATCCGCCGCCCGTAGCGCGGGGCGCGGGGTCGGTTCCGGGTTCGGCCACGCTGATGCGGCCGGCGGGCACGCCGAACTCGGCGACGAGCAGGGACCGGGTGAACCGGCTCGTCACCACCACGCGGGTCGCGAGCGCGAGAGCCGTGCGCTCGCTTGCCACCAGGCGAAGCGCATCGTCGGCGCCCAGCCCGGCCTCGAGGCCGAGCGGATGGTGGACCAGGGCGACGATGGGTCGGGAGCCCGCGAAGGCGACGACCTTCGGCGGAAGCGCACCGTAGGCGAGACCGTCGACGAGCAGCACCGCATCCTGCGGCGTGCCGGCGATCGCGATCTGCGTTGCTGCGAGATCGCCCGACGTCGGATGCGGGAACGAACCCGGCAGCGGCACCGCCGTGGCGTCCACGCCATGAGCGGCCAAATCCGCCAGGAGGCGGCGGGCATAGGCGTACCCGCCGGTCGGGGTCGCGAGATCGCCGGGAATGAGGAAGCGGACGTCGATCACCCCGTCACCGGGCCCTCGAACCAGGCGCGGGCGATGTGCGATTCGTGCAGCGTGACACGCAGGCGCGCGACCCCCTCGCCGCCGGGACCGAGATCGCCGGCCCGCGCGGCCTCGGCCATGGCGCGATGGATGTGGCCGCACAGGAACTCGGTGGTGGTGTTGATCCCGGCGAATTGCGGCAGGGCATCGAGGTTCTGGTAGTTGATCGGTGCCAGGATGCGTTTCAGCGCCTCGCCGGCCCGGCCGATATCGACCACGACGCCGTCCTGCGTGAGGGTCTCGCGATAAAAGGCGACGTCGACCACGAAAGTCGCGCCATGAAGGCCCTGGGCCGGCCCGAACAGCTCGCCGCGAAAGCTGTGGGCGATCATCACGTGCTCGCGGACTTCGATGGCGTACATGCAGAATTCCTCAACCGTTTCGGGATTTCAGACGCCGTAGCGAACGACCGTGCACAGGCCCGGCGCCCCGGGCGCCAGTAGGCGCGGCAGGGCGTCAGGAAGGTCGGCGAAGGCGACCTCGTCGGTGATCAGCCCGTCGAGGCGCGGATCGGCCAACAGGCTCATCGCTTTCTCCATGCGCCGCCTGAAGCTCCAGCGTGGCCGGCGCGAGGCCGAGACCTGCCCGACCTGGCTCGAGATCAGGCTGAGGCGACGCACGTGGAAATCGAGGCCGAGCGGTGCCGCGACGGCACGCGCGCCGTACCAGCTCATCTCCACCACCCGCGCCTCGTCGCCGGCGAGCGCCAAGGCGAGGGCAAGTCCGTCCTGGCTGGCACTGGCGTGGAAGACCACGTCGGCCTCGCCGCGCACCGGGGCATCGGGGTTCTGGAAGGCGGCCCCGAAACGCCCGGCAATGTCGGCACGATCGGCAGCGATGTCGATCACCACGACGTCGCAGCCGGGGATCTGCGCGGCCAGGAAGGCAACGAGAAGGCCGACGATCCCGGCTCCGACCACGGCGATTCGGTCGCCGGGGCCGGCGCCGGAATCCCAGACTGCGTTGAGGGCGGTCTCCATGTTGGCGGCGAGAACCGCACGCCGCGGGGGCACCGTTGCGGGAATCGGGCATAGCGCATCGCGGGGCGCGCAGAACCGATCCTGATGCGGCCGGAGGGCGAAGACGAGGCCGGTCCCGCCGTCGCTCGGCTCGGCTATGCGGCCGACCGCGCAGTAGCCGTACTTGACGGGAAAGGGGAAAGCGCCCTCCTGGGCCGGCGCCCGCATGCGATCGTAGAGAGATTCGGGCACGAAGCCCTCGAAGATCAGGCGTTCGGTGCCGCGGCTCAGTGCGGTCCACAGGGTCTCGACCCCGACCTCGCCGGCGGCGGGGGTTCGCGCAACCTCGTGACGCAGCTCCGCCCGGCCAGGGGCGGTATACCACAGCGCGCATGCGCCGCCCGCCTCCAGACCCGCCGCGCCGGATGCTTCGCGATGATCCACGTCGACTCCCAGCAGCCTCAACTCGCGGAGGCCGACGGCCGCGCTCCTCTCACGATGCCGGCGGGCCTACAACCCCGCGAGACGCTGCGACGGCGCCGAACCCTGGTCGTGCCGCTCAATCTCGCGAGCGGTCTCCTCCTCCTCGTGCTCACCGCGCGCGTACTCGGTACGGGCGGCTGGAGCCCCGTCGATCTCGGCCTCCTGGCCTGCTGCCTCTTCGCGGTGCCCTGGACGGTCCTGGGTTTCTGGAACGCGATCATCGGCTTCTGGCTGCTGCGCCGCGGCCGAGCGGGCCTCGCCGAGGCGGCCCCGTTCCATGCGTCGGGCGACGGAGCCGCGCCGATCCGCCTCGCCACCGCGATCGTGATGACCCTGCGCAACGAGGATCCCGCCCGCGCACTGTCGCGGCTGGAACGGGTGAAGGCCAGCCTCGACGCCACCGGTCGGGGTGCGGCTTTCGCCTACCATGTCCTCAGCGACACCGACGATCCTGGCGTTGCCGCCGCCGAAGAAGGAGCGGTGGCTGCCTGGCGCGACCGCACGACGCCGGGGGAACGCCATCGCATCGCCTATCGGCGGCGTCCGGCGAATACCGGGTTCAAAGCGGGCAACCTGCAGGAATTCTGTCGCCGCTGCGCCGGGGATTACGACCTGATGGTCCCGCTCGACGCCGACAGCCTGATGGACGGGGCGTGCATCCTGCGCCTCGTGCGGATCATGCAGGCCGACCCCGCCATCGGCATCCTGCAGAGCCTCGTCGTCGGTTCGCCCGCCGACAGCCCCTTCGCGCGGATCTTCCAGTTCGGGATGCGCCAGGGCATGCGCCCCTACACGATGGGCTCGGCCTGGTGGACGGGCGATTGCGGCCCGTTCTGGGGACACAACGCCGTGGTGCGGATCCGTCCCTTCGCCGATCATTGCCGGATGCCCGACCTCCCCGACGGCTTGCTCGGCGGCGCGATCCTCTCTCACGACCAGATCGAGGCGGTGCTGATGCGCCGCGCCGGCTACGAGGTCCGTGTGCTGCCCATGGAGGGCGGCAGCTTCGAGGACAACCCTCCGACGCTGATCGACCATGTGACGCGCGAGCTGCGTTGGTGCTTCGGCAACATGCAGTACCTCCGCCTGCTGCAGCTCCCCGGTCTGCATCCCGTAAGCCGGTTCCAGCTCGCCGCCGCGATCCTGATGTTCCTCACCGCCCCCGCCCTCACACTGGCGCTGGTGCTGGTGCCGCTGAAGCTTACGGAATTGGAGGAGACCTTCCCGGCGGGCCTCGCTGCGGGCCTCTATCTCACCTGGCTCGTCGCCTCGGTCGCACCGAAGCTCGCGGGCTATCTCGACATCCTCGCCAGTCGCTCGGACCGGAAAGCCTATGGTGGGACGGCGACCTTCCTGTCGGGCGCTGCCCTCGAACTCGTCTTCTCGTTCCTGCTCCTGTCGGTGAGCACCTTCCGGCTCACGATCTTCCTCGTCCGGCGCCTCGGGCGCAGCTCGGGATCATGGAACCGGCAGAACCGGGATGCCCACGGCTTGTCTCTCGATTCGGCCACGCGCGGACTCTGGGATTGTTTCGCCTTCGGCGCCGTCCTCTGCGCCGTTATCGCTTGGCTCAGCCCGGCCGCCCTCGCGTGGTGCCTGCCGCTGATGCTGGGCTACCTCCTCTGCATCCCGTTCGCCGTGATAACGGCCTCGCCCCGGCTCGGGCGAGTCATGATCCGCCTTCGCCTTTGCGCTACGCCCGAAGAGATCGATCGATCGCCAGAGCGGGACGTCAGGTCTTGAGGTGGAGGTAGAGCATGTCGAACTCCGCCGCCTCCGTCAGGGCGTCCCAGTTCTCGATCACCAGCGTGCGATCACGCAGCGAGATCAGCTTCGCGCCGCGGAGATCCTGAAGCACTCGGTTGACGTGGACATTGGACAGACCAAGGGCATCGGCGATGTCGATCTGGGTGATCGGCCATTCGCACCGGTAATTCTCTGCAAGCCCGAGCGCGTTCAACTTGACGTAGATCTCGCAGAAGAGGTGCGCGATCCGCCCATAGGCGGAGCGCCGTCCGATGCCGGTCATCCACTCGCGGAAGATGGCCGCATCGACCAGGGTATCGCGCCAGAGCGCGTCCGCGATGCGCGGGAAGCGGCGGGTGAGGTCGTGGACGCCCTCATGGGAGATGAAGGCGACGGTACACGGCGTCACGGTGGCGAGGTTGTGGTCCATCGTCGTGAGATGGAGGCTCTGCAGATCGGGGATGTCGCCCGGGACATGGAACGACATGATCTGTCTCTTGCCCTCGGAGAGAAGCTTGTAACGGCACGCCCAGCCTTCGACGATCAGGCAGCAATGGCTGGGCCGGTCCCTCTCGCAGACGATGTCGTGGCCGCCGTTGAACCGCTTCCTGGTGAAGGCCAGGTTCTCGATCGCCTGGCGTTCCTCTGAGGACACGTGATCGACGGTCCCGAGCTTGCGGATCAGCCAGGCAAGGTCGTCGGGCGCTTTGACGGTCACTGCAGTTGATCCCAAGTCGGCTGGAAGGTCCGCGACGTGTTCCGTCGCCCCCTTTTGCAGCGTCCCGACGTCATGAATAACTTATGTTAACGCAGATCTGCCAGCATAATCCGGCAACTGCTTGCCGTGGCGTGCATCCATTCTCAATCGACAACAGGAACAGCTCAGTCAAGGCAACGGCATGCCTCCGCCCTCTGCCGCGGCTGTCTGCCCCAGTTCGAGATCGCGCTGTTCACGGTTTCGCATGGAGAGCGAGGATCGGCGCGAGGGTTCACCACCCGATGGGGTCATGTCGTCGACGGCTGATCGCGATCGCGTCACCGACATGTGACGTCACCGCAGGTCTCGGGTGTCACGCTGGGTCGGCGTCGATCCGCAGCCGCAGGATCGCGTAGGGTAGTTCCGTCAGGTCGCGGCCGTGATGGTATTCCGGCCGGCGGTTGACTTGCGCGGCAGTGATATAGAGCCAACGATCGGGCGCGAACGCGAAGGTGTCCGCCCAGATGAGGCGGGGGTCGGTGGCAAGGATCGTCACCGTGCCGTCGGGGTCCCGGCGCCCCACCGCATTGTGTTCCTGCAATGCGAGGTAGACCCGGTCCCTCGAGTCCGTCGCCAGACCGCCGGTCATCCCCTTCTCGCCGAGGTCTTGCACGCCTGCCGCCACGGCGGCGTCGGACGCCTGCGCGTCGAGGAGCGATGCGGTGTCGACCCCGTAGAGGCGCCGGCCCATCAGCGGAGCGTAGTAGAGCCGCTGCCCGTCGGGACTCAGCGCGATGCCGTTGGCACCGCCCTGCACGGGTCGTGGCGGCCCGTCGCCCTTGCGCTGCATCACCGCCTCGCCCTCGACCATCTTGAGGATGCCCTTCTGCGACTTGGTGCTCGCATGCCCCGCGAGCCGCCGCACGACCCGGTCGGTGCTCAGGTCCACGGCGAGGATCGCCCCTTCGCCGTCCTGGCCCTGGTCCGTGATGTAGGCCACCGCTCGGTCGCCGCGGATGTCCACGCGAAGGTCGTTGAGGGACGAGGTCGGGACGATCCCGGAATCGAGGGGCACCACGCGCCGGATCGCCCCAGTCCCGATGTCCAGCTGCACGAGCTTGGCCGCACCCGGCACCGGCGGTCCCGAGCCGTCGGGGAGCCCCGCATCGAGCAGCCAGAGGGCGTCCTGCGCGTCGAAGACCCCGTTGGGGACGTGGAAGAGGCGGCCTTGCGGCTTCAGCGGATCGGCCTGGTTCGTCGCCAGATCGGGATAGGGCCGGACCTCGCCATCGGCCATGACCTCGCCGAGGGTGAACGGCACCTTGGCCTCGAAGCGCGGCATCATGACGAAGAAGCGGCCGTTCCGCGAGATCGCAAGGCCGGTCGGGTTCGACGGGGCATGGGCGACGCGGGCCAATTCCATGTTGCCCGTCCGGCGTGCGGCGGGCACGGCGTCGGCTGCATTCGATTGGGACACGCTATTGCTTTCAGCGGACGAGCCCTTCGTCAGGGCGAGGGCGGCGGCACCGCACATGGCGCCTGTCAGAAGGCTGCGACGGGCAAGCGTCATGATGGTCTCGACCTCTCGGGCGGTGACATGGATCAGGCGAAGCGAGCGCCACGGACCTTGAGGTCGATGGCATGGACCGAGGGACCGGCACAGATGAAGAGCCGGCGACCGTCCGCGCCACCGAAGGCGAGATTCGCCGCATCGGTGGCGGTGGCGATTCGTCCTAGGAGGGTGCCGTCGGGATCGAACACGCGCACGCCGTCGAAGCAGGCGGCGTAGAGGCGCCCCGCCTCGTCCACGTCGAGCCCGTCGGCCACGCCCTCGTCGAGGGTCGCGAACACGCGCGGCGGCGGCAGTGCTCCCGACCCCGAGACGGGAAAGGCCACGATGGTCCTTGCGCCCTCGGAATTTTTGAGCGCTGCGCTCGTATCGCTGACATAGAGAATGCGCCCGTCGGGCGAGAAGGCGATGCCGTTGGGCTGTCCCAAAGCCTCGGTCATCGCCTGGACCCGACCCAAGGGATCGATGCGGTAGACGCGCCGGGCGTTCTGAGCCGGCTCGGCCATCACCCCCTCCTCGGGCATGGTGATGCCGAAGACCGGATCGGTGAACCAGACGGCTCCATCCGGCCCGAGCGCGACGTCGTTGGGCGAATTGAGCGGTTTGCCGTCATAGCTATCGGCCAGGACGGTGAGACGCCCGTCGGACTCACGACGCATGACGCGCCGTCCGCGATGCTCGCAGGTGACGAGACGCCCCTGCCCGTCGAGCACGTTGCCGTTGGCGTTGTTGGACGGATCGCGAAAGGTCCGAACCTGGCCGTCCCCGCTGATGACCATCATCCGATTTGCGCGCACGTCGCTGAAGACGAGGCCGCCGAGATCCCTGGCGAAGCAGGGCCCCTCGCACCAGCGTCCGCCGGCAAAGACGGTCCGCAGGCGAGATGCAGGGTCGATGACGGCTGCAAAACGCGGATCGTCCGCCCGAACGACGGGCGCCGCCGAGGCCGATCGCGTGCTCAACGCCAACGCCGCGCCGGCTCCGCCCAGGAAGAGGCGTCGTTTGATTTTTGTCATCGACCTTCTCGTCTGGTCTCGCGCGTCGAGGATGCAGGTCGCTTCGTCCGCAGCCGATGCGACCTGCGACCGGTCAGAGGGTCAGCGTGCGGCCGGAACGGTCGAGCCCGTGGCCTCGCCGGCGTTCGGCTTGAAGCTCCACAAGTCCGTGGGTAGGGCGGCCGGCGCATCCGGCTTGTAGAAGGCCGAATCCTGGATTCGCGAGGTGGTGACGTAGATGGTGCCGTCGGGTCCCTCGCCGAAGGTATCGGGCCAGCGCAGGCGCTTGTCCTGAATCAAGGTCGTCAGACTCGTCCCCTTGGCGGACAGGTCGCGGACCTTGACGGCGTCGTCCTGAGGGGAGGTCACGTACATGCGCCCGTCGCCGCGGGAGATGATCAAGCCGTCGGCCGGACCGTTATCGCCGACCCGCTCGACCTTTGACGACGGGTCGCCGCCGGTGAGGGCCGCCGGAAGCAGCGATCCCGTGATGCCGCCTGCAAGTGCCTCGGTCGGGATCGAATAGAGCGTCCTGCCCTTGATCGCCTGCCAATACAGCGTCTTGCCGTCCGGCGAGAGCGCGATCCCGTCGGCGGCGAACTCGACCCCTCGCCCGTCGGGACGCCGAAGCGGTTGGCCGTCATACGTGACGGTCACGCTCTTGTCGGGCTGCGTCGAGGGATCGCCGTCGAGCACGCGCCGCGACTTCCCGCTCTCAAGATCGACCACCACCAGCGCACCCTTCGCGCCGGAATCGGTGAGGTAGGCCGTCTTGCCGTCTGGCGAGAAGCGCACGTCGTTGAGGTAGGAGCCTTGGGGCGCCACGCTCTCGTCGAAGGCGATGGTGCGGGCGGGCTTGTTGGTCTTGAGATCGATCTCGACGAGCTTCGGCCCATCCTTGACGACCGCGGCCATTGCGGGAGCCGCCGGATCGACGACCCAGAGGTTACCCTGATGATCGGCGACGACACTCTGGACGCAGACCCAGTGGTCGCGCGCCGAGACCTCGTCCTTCTTCGCGTTGCGCCAGGCGTTCCATTCCGCATCCGGGAACGGGGTGAGCTTGCCGTCCTTCACCTCGGCGACCGAGACGGGGCTGTCCTCCGTCCAGCGTGGGAAGTTGACGAAGATGCGGCCGTCCTTCGAGACCGTCACGCCGGTGACCTGATGCTCGAAGCTCGCGACTTTCGTCAAAACAGGGCCTTGGCTCGCGGAGGACTGTGCCGAGGCGTGGCCCGTCATCGCCGCGGTTCCGGCGAGGAACGTCGCCAGCAGGGCGATTCGGTGGGTATGGCGTGTCGTCATGGCGGCCTCACTGCAAGAACTGATCTGGACGAACGGATCTGGTTGTTCGCTCGACCAACGCGAGACTTCGCGGCCAAGGTTCTCCGTTCGAACGAAGTTCTTCCGTGCCGGAAGACATCAGCCCCATAGGAATCGCCCGGCGCTGCGGAGGCTGAGCGCCATGATGGTCAGTGCCGGGTTGGCAGCGAGCGAACTCGGGAAGGTCGAGCCGTCACAGATCCAGAGATTGGGGATGTCGAAACTGCGACCATAGGGATCGACCACGGCGCTCCCGCCGTCGTGGCCCATCCGGCAGGTCCCGATGGCATGGGCGACGCGACTCAACGCCCAGATGTCGTCGGCCCCCGCTTCCTGCCAGAGGCGCGTCATGAAGCGGGTGGCGTGGGCGTCGAGGCACCGTTCGTTCTCGCCGTAGCTGAAATCCACCCGCGCCTTGCGAAGTCCCAGATCGTCGGTCTCGTCCGACAGCGTGAGCCGGTTGCCTTCGTAGGGCAGCGTCTCGCCGTTGATGCCGAGGCCTGCGACGTGGTTGTAGCGGCCGAGATAGTCCGAGAGCGCGGATCCCCACAGGCCACGCCCGCGCGCCACGGAGTTGGCGAAGGTCAGCGGCATGATCCCGAGGCTCTGGACGAGGTAGCCCCCGGCGAAATCCGCGTCGTCCGGGCGCACCATGTCCTCGGTGATGAGGGAGGACGGGTAGCCCTTGTTCGGCCGGGTCTCTGCCGCGAAGGTTCCCCAGACCTGGGTCGCCACATGGCCCATATAGTGGTGCCCGAGCTGTCCGCTGCCGTTGGCGAGATCGAGGTTCAGCAGCAGGCGCGGGGTCTCGACGGCACCCGCGCAGAGGAACAGGTTGGCGCAACGCTGGCGCACATCCTGGTCCTTGTGTCGGTAGACCACCGCCGTGACCCGGCCCTCGCGGTCGCGCTCGATCCCATGGACCGTGCTCTCGGGCCGGATCTCGGCACCGCGGGCGACCGCGAGCGGGAGGTAGGTGACGTCCATGCTGGTCTTGGCACCGTTGCGGCAGCCCTGGTGACAATAGCCGCAATTGATGCACGCGGGACGATCCGGCCCGCCCTCCTGGGGGAAATCCCGCGAGACCACTGCTGCCGGCGCATCGGTGGCTCGGATTCCGAGCCGGGTGCAGGCAGCGGCCATGATCTGCGCCGACGTATTGCGCGGAACCGGCGGCAGCGGGTAACGGCGCTCCGCGTCCCATGGATAAGGACTGGCGCCGGAGACGCCGATGAATGCCTCGACCCGCTCATAGAATGGCAGGAGCTCGTCGTAATCGAGTGGCCAGTCGGCCCCGACGCCGCTCTCGGTGAGGAGCCGGAGGTCGCGCCGATCGGCCCTCGGCACGAAGGCGCCCCAATGCAGCGTCGATCCGCCGACCCCGGTGCCGCTGTTGTTGCCCCCGAAGGATTCCGGCGTGGCGCCGCCGCTCAGGCGCTCCTTCGTCCAGTAGATCTCGGTGGCCAGGGTCTCGTCGAAGGCGAAGCGGTGCGGGTCGAAGTTCGGCCCGGCCTCCAAGGCGACGACCTTGAGGCCCGCCGCCGCGAGTGTCGCGAGCAAGGGGGCGCCGCCAGCGCCCGTGCCGACGATCACGGCGTCGACAACGTCCGACGGCGCGTACCGCCGCATGCCTTCGAGGTTCATCGTGCGGCTTTGTCCGGCGCCGCCGGTTCCCACGGCTCCCGCCTGTCGATGCCGAACTGCCGAAATCCTTCGGGTTCGCGGTCTCCCCCCGCTCCGATCCCGCTGAAGCCGATCCGCGCCAGGGTCGCGGGATGCGCGAGGGCGATCTGGACCACGTCCGCACGCAGGTCCTCGAACCACAGCGCCATCTGCTCCGCGTCGAGGCCGGTGCCCGCGAGCTCCCTCCCGGCGGCGGCCGCGAGGATCTCGTCGCGGGTCGCCCCATCGAGGGAGAGGAAGCGGCATTGCCTTCGCGCGCAGGCCTCACCGTCGAGGCTGCGGAGGCCGGCGCGATAGGCGTCCCGATCGGGGGGCAGCGCGGCGAAGCGCCAGCCGTCGGAGTCGTCCCGCGCGAGGCGGGCATCGATGCGTGCCGCGATGTCGATCCGTGCGGGACCCTGCTGCGGCAGCACACGGTCGACCACGGCGCGCAGGATCGCCAGTTCCACCGCATCGAGGGCGACCGGCTGATAGGCGGGATCGTCGGGTCTGCCACGCTCGGCCAACGCCTCGCGCAGGCGGTGATTGACCCGCGGCGAAGCGATCAGCGCGCGATAGGCATCCGGGATCGGCGGAGCCGTCGGCATCGCCGGCATCGCGGCCATGGCTTCGCCCGCCAGCAGGGCGGCCACCGCCTCGGATCGCTCCATCGGCAGGAGATGCTTGGCGCCTTCGAGCACGACGAGCCGGTGATGGGCGAGGTGCGGCGCCATCAGGCAGGTCTGGGCGGCCGGGCCGAGGTCCGCGTCCTCGGATCCGCTCACGATGAGGGCGGGCGTGCGAAGGACGCCGATGCGGTGGCACCAATCTTCGCGACTGCCGGTTTCGAGCCAAGCGGTCCAGGCCGCTGGCGCTGCCTTGAGCACGTCCGCGACGGCCGATCGCATCTTGGCAGGCGGCAGCGGCGCGCCGACATTGTTCGCGATGAAGCTTTTCGCCTCGGCATGGCGAGTATCGGGGTCGCTCCCGATCCAGGCGATCATCGCTTGGCGCCGCTCCTCCTCCATCGGTTCGGGGCTCGGCGGCGAGCCCGCCAGAAGGACGAGGCCGGCGAGCCCGAGGAGCCCTGCCTCCCCGTCCTCGACCCGCCGGGCCACGGCCAGCGCGACCTTGGCACCCATGCTGTGGCCGACCAGAAACCAGCGTTCGAGTTCTTCGGCGCGGATCTGCTCGATGACGGCATCCGCCATCGCAGCAACGCCGTAGCCGGTGTCGTCGGCAGCTTCCCCGAAGCCCGGCAGGTCGAGGGCCAAGCAGCGAGCGTCACCGTTCAGCCGTCCGGAAACGTCGGCCCACTCATGGGTACTTCCTCCGAGGAAATGGAGGCAGACGAAGACAGGCGGCAGCGAGCGAGACGAGGAATTCGGCATGCCGGTTAACTTGCGTGACGTTGCGCCTCGTCAAGCGAACCCAGCCGCGGCGTCTGGCAGCACGCCGCAGCAGGCGCCTTCGCGGCGATTGCACCCCGTGACCAACGCGGCCATAGCAAGCCCAAGCTGCGCCTCTCTCCTCCACCGGTCGCGGCGAACAAGGACCGCTTTTCGTGAACGCCACGCAGATCACCCACAACGATCTCGACGGCTACGGCGCCTCAACGGTGGTCGGCGCCTTCCGCGCGGTGTCGCGGATCATCCACGTCGCGCGCTACTCCGATATCGGGCCGGTGGTCGACGTCGAGTTGAAGAGGCTCGGCGCGGCGCGGGCACCCGAACTCCTGATCATCACCGATCTCGGCCTCGAAGCCCCCGCGGTGAACTTCATCAAGAGCTTCGCGGCCATGAACGGGCGGCGCGAACCGGCAGAGAAGCACCGCCTGATCGTGCTCGACCACCACGCCTCTTCCCTCGACCAGCTGCGCGAGCAGGGGATCGTGCCGCTGGCGGCCGAGACCGGGGAGGCCACCCTGAGGCGGTTCGACCTCGACGATCCCGATCTCACGCTTCTCATCGACGAGAGCCACTGCGCCACCCGCATGGCGTTCGAGCACCGTGCCCTCTACGCGACCCACGAGCCCCATGAGGCGCAGTCGCTCGACCTCGAAACCCTCGTCGAGGCGGTCGATGCTCTCGACCTCTGGAAGAAGGACCGGCCGACTTTTCTCGGCGGTCACGTCCTCGACGAGGTGTTCTGGGACAACGTCGCGACGCTGGTGCCGCTCGGCCATCCCTGGCACGACCACTTCATCGGCGACCTGTTCGGCGGCATCGCCGAACTCCTGCGTCGGGGCGTACCCCCGTCCGGGATCGAGCGTGAGGTCGGCGCGTTGCGCACCCGCATCCTCGATACGCTCCTCGAAGGCGAGCCGGACGACGACCGGGCCCTCACGACCCGCATGCGGATCGCCCGGGTGCTGTCACGGTCCGACACGCTGTTCCGGCCACTCTCCGACGGGACGCTCCTGTCGTTCGGGCTCGATTCCGGTATGTTCCAGCGCGTCTCCGACCGGATCATGGAGAGTGGCCGGGCACGCCGCGTCGTCAACGTGCAGCGCACGGGCTCGCTCTCTTTCCGTTCCAACAACGAGACTGCCCTCGACGGCGCCCGAAAGTTCCGCGGTGGCGGCCACAAGGATGCCGCCGGCGGGCGCCTGCCCAACGGCTCGGCCTTCTCCCTCGCCGATGCACTCGCGCAGGTCGAGCCGATCCTCAACCCCCCGCCGCCCGACCCTTCCGCAAGCCCATTCGCGGCGTTGAAGAACTGGAAGGGCTAGGTCCGAAAGGGCCGATCGCCGCCCATGGGCGGGATCACCGTCCGGGTTGACGCGTCTTCCCTCAGACCATCCATCACGGCCTCAATAGGCGAGGGCCGGCTGATCGCGAACCGTTGCGGCGATCAACAAGGAAACGAACCATGAACGGCAAGCCCCGGATCAGCTTCGAGGAAATTCGCGAGCGCGCGTACGAATTGTGGGAACGTCACCACCGGCCCGACGGATTCGAGATCGAGTTCTGGCTCCTGGCCGAACGCGAGCTTCGCGCCGACCGCGAACGGCGCGCCGAAATGGCGGAAAACGAGCCGCAGCAGCCGGATAGGCGGTTTGCCTGAGGGCGCACGACACGGCCCTCGAGAGCGATCTTCTTGCTGCACCGCACCAATAAACCTCAAGATATCGCGGTCGCCGAGGCGAGGCGAGAGCTTGGCTTGAGAGAGTACCTCGCGCTCCCCCCTAGACGGCTTACTGTTTCGAGGTCTAGGCTCAAGCCGAGTCGGGTGCGAAACCCGCGAGGCGATTGGGGGATCGAGATGCAGGCTCCGAGCTTATCGCCGTTTGAGCTGATTCCTCGTCCTCATGCGTCCATGGACGCGCATTTCGTTGCCCCGGAGATCCTGCGGCGTTCCGATGTCTTTGCGCGCAGGGCGAAACTTCTCAGGCTGGTCTCCGCCGACGTCATCCCGCGACTGACGCTTCTTCATCGCGCCGAAGCTGCCGTCGTCCCTGCCGCCCGCCGGAGCCGAGGGACGCAGGCGTCCGAGGTGCGGGACGACAAGGTTCGGGAGCCGGAGATCCGGGGGCTCGCCCACCTCGTTCTCGGCACCGACCTCGAAGCTGCGATCGATTTCGTCACCGGCCTTCGCGAACGCGGCGTATCGATGGATACCCTGTTCGTGAACGTGCTCGAACCGACGGCACGCCATCTCGGAAGCCTGTGGGAGGACGATGCCTGCGACTTCATCGACGTGACCCTGGCGGTCGGCCGCCTGCAGCATCTGCTGGCCATCTTCAACGATACCCTCGAGCTTCCGGCGCTCGATGGGAAGCGCCATGTGCTGATGACGACGATGGCCGACGAGACCCACTCTTTCGGCGCCCAGATGGTGGAGAAGTTCCTGAGCGCCGGCGGCTGGACCGTGCAATCGGAACCTGCCGCCGCGGCCGATGCCATCGCCGAATTGGTCGAACACCGGTGGTTCGCCGTCGCGGGACTGACCGTCAGCTGCGACCGGGATCTCAGCGGACTCGCCGACCTGATCGGCTCGATCAGGAAACGCTCGTGCAACCGCGCGATCGGCATCATGGTGGGCGGCCCGGTCTTCATAGCCAATCCTGGTCTGGCCGTGGAGTTGGGAGCGGACGCGACGGCGTCGAACGCGCCCGCCGCGGTGGTTCTCGCCCAGAAGCTGTTCGACAAGGGCGCCAAATCGGGCTGGCAGGAGTAGGACGGCCGCGACGCGACGGCGGCGAGGGCGCCGGGATCGTCCGGGGTTTCTGTCGGGAAAGGATGCAGGACAACTCATCCCTTCAGCCGGAATGGATTGAAGTCGGTGCCCCGGTCAAAATGGTCCTCGCCCTCTTCCCGCTTGAGCCGGGCGATCACCGGAAGGGTCACAGGCAGGGCTGCGATCTCCCAGGCGACCTTGAGAAGGAATGCGCCCACGGCGATCTGCACGAGATCTGCGATCGCGAAGACGCCGCCGAAGGCGATCGTGACGAAGACGGCCGTGTCCAAGGCTTGGCCGACGACAGTGGACGCGACGAGGCGCAGGGCGAGCCCGCGCCCGGCCGAGCGCAGCTTGGGTCGCGCCAGGATGTAGGCGTTCAGGAATTCGCCGCCGAGAAAGGCGATCATACCGGCGAACGCGATCCGCGGCGTCGCACCCAGGATGGTCTCGAAAGCCGCCTGATGCGGCCAGAACGATGCGGGCGGCAGGGCCGCCGCGAGGGTATAGCTCGCAATCCACATGATTTGAGCGGCGAACCCGGCCCAGACCACCTGGCGGGCGCTGGCATAGCCGTAGACCTCCGTGAGCACGTCGCCGAAGACGTAGGAGACGGGGAAGACGATGATGGCGGCGCTGAAGGTGATCCCCGCGACCGACACGATCTTTCCAGCCAGGATCAGCGACATGATCAGAACGGCGCTGAAGAGACCCGCGATAAGGACGAGGTACTTGCGGTTCGGCTCTGCCATCGACGGCATCCCGTAGGTTGCGAAGCGAGGCAGCATAGGGGCTGGACGGATGGGGGCTTAAGGGTCCGCACGTTGCGCGCATCCCGGAGGGTGACGGGCCTGGATCGGCACGGTATACAGGCCGCGCGGCACGGGGCAGCCGCGAAACCCCGGTGATCGTCGCCGCTCTGCCCCCTTGTGACCCGCGTCGTCGATGCCGTTTTCGATTCTGGACCTCGTCGTACTCGGGATCATCGCGATCTCCGCCCTCCTCGCGGCGGTGCGCGGCGCCACCCGCGAGGTCCTGGCGATCATCGCGTGGGTCGCCGCCGCAGCGGTGGCGTGGAAGTTCTATCCCCTCGTGCTGCCGCTGGTCGGCCAGCACGTCGCCAACGCGACCGTCGCCCTGGTGGCCTCCATCGCGGCGATCTTCCTCGGCACGCTGATCATCGTCTCGATCATCACTGTGAAGATCTCCGACATGATCCTCGATTCGCGGATCGGTGCCATCGACCGCTCTCTGGGCCTCGTCTTCGGCGCCGGGCGCGGCTTCCTGATCTGCGTGATCGGCTGGGTCTTCCTCGCCTGGCTGGTGCAGGGCAAGATGCCGGATTGGGCCTCGCAGGCGAAGAGCCGGCCGCTCCTCGAGAAATCCGGCAATGCCCTCGTGGCGCAGCTGCCGGAAAATCCGGAAGGCATTCTGAAGCAGTTCAAGAAGCCGAAGACGGATGGCTCGGGCGAACCGACGGATCCGCCGAGCGAGGGTGAAGCGCCCGCTCAGCGCCGCAGCGATGCCGACAAGCCGGCAGCCGTGCCCGCATCGCGACGCTGACCTGCGCGAAACGGCACTTGGTTGCGCTGCACGGGCCGACGACATAACCGTTTCGTGACACATTTTCGCGAGTAGGCTCGCGATGCAGGCCCGGCAGACCCCTCGACGGGGTCCAGACCGACGAGGGAACGGCTTCAGCATGTCCAGACGCACAGGCAATGGCCGGGCCTCCTTCGAGATCGCCGACGGCGAGATCCTTGATGGGATGGACCGGAATGGCGACACGCTGCGTGAGGAATGCGGCGTCTTTGGCATCTTCGGCCATCCGGACGCATCGGCCATCGTGGCGTTGGGGCTCCATGCCCTGCAGCACCGGGGGCAGGAGGCAGCCGGCATCGTCTCCTTCGATGGCGCCGTGTTCCACTCCGAGCGCCGGCCCGGCCTGGTCGGCGATTCCTTCTCGGACCGCTCGACCATCGAGCATCTGGAGGGCGCCTCCGCCATCGGTCACGTGCGATATTCGACGACGGGCGGGACCATCCTGAGGAACGTCCAGCCGCTTTTCGCCGAACTCGCCAGCGGCGGGCTGGCGGTGGCCCATAACGGCAACCTCACCAACGCCCTCTCGATTCGCCGCGACCTCGTGCGCGACGGCGCCATCACCCAGTCCACCTCGGACACGGAGGTGATCCTGCATCTGGCCGCCCGTTCGCGTGCACCCCGCATCGTCGAGCGCTTCACCGAGGCCCTGCGCCGCATCGAGGGCGCCTATGCCATTGTGGCGCTGACCAACAAGAAGCTGATCGGCGCCCGCGACCCGCTCGGGATCCGCCCGCTGGTGCTGGGGGAACTCGACGGGCGCTACATCCTGGCGTCCGAGACCTGCGCCCTCGACATCATCGGCGCGAAGTTCATCCGCGACATCGAGAACGGCGAGATCGTGGTGATCTCCGAAGAGGGCATCGAGTCGATCCGCTTCGCCCCGCTGCAGCCGATGCGCCCGTGCATCTTCGAGTACATCTACTTCGCGCGGCCGGATTCGGTGGTGAACGGCAAGAGCGTCTACGCCGTCCGGAAGAACATCGGCGTCCAGCTCGCCCGCGAGGCGCCTGCGAGGGCGGACATCGTGATCCCGGTTCCCGATTCCGGGGTGCCGGCGGCCCTCGGCTTCGCGCAGGAGACCGGCCTGCCCTACGAGATGGGCATCATCCGCAACCACTATGTCGGGCGCACCTTCATCCAGCCGACCCAGTCGGTGCGCGAGCTCGGCGTGCGGATGAAGCACTCGGCCAACCGCGCCGCGGTGGAAGGCAAGAGCATCGTGCTCGTCGACGACAGCCTCGTGCGCGGCACCACCTCGGTGAAGATCGTCAGGATGATGCGCGAAGCGGGTGCCACGGAAGTGCATTTCCGCATCGCCTCGCCGCCGATCACCTATCCGGACTTCTACGGGATCGACACGCCCGAGCGAGAGAAGTTGCTCGCGGCCACCCACGATCTCGAGGGCATGCGCCGCTATATCGGCGCCGATTCCCTCGCCTTCCTGTCGATCGAAGGCCTGTACCGGGCCATGGGCGAAGACGGGCGCGACGCCGCCTGCCCGCAATATACCGACCATTGCTTCACGGGCGACTACCCGACGGCCCTGACGGATCTGGCGATCGCCGGCCCCAGGCGCCTCGCCATGCTCGCCGAGGCGGATTGAGGTCGCGATGACGTCGTTCCCCGATAAGCCCCTGGCCGGCCGCGTCGCCGTCGTCACCGGCGCCTCCCGGGGCATCGGCCGGGCCGCGTCGCTGGCGCTGGCGGAAGCCGGTGCACACATCATCGCGGTGGCGCGGACCCAGGGCGCCCTCGAGGAGCTCGACGATGCCATCAAGGCGGCGGGCTCCAGCGCCACCCTCGTCCCCCTCGACCTCACCGATTACGATGGGATCGACCGCCTGGGAGGCGCGATCTACGAGCGTTGGAAGCGCCTCGACATCGTGATCGGCAATGCCGGCATCCTCGGCAACCTCACGCCGCTCGGGCACGTGACGCCCAAGGCCTGGGCTCAGGTGATGGACGTCAACGTCACGGCGAACTGGCGCCTCCTCCGCTCCCTGGATCCGCTGCTGCGCGCCTCCGACGCTGGCCGGGCGGTGTTCGTCACCTCCGGAGCGGCGCAGAAATGCAGGGCCTATTGGGGGTCCTACGCCGTCTCCAAGGCGGCACTGGACGCTCTGGTGCGCACCTATGCGGCCGAGACCGAGACTACGCCCGTCCGCGCGATGCTGCTCAATCCGGGGCCTCTGCGCACCGCCATGCGCCATGCGGCGATGCCGGGCGAGGACCCGGCCACGCTGCGGACGCCGGAGGATCTCGCGCCCGCCTTCGTGCGCCTGGCAAGGCCCGACTGGATGGAGTCCGGCAAGATCTACGATTTCCCCACCGATCGGGTCGTTGCCTTCCAGCCCCCTGCCTGACACGCCATTCGGGATAACAGCGATGATCGACGTGCGCTGCATCTGTGCCATCGGGCTTCGCGGCCAGCTCGGACTGAACGGGCACCTGCCCTGGGAGGGCAACACCGACCCCCTCTTCGTCGAGGACGTCACGCGCTTCTTCGCGCTGACCATGGGCCACGTGCTCATCGCCGGGCCGAAGACCGTGGCCTCCGTGCCCGACTTCGCTTTCAAGGACCGCACCATCGACGTGATCCGCAGCCACGAGGACCCCGAGGCCGTGCTGGCGCGCTATCCGGGCCGGCGCATCTTCGTGGGCGGCGGCATCACGGTGTGGAACGTCTACGCGAAATACATCCAGAACTGGGACATCACCCGCCTGCCTTATGACGGCGAGGCCGACCGTTGGTTCGATCCGGCTTGGTTGGTAGGTGGGGCGTTGCGGAGCGAATGATCGTACTGGACAGGGCGCCGCCTCTTTCGTGATCGTCGCCATGCTGACCGAGCATACGATAGCCGCGGGAGGACCACTGACGGCCCTGGATCTCGATTGGTTGGCGCAACGTCGCGCAGGTACGCGTCATTCCGCGGAGGACGTCGGGACACGCGTCAGTCGGATGCGCCGTGACGGCGAGACGTGAGGGTCCATCTCGACACCAGCGTCCTCGTAGGACTTCTGATCAACCATCTCTTCACGCCGCGTGCGGCCACTGATCGTCGCGCCGGGGTGCGAACGCCCATTGTGACTGACTTGGCTGACGGCGCGTCGCAGCGCGGCAGTCAGGCGGCACCGAGCTAAGTGGGTCGGTCGATCGGGTCACACACTGCAACACGGCACAAAGGCCATCCTCCGCGAGTTGAGCGGCACGCCTTGCGGAGAGAAACACCATGACCGCACACAGCTACCGCTTCGGCATCGAGGAAGAATATTTCCTCGCCGATGCCGAGACGCGCGGGACGCCGCGGCGGTCGGTCAAGCCCTTCCATCTGGAAGCCGAGGAGCGGCTGCCCGAGATCGGCCGCGAACTCCTGCAATGTCAGGTCGAGGTCTGCACCCCGCCCTCGACGGAGTTCGCGAAAGCCCGCGAAGTGCTGGCGGGTCAGCGCGCCGCCCTCGGCACCTTGGCTGCGCAGCACGAACTCCTCGTCTTCGCCGCGGGCACGCATCCCGTCGCCGACTGGGCGCGGCAATTACCGACCAAAGGCGAGCGCTATCGCGGCATTCTGCGCGATGTCGGCATCGCCGGCCGGCGCAGCCTGATCTGCGGCATGCACGTCCATGTCGAGGTGCCTGATCCGCAAGCCCGGATCGACCTCATGAACCGGCTGCTGCCATTCCAGGCGGTGCTCTTCGCGCTCTCGGCCTCGTCGCCCTTCTGGCAGGGCAAGCCAACGGGGCTGACCGCCTATCGCCTCAGCGCCTTCGGCGAACTCCCGCGCACCGGGCTGCCGCCCCTCATCGCCAACACGCGGGACTACGATCGCTATCTTCGCATCATGACGAAGGCGGGCTCGATCCAGGATGCGAGCTTCTTGTGGTGGTCGCTCAGGCCTTCGATCAAGTTCCCGACACTCGAACTCCGCATCGCCGATTCCTGCACGCGGCTCGAGGATGCGCTCACCATCGCGGCCCTGTTCCGCTGCCTCGTGCGCCTCGCCGTGCGGCGGCCAGATCTCAATGCCGGCCTAGACGGCGTTTCGCGGGCGCTTGCCGAGGAGAATCTGTGGCGGGCTCAGCGCAGCGGCATCGATGCCGAGTTGATCGACGAGGA
>NZ_CAXUJR010000021.1:27947-44337 GCF_964251405.1 uncultured Methylobacterium sp.
GATGACGATCTTCGTCCTCCGCTCGTTCCGTTGATTCAATGGCCTGCAGTGGCCCCCTCAATGGGGAGGCGCCATCCGGTGGTGCAATGGATGCTTGAGTTGAACGGGTAAAGGTCATTCAGTCCGCAAAAGGGAAATCCGATCAGAATTGGAATGCCAGGGAGAGGATACAACGATAGATTTGACCATCTGCCTGCCACTCGATATCAGGTGCCAAAAGGTTGAAATTTCAAAAAATCGATATTGATGATTCCTGCGGGAATTCTTGGCGGCCCGGATCGAAGATGCCGCACAATCCCCTCGATCCAGGAACGCTCCGACAACTCCGCTCCGTCAGCCGATTGAAGTGTCGCCTCAACCCCCTGGAGATATCCTTCTGGGAAGGACGCAACAAGTGAACCGATCTGCTGCCAATATACTTCATGAAAAGGAAGCTCCTGCTCATACAGCATGCTGATCGCGTTCAACTTTGCTCCATGAAAATGGAGGATGTTGGCAGTGCTGGGATCACCCCAATAAGGCTTCCAATTGTAGCTCGGATCGAGGGGTGTCCAGCGACCCGCGAAATATCGATTGTAAGCGAATTGATCATGATAAACCTCACCTTTTAAATTGCTTATTTCGTGTCGCGCAAATTGGAAAAATTCTGATGATATCTTGCGCATATTATGAACATTTATAATCATAACCCCTGTATTGACGTAGCTTCTATCGTCAATTCTGAATTCCGGAGCTGCCGCGAAATACTCGGGAGCAACATTCGGGACCTTAAACCCGTCCAGGAATATGACATCGGAGTCTGTATAAAGAACGAAATTGTCTTCCGATTCGATGAGAGGAATTTCACATCTCAGCCAATGACCGAGATATTTCGTGTCGTAGCCGCCAGTCTCGGCTGCCTGATGGATGGCATCAGAGAGCGGTTGGATCGCATCGATGATCGTCACCCCCCTCGCCTCCATCCAAGTCGTGAAGTCGTTTCGGAAGCCCGTCGTGATCAGGTGCGGCCGTAAGCGGGTGTTCTGAAGCGCTGAGAGGACCATCAGGCGGGCATGAAGGCCGGCGACGCCCTCGGACCCGGCTTCGTTCGTCGCGAAATACCACTTCATTCGGTAGTCGCCCTGGATTGGCATTGCGCGCTTGGCGCCTCCGATCCAGCGGCGCAGCCACCGGATGACATCGTGTGGTGTCACGTTGAGTGGCATGCGATAACGACCTTTTCCTTCGCCATATGCTGTGTCCGAGCTTGAAGCGGTCCACGAAATAACCGATCCGCCGTCGCCGCGATCATCGAGATGCCATCGCGATGGGCGCTTGCTCAGAGCTTTTATAGAACACGTCCGCGCCGCGGAAATCCGGGCGTCGCCGATCCAGCTTGAGGCTTCATATGCGGTACGGGAAAACCAAGAAGATCATGGTCACCGGCGGAGCCGGCTTCCTCGGATCGCATCTCTGTGAACGCCTTCTCGCACAAGGTCACGAGGTCCTGTGCGTGGACAACTTCTTCACGGGCACCCGTCGCAACATCGTCCATATGCTGGACAATTCCGGCTTCGAGCTGCTCCGCCACGACATCACGTTTCCGCTCTACGCCGAGATCGACGAGATCTATAACCTCGCTTGCCCGGCCTCTCCCGTACACTACCAATTCGACCCCGTGCAGACGACGAAGACGAGCGTGCATGGAGCGATCAACGTGCTTGGTCTCGCCAAGCGGACGCGTGCCAAAGTCTTTCAGGCGTCGACGAGCGAAGTCTATGGCGATCCGGAAGTCCATCCCCAACCGGAGGAATACTGGGGCCGGGTGAACCCGATCGGTTACCGATCCTGCTACGACGAGGGCAAGCGCTGCGCCGAAACCTTGTTCTTCGATTATCATCGTCAGCACGACGTGAACATCAAGGTCGCTCGCATCTTCAACACCTACGGACCGCGGATGCACCCGAACGACGGGCGAGTCGTCTCGAACTTCGTGACGCAGGCCCTCAAGGGCGACGACATCACGATCTACGGGGACGGTCTTCAAACGCGCTCGTTCTGCTACGTCGACGACCTGATCGACGGCATTCTCGCGTTGATGGAAACACCTCGCGAGGTCACGGGTCCGATCAACCTCGGCAACCCGGACGAGCATACCATGCGGGGCTTGGCCGAGCAGATCATCGCCATGACGGGCTCCGCATCGCGGATCGTGTCACGTCCCCTCCCCTCCGACGATCCCCGGCAGCGGCAGCCGGACATCACCAAAGCGAAACAACTTCTGGGGTGGACGCCGACCATCACTCTTCGCGACGGACTGGCCCGAACGATCGATTACTTCGACAGATTCCTGAAAGACGACGCCGCGTCGACGAAGCTATAGGCTCATCCGACCATGGATCGTGAACAGAGCGGATCGGACGCCTCGAAGGCCTGGGAGGCTTAGCGCGTGTCGGGGCGCGGGCCAGTACCACCAGCCCGGCGAGAGACCGCTTCAGCCCTTGTCGAACGGGTTCTTCGAGGTCCGTAATGATAGGCGGATCGGGGTTCCCGGAAGGTCGAACGCCTCGCGCAGGTTGTTGACGAGGTAGCGGGTGTAGGATTTCGGCAGGGCGTCGAGCTGGTTGCCGAACAGCGCGAAATGCGGGGGGCGCGCCTTCACCTGGGTGGCGTAGCGGATCTTGATGCGCCGGCTCGACACCGCCGGGGGCGGGTTGCGCTGGGTCGCCTCGTTGAGCCAGTCGTTGATCCGCGAGGTCGAGATGCGTCGGCTCCAGACCTCGGCGGCGTCGACCACGGCCTGCATCAGCTTGTCGATGCCCTGGCCGGCAAGCCCCGAGAGCGGGATCACCGAGACGCCACGCACCTGGGGCAGCAGGCGGGTGCAATCCTCCCTCAGGGTCTTCAGCAGACCGTTCTGGTCGGCGACGAGGTCCCACTTGTTGAGGCCGATCACCAGGGAGCGCCCCTCGCTCTCGACGAGGTCGACGATGGTGAGGTCCTGCTTCTCGAACGGGATCGTGGCGTCGAGGAGCACGACCACGACCTCGGCAAAGCGCACCGCGCGCAGCCCGTCGGAGACCGCGAGCTTTTCCAGCTTGTCGTCGATCCGTGCGCGCCGGCGCATGCCGGCGGTGTCGTGGAGCTTGATCCGGCGCCCGCGCCACTCCCAGTCCAGCGAGATCGAGTCGCGGGTGATGCCGGCCTCGGGGCCCACCAGCAGGCGCTCCTCGCCGAGCATGTTGTTGATCAGCGTGGACTTGCCGGCATTTGGCCGGCCCACGATGGCGACCTTGAGCGAGCGCTCCGACCCGTCCTCATCGTCGTCCTCCTCGTCCTGCTCAGGGAGAGCGGCGATGAGCGCATCGTGCAATTCGCCGATGCCCTCGCCGTGCTCGGCGGAGAACGGGATGGGATCCCCCAGCCCGAGCGAGAACGCCTCGTAGGCGCCGCCCATGCCGGCGCCGCCCTCGGCCTTGTTGGCGATGAGGATGACCGGGCAGCCGGCGCGCCGCACGAGTTCGGCGAAGGGCTGGTCGGCCGGCAGAACGCCGGCGCGGGCATCAATGACGAACAGCACGACGTCGGCCGCGAGGATCGCCGCTTCGGTCTGCGCGCGCATTCGGCCCACGAGCGAAGCGGAGTCCGCCTCTTCGAGGCCCGCGGTATCGATGATCCGGAAGGCGAGGCCGCCGAAATTGACGTCGCCCTCGCGCCGGTCGCGGGTGACGCCGGGGCGGTCGTCGACGAGGGCAAGCTTCTTGCCGACGAGCCGGTTGAACAGCGTCGACTTGCCGACGTTCGGCCGTCCGATGATCGCGACGGTCGGCATATCCATGGGGTGGGCCAGTTCAGGTTGAGGCGTCCGTTAAGGAAACGCGCATCGGGCGGTCGCGAGCCATGATGCATGGTTCCCGACCGCCGACTGAGGAAAACTAAGCCGAACTCTTCGATCGGCTCAAGGAGAAGGAACTTTAAGACGAGACTTGGCGGCTAGCGCGTCACCGGTGGCGGCGCGGCAGGCTGGGCAACGGGCTCCGTCACGGTGACGGGGCCGCCGGCCACGAGCGCGGCGTAGACTTCGATGCGCTGGCGCAAGTTCTGCGGCGTCTGCGAATCGGCCGTGATCTGGTCGAACCAGCGCCCGGCCCCGTCATAGTCCCCGCGCTTCAAGGCAGAGAGGCCGAGCATCTCGCGGGCGGTGTGGCGGAAGGCGCCGGTGGGAGCGGCGAGCCCCTGGAGGCTCGCGAGAGCGGGATCGGGATTGGGCAGGTCGAGACGGATCAGCGCGGCGCGCAGGCGGGCGAGGTCGCGAAGCCCGTTGCTGAGCTTGGTGTCGGCGCCGAGACCCTCGAACTCGGCCGCACCCGCGGCCGGGTCGCGCTTGGCGGTCTCGGTGGCGGAGCGGAAGCGGGCGAGCAGGGCGTAGCCGGCCGGGCCGCCCGTCTCGAGCTGCGAGAAGGCCTTGTCGGCCTCGTCGGTCCTGCCGTCGCGGACGAGGCGGTTGGCGGTCTCGAAGGATTCCGACGCGGTCTCGGCGCGGGTTCTCTGATCCGCCTGCCAGTAGCGCCAGCCACCGACGGACGCCACCACTAGAACCGCCAGCGCGATGATCAAGGCGCTGTAGCGGCGCCAGATCTCGGCGACCTGATCCCTGCGATAGTCCTCGTTGACCTCGCGAATGAACTCGTTGTTCTCAGCCATCTCGTCTCATGCCGAACCGCTCACGGCCGGCGACCTCATGCAGTCGGGCCACGCGCCTAGCACAGGATCGCTGCCTTGGCGACCGGTTCGGGTCTTTCTGGTTCAGGCTCGCTGGCTCAGGCTTGGCCGGGCCAGGCGGCGACGCCGATCAGCAAAGGATGCAGGTACTTGGCGAAGACGAACCAGGTCACGAGGCCGACCGACACCGCGATGGCGTCGTTGCGCCAGCCCGCCGGCGCGGCCACCGCGCCGCCATGCTGGGAGACCACCGCTCCGGGGCTCAGGGCACGGCGCTTGGCGCTGATCCGGGCGATCACCGCCCAGGCGAGGAAGCCGCCGAACAGGAGGATGCTGCCGAGGTCGCCGTTGGCGATGAGATGCGCGGTCGCCCAGATCTTCACCGCCAGCAGCATCGGGTGCTTGGCCTTCGCCCGGATGTGTCCCGGCAGGTAGGCGGAGGCCAGCGCGATGAAGGCGAGGACGTTCAGGACCAGCGCGAGATGGCGCGTGAAGACGGGCGGGTTCCAGACCTGGATCATGCCCTCCTGCCGGTACGTGCCGAAGCCGTAGCCGATCAGCACGAGGCCGAGCAGCGAGAGCAAGGTGTAGCCGAGCTTGTAGCGCCCCTCGCCGACCTCGCCGATCACCTGGGCGCGCTTGGTGCGCAGCATGGTGAAGGCATGGGTGCCGAGGAACAGGACGAGACCGAGGATCAGGAATAGCATGGAGGGCCTTGGGCGAACGTCGGTCAATCGGAGCGTAACGGTTCAGACCGCAATCTGGCATGGGAGTCCAGGCCTGCCGATGACGCGTCCGATACGATCCTTCGCCCTTGCGGTTCTCGTCCTGGTACGTTTCGCGGGTCCGGCGGGGGCAGCGGGCGAGCCGCCCTTCTCCGCGCTGACCCTCGTCGGCGGCCCGCAGGTCCTGTTCAAGGCCGGCCGCGACGCCTGCGATGGGGTCGACGTCCCGGACGCCTCGACACGCGCCTTCCGCGATGCCTCCGGCGCGGTGGTCCTCTTCGGGATGCATTACCGCAACCGCGCCTTCCGTGGCCCCAACCTCGACAAGCTCAAGCTCGACTGCGCCGTGGTCCTCGAATCCGCCGGCAACGCCGACCCGGCCCGCTACGACGACCGCTCCTGGATCACCGCTACCTGGACCGAGGACGGCACCAGGATCGCGGCCCTCATCCACCACGAGTACCAGGCCAACGAGCATTCCGGCCGCTGCCGGCTCAAGGCCTATATGCCGTGCTGGTACAACACCGTGGTGGCTGCCTCCTCAATGGACGGCGGACGAAGCTTCGCCCGTGCCGAGCCTCCCGTCGTCGTGGCCGGGCCGCCCTTCGCGCAGGAGGTCGGCCAGGGCCGGCATCGCGGCTTCTTCAACCCATCCAATATCGTTGGGGACGGGCGCTGGCGCTACGTCTTCGCCTCCACCACCGGCTGGTCGGAGGCGGGGCGAAGCCAGGATGCCGGCGTCTGCCTGTTCCGCAGCGACGACCCCGCCGATCCCACGCGATGGCGGGCTTGGACCGGGAGCGGCTTCACGGCCTCCTTCCCGGGTCCCTACGGACGCACGCGTGCGGGGACCGACGCGTGCAAGCCGGTGAAACCGTTCCCGACGCCGGTCGGCGCGGTCGTCCGGCACCGGGGGAGCGGCGCCTGGATCGCGGTGTTCATGGCCACGGCCGGCCCTGGATTGCCAGAACCCGGCTTCTACTGGACGACCTCGCGCGATCTCCTCGCCTGGGACCAGCCCCGTCTGCTGCTGGCAGGCTCCACGCTCTACGATGATCCCTGCGCAACGCCGGGCGGCCTGATCGCCTATCCCTCGCTCCTCGACCCCACCGCCAAGGGCCGGAACTTCGATGATGTCGGCGACACGGCCATCCTCACCTACGTCACCCTGAGGACGGAGGGCTGCGCCATCACCTCAGACCGCGACCTGCTGCGTCGGCCCGTGGCGATCAGGGTTTGGCCCTGAAGGTGGGCCGCTCCTAAACTGGAGCCGGGACACAAGAGGGCCGTGCCATGACCGAGAACTGCCTCTCCTGGGATGACCTTGCCGAGACGATCTCGCCGAACGGCGTCGGCAAGCGGACGCTCGCCGCCGAACATGCCACGCTCGTCCGGATCACCGTCCCGGCCGGCACCTCGGCGTCACGCCACAGCGACCCCCACGAACAGGTCGTGCAAGTCATCTCGGGCTCCGGTCGGCTTGAGACCGCGCAGGGACATCGGGATTTCGGGCCGGGCAGCCTGTTTCAATTTCGCGCCGAGGTCTGGCACGCGGCCGTGTTCGACACCGAAACGGTGCTGGTCGAGGTCAATCTCAAACCCTGACGCCGAGAGGACATGGCCGGCGTCGCGCGGGAGCGACACCAGGACGCGTTCCGGGGCCGGCTCACCATGAAACCTTCTATGCCCCAGAAGCGTAGCAGTTGCTGCGACGCCATCCGAACCCTGTCTTGGGGCGGGTCGATCCGGAGCAAGGGAGATCATCATGCTGAACCTCAACCGCCGTACCGCCTTGACTGCCATCGGCGGGGGCTTGATTGCCATGCGCGCCGGGGCGACCTTCGCTCAGGGTGCCGCCACCCCCGCGCCCGCCGGCCCCTTCAAGCTCGATCCGCTGCCCTACCCGGCCGACCGCAACGCGCCGACCATCGACGCCGAGACGATGGAGCTCCACCACGGCAAGCACCATGCGGCCTTCATCACGAACCTGAACACCGCCCTCGGCGACAAGCCGGATCTCGCCAAGATGCCGATCCGCGAACTCCTGGCGAACTTGAACACGCTTCCGGAAGCGGTCCGCGGCGTCATCCGCAACAGCGGTGGCGGTCATGCCAACCATGCGATGTTCTGGACGATCATGGGTGGCAAGGGCGGCGAGCCCACCGGCGACCTCAAGGCTGCGATCGACAAGGATCTCGGCGGCTTCGCCAAGCTCCAGACCGACTTCAACGCCGCCGGCGCCCGGCAATTCGGCTCGGGCTGGGTGTTCGTCGTGCTTGGGAAGGACGGCAAGCTCGCGGTCCAGAACCGCCCGAATCAGGATTCACCTTGGATGGACGGCACCCCGGTCCTGTTCGGCAACGACGTTTGGGAGCACGCCTATTACCTGACCTACCGCAACCGCCGCGCCGACTACCTCAAGGCTTGGTGGAACGTGGTCGATTGGGCGAAGGTCAGCGATCGCTACGCGGCAGCCAAGACCGGCAAGCTGGCGGTCTGAGTATCTCACCCGCGCGGTTCCGAGGTGGCGCCCGGCCTCCTCGGGGCGGCCTTCAGGCCGTCTGAGCCAGTTCGCGGACGGGAGCGTCGATCGCCGGCACCCCGACCTCGATCACCTGCCGCTCTCGCGCGATGAAGGCTTTGGGCATCACGGCCTGCATCTCGGCCTCGATGCGCCGAAGCATCGCGTCGGTATGGGCGGGGTGAAGGTGCATGATCGCCATCGCGGCGACGTCGGCGGCCTGGGCAAGCTCGGCGCCCTTCTGCCAGGTGGAATGGCCCCAGCCCCGGCAGACCGGGTACTCGCCCTCGGTGAACATGCCGTCATAGACCATGAGATCGGCTCCCCGCACGAACTCCATGAGGGCGGGATCCGGCCAGGGGTCGGAGTGCTCGATGTCGCTGATGATGCACAGGCGCCGCCCCGCATGCTCGAAGCGATAGCCGGTCGAGCCCTGCGGATGGTTGAGGAGGATCGTCTCGACCCGTGATCCGTCTGCGAAGACCAGCGGCTCGCCGGCCCTGAATCCGTGATGCGCGAGACGCGCGGGCATGCAGTCGAGCGTCACCGGGAACAGCGGCGGGGAGAACAGCCGGTCGAGGGTCGCCTTGGCGCAGGTGCCGTCGAGGTTGCCGCAATAGGTGTTGATGGTTCGGTTCGGGTCGAGCACCACCGGCTTGAAGAACGGCAGGCCTGCGGTGTGATCAAGATGGAGATGGCTGAAGAGGAGGTCGATCTCCTGGGGTAAACCTGTCCGGTGATGGAGGCCGCAGGCATTCAGGCCTGAGCCGGCATCGAGGATGAAGAGGCGCCTCCCACACCGGATTTCAAGGCAGGGCGTGTTGCCGCCGAACTCGAGATAGTCCGGCCCGCTCACGGGCGTGGAACCGCGCACGCCCCAGAAGCGCAGGGACAGGACTGAATCGGAGGTCTCGGCATGCTCCGGGGCGGCAAGGTCGGAGACCCCGCTGCCGAAGGCGCACATGTCGGACCCGTTGGACATCGTCATGAATCGTCAACCACTCACCGCGATCCATCCGATCGAGGTCCCATCATCGTGTTCCGGACATCGCGATCCCCGTCGCTGATCTGCCCGCTCTAACGGCGCCAGCCCGTATTTCCGCGCCCGCAATACGCCGCATCATGGTGCCACCTTGAGGTAGTGAGGCCATCGAAGACCCGATGTGCGTGCCCGCACACGCCCCGGGATGCGCGTCGAAGCGACCGGGTCAGCGTTGCGCCAGAACATCGATCGCCTTCATGGCGACCATTCCGGGTGGTGGCACCCTGCCGGCGAGCGTCGCTTCGACCATGCGCGGCAGCGTCTCGGCGTAATGCACCAGCAGCGGCGAAAAATGTGCGGCCGGCAGTTCATAGGCCGGCAGGAAGGCCGGCACCCGCCAGAGCGGATAGGCGGAGCCGCGGGTCATCCAGCGCGACCATACGGCTTCGGCGACCTGCACGGGCGGACGGCGGGCGGGGATCACCACCACCTCCTGTCCGGCATA
Source organism: uncultured Methylobacterium sp. (assembly GCF_964251405.1). Taxonomy (GTDB): domain Bacteria; phylum Pseudomonadota; class Alphaproteobacteria; order Rhizobiales; family Beijerinckiaceae; genus Methylobacterium. The sequence continues at coordinate 37,382 of NZ_CAXUJR010000021.1, forward strand.
GGCCAAGGCCTCGGGCCGGCTGACGATGCCCAGCGACCCACCCTTCGCGGCGACCGCCGCCCAGAACGGGTGCTGCCCACCATCCGAATAGGTGGTCCGCACGGCGGCACTACCCTCGGCCACCAGGTTCGCGATGCGCGCGTCCTCCTCGGCCCGCCGGGCCATGACCTCGAGCTCGCGCCGCGGGTCTTTCGATGGTGCGAAGACGTAGCGCCCCGACGCGACGCCGATGACGGGCTCCTCGCCCGAGGCCTCGAACCGGTCCGACCCCTCCTTGAGCTGGCGCCAGAACGGATAGTCGGGATCCGTGCGGTGGCGCGCCAGGTTGGCGGCACTCATCCGGAACGGGAAGGACTGGAACTGGAAGGCGGCCTGGCCGCCGGCGAGCGCTTCGCGGGCGATGGAGAACAGCTCGCCCGCCACCGCGTCGGTCATGGCAAAGCAGCCCATCGACGAGCAGACCCCGTGGACCATCACGGCCGAGCCGGTGAAGCCGTGGGCGCGATCGAAGGCGTTCGGATAGCCGATGTCGAAGGACAGGTAATAGGCCGAGTTCGGGTTCATCTGGGACTTGGCCACCGTGTAGAACCCTTCCGGGGTCTGGCGGTCCCCGGTCTTGCGCTTGGGGCCGAGCTGGCCCGACCAGCGGCAGATCGGATAGGTCTTCACGTGGACGAACCGGCCGCTGGAGCTCCGCTTCCAGACCTCGATCTCGGCCTCCTTCTTGTAGGCGCGCAGGAGCAGCGGCGCCGATGCGGTGGTGCCCTTGGCGGCCATCAGCGCGAGGGTCGAGGCCGGGATCGGCGCCAGGGCCTTGGCCGGTTGCGCCCGCGCCGGTGACGCCATCGCCACGGCGAGCGGCAGGACCAGGAGCAGAAGGCGTATCAGCGCGGCCGCCGCCGACATCGCCCCGACCGGGATCGCCTGTGATGAGAAGACCATGCGGACCCTGGAGAGCGGTAGCGATCCGGCACGGGACCGCCTTCGGCGCCCGGAAGTCGCCGATAGGAGGCGTATCGCATTCCAATGGGGCTGCAAATGGACGGTCGCGGCCCTGACCCGAGCCGTGTGGATCAGGCTGCCAGCAACACCGAATTGCGCTCCACGGACAGGACCGCCTCGAAGGGTCGGGACGGATCGAGGAAGGTCGCATCCGGCAGGCACACGACGAGGCCGGTGCCGGCCCGCGCCGTCCTCAGCGCGGCGAGCTTCGCGCGGACGACGTCCGGCTTGCGGTCCTCGAAGGCGATGGCGACCACGAGGATGTCGGGGCGGCGCGCGAGGCAACGGGCGAGGTCGATGGCGACGCGGGTCCGCGCGTCGATGGCGTTCTCGCCGAGGCTGGCGCCTCCGCCTCCAAGGCCCGGCTCGACCCGGCTCGAAAGGCCGAGGCGGTAGACGCTCGGCTCGAGGCCATGGTCCGCCAGAACGGTCCGAATCAGGGCACGCACCCGCACTTCCGCCCCCGCCTCCTCCGCATTGACGCGGCCGAACAGCACGTTCTCCTCGAGGCTGGCGGCGGGGTTGAGATGCGCCGGGTCGTAGAAGGCGATGCCGGGCTTCAAGTTCGCGGGCATCAGGAGACGGAAAGTGCGTCGCGCCGCCACGATCCTGTCCTCGAAGGCCGCATCGACGAGGCCGAAGCGGTGGCGGGTCTCGCTGTAGCGCAGGGCGAGCCCGATCAAGCGTTCGCGGTCGCGCTGGCCGGCTGGTCCGCGCCGCCAACCCTTTGCCTCCGGTTGTCGCGCGACGAGGTCCTCGAAGAAGCCTCGCTCGGCCGCGGGGAACAACGAGAAGGCGTCGAACAGGGGATGGTCGTCGGGCAGGTCGGCGAAGATCTCGACGGTGTTGCGCGCGGCTTCAAGCCCGACCTCGATGAGGGGGCGAGCGAGGTCCTCGGCCTCGAGGACCGCGCGCAGGTACGGGTGGCGGGCGAGTGCATTCCCGACGAAGGCCGGATCGGCCGCTTCGCCGAACAGGATGTTCTCGCCGACAGTCGCCTGGTGCCCATAGCGGTCCGGGTCGAAGGCTTCGATGAGACGGGCAGCACCGCCCGCCTCGAGAGCGGCACGCACCGCCTGCCGCGCCGTCACCACGGCCTGGGCCAGCAGCGGGTCGGCCGCCGGATCGACGGTGCCTTCGAGGCCTCGGTCGTACACGAAGGCATCGAGGCCCGTCTGGCGCAGGATGGCGACGAGATCGGTTTCCGAGGGCATCGCCTCGGGAGCCGCCCCGTAGAGGATGTTCTGGCGCAGGCTACCCTCGATCAGGATGGCCTCCGCACCCGCGAAGGCGATCCGGCTTGCGCGCTCGGCGGGGTCGAGGGAGCGCAGGTCCGTTCCGGCATAGCTTACGATTCCGGCGGTGGGGTCGAGCTGCCCGGCGAGGAGGGCCGCCAGCACGCGGCTGCCGCTGCCGGGTCCGCCGAGGATGGCGACGTGGCCCGGCATTGCCACCGTGCAGGTCACCCCCGACAGGCGCTCACCGCTCCCCGGATCATAGGCACCGACTCCGGTGGCGGCGAGCGGCCCCGACATCGGGAAGGCCGCCGCGGCGCCCTGGCGGTGCGGGAGGCGCGCATCGAGCCCACGCAAGGTCAGGACGATCTCTGCGAATGCGGGCGCCACGGCCTCGCGAACGAGCCAGAGCCGCAGCATCACGGAGATCGCCGCCGTAGCGAGGGCGCAGGCACCCCCGACCGCCGCGAGTGCGCCGACGTCGACGGCCTCGTCCTGGGGGGTCTGCCCGCGCCATAGGGCGGCCGCCATCACGAGGGCGGGCAGAAGGATTCCGAGCGCCACCGAAGGAGCGCGGGCATAGGCAAGCGCGGATTCCGACGCGGTGAGCGCCGCACGTGCCGTCTGGCCCTTCGCGGCCAGGCGTGCACGCTCGAAGGCGGAGGCGCCATGCGCCCGCACCGCCGGCATCCGCCGCAGGAGATCCGAGAGGGCACGTTCGGCGGCGGCGCTTTCCCGGCGGCGAAGGGCCGCTCTGGATTGGCTGCGGCGCAGGATCAGTGCGCGGGCAAGACCTGCGGCGAGCAGCCCCAAGGCCACGGCCGGCAGAACACGAGGAGAGGCCAGCACCGCGAGGACCAGGGCGAGCAGCACGGAGCCCAGTGCCAGGGCCGGTGCGAGCAGGCCGAGACCGAACAGCATGTCCATGTTCGCGAGGACCTGTCCGACGAGCTGGGTCAGGGTGCGAACCTCATCGCGAGCCGCCGCCGGAGCGCGCAGGATCGCCTCGGTGACGCGCCCGTTCAGGCGGCGAATGGCCATGGTCTGAGCCCGGAAGCAGAGCCGAGCGACGGACCAGCCGAGCCCGGCCGCCGCCATCGCGGCGAGCGCCAAGCCACCCAGCGCCGCCACCGCGAGGTCGGCGATCGGCAGCGGCCATCCGGGCACGATGATCACCGGATCGACCCGCCCCGGCCAGGCCAAGGACACCTGCAGGAACGGGATCATGCCGCTTCTCGGCGCGACGAGGATCCCGACGAGGTCGCGCAGGCAGAGCAGGGTCGCGAACGCGATCGGTCCGCCGGCTCCCAACGCCAAGGCGAGGGCGAGGGAATGCTGGCGCATTGCAGCCCGCCAGGCGAAGAGGATCGGCTCCCGTTCCATCCCGTCTCCCTCGCCCCCGATCCCGCGGCCTTAGAGGATCGCGGGGAGGCGGGGAAGCGTGGCTGCGCACGTCGTCGACCCTTCGCGGACCGATGCGGCATCGCCCTCGACAACGATCCGCTCTACATCGCTCGTCGATGACTGATGACTTCGCCCTCGATCCCCGCCTCGCCGCCGACTCGGTGCCGGTCGGCGACCTCGCCTTGTCCAGCGTTCACCTGATGGACGATGCCCGCTTTCCCTGGCTGATCCTGGTGCCGCGGCGGGCCTGCGCCAGCGAACTCACCGACCTCGACGCCGTGGATGCTACGGCCCTGATGGAGGAGATCCGCATCGCCGTCAGGGTGATGCTGGCCTTGGCCAAGCCCGACAAGGTCAATGTCGGTGCGCTCGGCAACGTCGTGCCTCAGCTTCACGTCCACGTGGTCGGGCGCTTCCTGTCCGATCCGGTCTGGCCCGGTCCGGTCTGGGGCTATGGTGCACGCACGCCCTATCCGGCGCATGCGCGCGCCCAAATGATCGAGCGCATCGGCGCCCTGTTCGCGGCGGCCTGAGGCGATGCCCGGCAACCTCGATGACGCCCTCGGCTACGCCCGCAGCCGCCTCGTGCGGCATTCGGCGGAGCGCGAGGGTCCGCTGCCGTCGCCGGACGCGACGGAAGCGCTCACCGTCGCGATCGCTCCCGAGGGGATCGTACTGGCGGGGAACACCGCGCTTCTGGGTCACGGACTGGCGCCTCGGCCGGCGGACCGTCTGCTGACGATCTACCTCGGCGAGGCGGACGACCGGCCGGTCTTCGCCGCCTCGCTGACGCCGGAGGCCGGAGCACGGCTTTCGGAAGCCTCGTCATTCGACGTGGTGGACCTGCGGTCGCTCGCTTCGGCGGGTCGCGTCGCGCCGGACGAACTCGGGCTGGTGGCGACGGCCCGATCGTTGCTGGCCTGGCACGCCCGCCACGGATACTGCGCCAATTGCGGAACCCCGACCACGATGGCCGCGGGCGGGTTTCGTCGAGACTGTGCGGCCTGCGGCACGCACCACTTCCCCCGCACCGACCCGGTGGCGATCATGCTGATCACCTATGGCGAGGCTTGCCTGCTCGGGCGCGGGCCGCATTTCCAGCCCGGGATGTATTCATGCCTCGCAGGCTTCCTCGAGCCGGGCGAGACCATCGAGGATGCGGTGCGTCGCGAGACCTATGAGGAGGCTGGGCTGCGCATCGGCGCCGTGCGCTACCTCGCCTCGCAGCCCTGGCCGTTCCCGTCCTCGCTGATGATCGGCTGCGTCGCCGAGAGCCTGACCGATACGGTTCGGATCGACGCCGCCGAGCTCGAGGATGCGCGCTGGTTCACCCGGGAGGATGTCGCCCACATGATCGCCCGCACGCATCCCGACGGCTTGACCACGCCGCCGCCCATGGCGATTGCCCACCTATTGATGCGAGCCTTTGTCGAGGGGCGGGCGTGAGGGGTCATCTCGCAGCCGTCCTCCCCAGAGACGGGGGGAGCGGTCGCCAAGGCGGACTTCGGCGCCTATGATGAATACTTCACCGAGCATCCATAGGGCTTCGACGTCGTCACGCTGACGGCCTTGCCGCCGGAGATCTCGGTGAGCGCCGCGTCGACGTAGTTCTTCGCGGTCTTGAGATCGTCGAGGTTGGCGGTCGGCTTGTCGTCGATGGCACCCTGGTAGACCAGCGTGCCGTCGCCGGTGATCACGAACATCTGCGGCGTGGTGCGTGCGTCGTACGCCTTGCCCACGATCCCGGTCGGATCGAGAATGACGCCCGTGGGCGAGGCGCCGCGCTCCTGTGTCAGGCGGTTGGCTTCCCCCGCATCCACCGCGCCCTGCTCTCCCGGCGCCGAAGAGACCACCGTCAGCCAGACGACGCCGGCGCCGGTCCATTTCTTCTGGAGGGCCTGCATCGCCTGGCCGCCATACAACTTTTTCACGAAGGGGCAGTCGTGGTTGGTCCATTCGAGCACGACAGTCTTGCCGGCATGGTCGGCGAGACGGACGGTCTTGCCGTCGGCATCGGTGGCGGTGAAGGCAGGCGCTGGCTTACCGACCTGGGGGCCGGCGGCATGAGCCGCCATCGGCAGGGCCAGAATGGCGGAAGCGCAGACGGCGAAAGGGAGGGCCAGGGTCAGGCAGTGGCGGCGCGTCGTCGTCATCTCTCTCACCTCTTCGTGTTCGGTTCATAGGCCACGCGCCGGTCGGCGATGGCCAGGGGCTCCAGGGCGCTCAGGATCGCACCCTGTGTGAGGATCTGCGGCAGCACGATGGGCGAACTGCCGGCGCCGTAGAGGAGGTAGAGCGGCACGCCGTTACGGCCATGCTTCTCCAAGAGGCGCGTGATCTCGGGGTTCTGGTTGGTCCAGTCGCCCTTGAGATAGGTGACGCCGCGGGCCTCGAAGGCCTGCTTGACCGCATCCGTGCGCAGGGCGGTGCGCTCGTTGACCTGACAGGTGATGCACCAGGCCGCCGTCATGTTCACGAAGACCGGCTTTCCCTGTCCGACCAGCGCATCGAGCCGAGCCTGCGTGAAGGCCTCGGTGCCGCCCGCCACCGCGCCCGCGGTGTCGGCCCGATCGCGGTCGAGGCCGGCTGTGAGCGCGAAGAGGGCCACCAGCGCGGCGAGCGCCGCCCCGCGTCCGACGGCGCGGCCCACCGGGGCGGCACCGCGCGCCTTCTCCCAGGCCCAGGCGGCGAACCCCACCAGCACGAGGCCGATCAGGGCCGAGAGCAACCCGGTCGGCCCGACCTGCTGGGCCAGCACCCAAGTCAGCCAGGCGGCCGTGGCGTAGAGCGGGAAGGCGAAGGCGCCCTTCAGCACGTCCATCCAGACGCCGGGACGCGGCAGCCGCCGCAGAGCCGCCGGCCAGGTGGTGAGCACGAGGAACGGCAGGGCGAGACCGAGGCCGAGGCTCGCGAACACGATCAGTGCCACGCCCGCCGGCTGCGTCAGGGCGAAGCCCACCGCCGAGCCCATGAACGGGGCGGTGCAGGGTGTGGCGACCACCGTGGCGAGGATGCCGGTGAAGAACGAGCCCTGCAGGCCGGGTCTGCGGGTCAGCCCGTCGCCGATGCCGGCGACGCCGCCGCCGAGATGGAACACGCCCGACAGGCTCAACCCCATGGCGAAGAGCAGATAGGCGAGGCCCGCCACCACCAGGGGCGACTGCAACTGGTAGCCCCAGCCGATCGCGGCGCCCGCCCCCTTCAGGGCGATGAGGAGCCCGGCGAGCCCGAGGAACATGGCGAGCACGCCGGCGGTGTAGGCGAGGCCGTGCAGCCGCACCCGCGCCGGCGGCTCGCCGGAATGCTGGACGAGGC
>NZ_CAXUJR010000022.1:0-29047 GCF_964251405.1 uncultured Methylobacterium sp.
GTGGGGATGTCGTCGCCACGCAGGCCATCACCGTCGAGCGCTACGGGTTCCGCACGGACGAGCTGCTGATGTTCCTCGCCCGTGGCTTCGAGGCACGCCTCGAAGCCCTCGAGACTGCCTGATCTCAGAACCCCATCCGCTCGACCAGCCACCAGGTCGAACCCGCGATGACCGCGCACCAGGCGATGGTGACGCCCGCTCCGAAGAACAGCGCGACCTTGATCAACCTGTCTTTCCAGGCATCCGCGTCCCGTTCCTGAACATCCATCGTCCTCGATTGCCCCATTGCGCTGCCTCGCCCCCTCGATGTGGGGAGAACGCGCAAGGCGCGCACCACCGTTCCCGTGTCCTGCCAGGAGACAACCCATGGACCTCAGCGCCATCGGCCGCGCCGCGCTCATCGCCCGGGAGGGGCGGCGGCTGTCCGCCTACCGCGATTCCGTCGGCGTGTGGACGATCGGCGTCGGCCATACCAGCGCGGCCGGACCGCCGGTGGTGACGCCGGGCCTGCGCCTGAGCGCCCAGGATTGCGACGCGCTGTTTACCCGCGACGTGGCTCGCTATGCCGAGACGGTGCGGGGCGCGGTGCCGGCCGACCTGCCGGATCATGCCTTCGACGCCCTCGTCTCGCTCTGCTTCAACATCGGGCAGCCGGCCTTCCTGCGCTCGACCGTTGCCAAGCGCCTCGCGGCGGGAGACCGGGACGGAGCGGCGCGCGCCTTCCTGATGTGGAACCGGCCCGCGGCCGTGATCACGCGCCGGGAGGCCGAGCACGACCAGTTCGTCACCCCCTACGCGGTCGCCCTGCCGTCGCCGCGTCGTGGCGAGGCGGCGGTGTCGGCGCCGCCCGCCGCGCCGCCGGGTCGTCGCCCGGTCCCGCGGGTCGTCGCACCGTTCCGGCGCAGCCTGCCGGACGCGCCGAAGCGCGCTTCGCCGAGCCTGTGGGCACGGCTCCTCGCCCGCCTGCGCCCCGGCGCCTGACGCGACCACGGCACCCACCCGCTTCGAGACACGTGAAGGTCATCGCCATGTTCCGATATCGCCTCGCCACCCTCACCGCCGTCGTCCTCGGCGCCGCCGCCCCCTGTATCGCGAATCCCCTGGAGCCTGCGGCGGGCGTGGTCCTGCCGTGGGGCGACGCGGTCGTCGCCCTCGCGCAGACCGCCACGAGCGTGCTGCTCCCCCTGGCGATCGCCGCGGCCACCGCCGCGGTCGCGCGAATCGCCGGCCCCCTGCGGGTCCTCGTCACCGCCACCCTCGTCGAACGCCTCGTGCGCAACGTCGCGGATTACGCCGTCAACGCGGTGGCGGGCGCCGCGCGGGGCCGGACCCTCGACATCCCCGTCGGCTCGGCGGTGATCGCCGGGGCGGTCCAGCGCGGGGTCGACCAGGCGCCGGGCTGGCTCATCGCTGCCGCGGGCGGTCGGGAGGGCCTCGCCGGCAAGGTCTTTCGCAGCCTGCCGCTCGATCCGGAGGCGACCGTGGCCAACACCCTGGTTCCGGCCCTGGCCAGGGCCCTGTCCGAACGGACCCGGGCGGGGCGTCCGCTCCCCTGATGGCGACCGAACGGCGTGGGAGGCCAGCGTGGACAAGATCGCCCTCGGCAAGGCCGCCCTCGACGCCGCCCGGCTGCTGTTCTCGGATGGGGGAGCGGGTTGGATCGTGGCGTTCCTCCTCGGCCTGGCCTGCCTTCACCTCCACCGGGAGGCCCAGCGCGCTCTGGAGGGGCGCATCGGCGAGACCGGCGCCACGGCGACCGCCCTCGAACGCGCCTCGCAGACCAACGCCGCCGTCGCCGCCGCCCTGGAGAGCCGCACCCGGGTCATCGAGGATCTCTCGCGGCTCGTGAGCGAGATCGCCCGCGGTCTCGACCGCAGCGACGAGCGCGCCCGCGACCGGTTCGACGAGATCCTGCGTCGGATCGCCGACCTGCAGCAGCGTTCACGCTGACGGGACCGGCGCACGCGAATTCCCGCCTGCGCCGAGACTTGAGTGACCATCGAAGAGCCGCGCGAGGAAAGGCCCATCCCATGGCAGCCACCCCACGTCCGTCCCGCCTCCGTGCCACTTGGCCGGGGACCGCGCAGGGCCGTCGCCGCGCCGCCGCCCTGCGCCTCAGCGCGGCCCACCGGCGCTTCGACCGCTCGATCGCCGCCCTGCGCAAGGCGGCCCTCGACCAGGTCGACCGCCAGGTCGTGGTGAGCGTCGCGCTTCGCGCCGCCACCGACCGCCTCGCAGCCGGCGGGCTTTGACGTCGGGCGTGGAACCTGGGAGGCTGAATCCCGCTCGATCCGTCCGTATTCAGGGCGCATTCAGTGCCCGGAGGGCACAGCCTTAGCGATGCGTTACGTCCTCGCCCTGTTGTTCGTCGGCCTGACCGTCGCGGTGCTCGCGACGGAGTCCGTCGGTACGCTGGCCGAGGAATCGGCGGCACCGGTCGTCGGCACGATTCCGGTCCAGTCGATCCCGGCGCAGGCGATCCCCCGCAACGAGGCCTGCCTGAGCCCCGCCGACCTGCGCGAGGCCGTCGCCGACAAGCGCGTGATCGAGCCCGTGGCCGCGATCCGGGCCGCCCGCCAGGTCATTCCGCGGGCGGAGATCCAGCGTGCCCGCCTGTGCCGGCGCGAGGAGGGCCTGGTTTATCTTCTCACGGCCTTGCGCCGGGACGGCCAGTTCGTACACGTGATGATCGACGCGACCACGGGACAGATCACCGAACGGTGACGGGTCTGCGCAGAGAGGGAGGGTTGTGAGGTGAGGCTGCTCGTCGTCGAGGACGACCGCGACATCAACCGTCAGGTGGTCAGCGCGCTGGAAGAGGCCGGCTACGTCGCCGACAAGGCCTTCGATGGCGAGGAGGGCGGCTATCTCGGCGAAAGCGAGCCCTACGACGCCATCATCCTCGACATGGGCCTGCCCAAGGCGGACGGCGTCAGCGTCCTCCAGAAGTGGCGCCGGGCCGGCATCAAGACCCCCGTCATCATCCTCACCGCCCGCGACCGCTGGTCGGACAAGGTCGACGGATTCGACGCCGGCGCCGACGATTACGTCACCAAACCCTTCCATATGGAGGAGCTGATGGCGCGCGTCCGCGCGCTCCTGCGCCGCGCGGCCGGCCACGCCACCAGCCAGATCGCCTGCGGCCCGGTCGTGCTCGATACCCGCTCGGGCCGCGTCTTCGTCGACGGCAACCCGGTGAAGCTGACGAGCCACGAGTACCGGCTGCTGTCCTACCTGATGCACCATACCGGCCGTGTCGTTTCGCGGGCCGAGCTGACCGAGCACCTCTACGACCAGGATTTCGACCGCGATTCCAACACCATCGAGGTCTTCGTCGGGCGGCTGAGGAAGAAGCTGGCGGTGGACCTGATCCAGACGGTTCGGGGCTTGGGGTACCTCGTCGACCCGACCCAGCCCGCGCCGCGGGTGTGAGGCGGTCGCTCAAGGGCCGGTGTCGATGTCCGTCTGGGGGAAATCGTCGCCCTTGAACAACAATGGCACGCGATGGTTCTTGGCGGCCGCGTAGGCGAAGCAATCGGCCATGTTGAGCCTTGCGGGATGACCCTGCGCCATTCCGAATCGCGCGAAGGCTGCGAGCGCGCCATCCGCATCCTCCAGCGTCGCCGCGACGACCATGGGCGGGACACGAGCATCGGGCTCCCTGATCAGGATCGCGACGAGCGCCGACGAACATCAATCGTCGCCGCTCAATTCGTCGCGGAACGCCTTGTCCGCCTTGAGCCCGGTATCCGGCCGCGACTTGATCCGATCCTGGAGCGGCTTCAACCGCTCCCACAAGCCGAGCGTCTCGTCCTCGCGCCGCAGCTCGTTGCCGACCGCGAGCTTGACGGCTTCCGTCAGAGGAAAGCGCTTGCGCTGCGCGAGCATGCGGACAAGACGGTCGGTCTCTTCGTCGCGGATATGCAGCGTTATGACGGTCCCTCCACTCCGATGTACATCATTCGCCTTCGCGATCGACATCGATGCGCGCCACGGGCCGGGCGTCGTCGCTCATCCGGTCGGGACGGATTTCCCATGACGACGAGATCGCGATGAGCCCCTTCCCAGCCTGGCTCCCCTTCCGGCGCCGCTCCATCGCGGTGCGCCTCGCGACCTCGGCGCTGATCGCGAGCGCGGCCATCCTGCTCATCGCCGCCTGGATCCTGACGACGCTCTACCGCGAGAGCACCGAGCGCGCCTTCGACAGCCGGCTCCTCGTCTACGCCAACAACCTCGCCACCGACCTCGTCGCTCCCACCGACCCCGAGAGCCGCTCCTTCACGCTCAGCGACCCGCGCTTCGACCTGCCGCTCTCGGGCTGGTACTGGCAGATCGGCCGACCCGACGCGAAGCCTCGCGACCTGCGCACCTCGCGTTCCCTGGTCGGCGTTCCCCTGAAGGCCGCGGGGCGGCCGGACACGAATGCGGGGGTCGGACAGATCCGCCAGGGCTACGGCCGGGCGCAGGACGAACGGGCCCTGCGCATCATCGAGCGCGACGTCGATCTCGGCGAGGAGGGCCGCTACACGGTCCGCGTCGCCGGCCCCGCCGACGAGATCGAGAACGACGTCGGGCGTTTCCGCTTCTCGCTGATGGTGACCTTCGGGCTGCTCGGCCTGTCGCTGGCGCTGACCACCCTCCTGCAGATCCGCTTCGGTCTCGCGCCGCTCGCCAAGCTCCGCTCCGCGCTGGGCGCCATCCGCCGGGGTGAGGCGGACCGAATCACCGGCCTGTACCCGCGCGACATCGCTCCCCTCACCGGCGAGGTGAACCTCCTGATCGAGACCAACCGCGAGATCCTGGAGCGCGCCCGCACCCAGGTCGGCAACCTCGCCCATGCGCTGAAGACGCCGCTCTCGATCATCGTCAACGAGGTCGGTGCGGCCGACGCCCCGAAGGAACTCGCCGACAAGGTCCGGGAGCAGGCCGCGGTGATGCGCGACCAGGTCAACTACCACCTCGACCGCGCCCGCGCCGCCGCGCTCGCCGGCACGCTCGGCACCTCGACCGAGGTCGAGCCGGCGCTCGCCGGGCTGGTGCGGACCTTCGGCAAGATCTACCGCGACAAGGACATCGCCTACGAGGTCAGCGTACCGGCGGGACTGCGCTTCCGCGGCGAGCGCCAGGATTTCGAGGAGATGGTGGGCAACCTCGTCGACAACGCCTCGAAATGGGCCCATGGCCGCGTCTCGATCCGCGCCGAGGCGGTGGACCAGGACGACTATCCCCACCTTCTCGTGGCGGTGGAGGATGACGGCCCTGGCCTGCCGCCGGACGACCGCAAGGCGGTGATCGGGCGCGGCCGGCGCCTCGACGAGACCAAGCCCGGCTCGGGACTCGGGCTCTCCATCGTCGCGGACCTCGCCACGCTCTATCGTGGCCGTTTCCGCCTGGAGGAGGCGACCCTCGGCGGCCTGCGCGCGGTGATCGAGGTGCCGGGCGATGCGCCGGCCGGCGTCGGACACGCTTGACCTCGTGTGGCTCGAGCCCTCCCAGGGTGACCGCAGGCCGATTCAGTGTGCCGTGGGGCTAGCGTGACACCGTGTCACCACTCGGCCTCGTCGTTCGGCACCCCGCGGATCTCTAACATCGGCACAATAGCGTCTGAGGTGTGATGACGGCGATCTGGTTCATTCTGGCGTTCATGACGGGGCTTGCCGTGCTCAGCCTGCTCTGGCCGATGTCCCGCCGGACGCGAACGGTCGATGCCGCACCCGACACGGGTGCGCTTGCCACCGAGGCCGGCTTCTACGAGGACCAGCTGCGCGAGATCGACCGCGACCTCGCTCGCGGCCTCATCGCACCCGCGGAGGCAGAGGCGGCGCGCACCGAGGCGGGACGACGCCTGATCCGGGCCAACCGGCAGGGCGTGCCCAAGGCGGCCGGCGGGATGGCGGAGCCGGCCCTGCGCCAGCGCCGGGCAGCCTCCGCTTTCGCGCTCTCGACGATCCCCCTGGTGGCGCTCATCGCCTACGGCATCTACGGCTCGCCGCACCTGCCCGCGCAGACCGTCGGCGAACGCCAGGCCGCCCGGAGCGGCGACCAGGATCTTCTCAAGGCGGTGGGACAGATCGAGGCGCGGCTCGCCAGCGATCCCAAAGACGGCCGCGGCTGGGCCGTGCTCGCCCCCGTCTATATGCGCATGGGCCGGTTCGACGATGCGGTCCGGGCCTACGAGATGGCGAACCGGATCCTGGGCGAGACCCCGGAGCGGCTTTCCGACCTCGGCGAGGCGATGGCGGCGGCTGGCAACGGCGCGATCTCGCCCGAAGCACGGGGCGTCTTCGAGCGGGCGACCAGTCTCGATCCGGATGCGGCCAAGCCCCGGTTTTACCTCGCCCGCGCCGCCGAACTCGCGGGCGACGTCCCCGGCGCCGTCGAGCGCCTGACCCGAATGGCCGAGGGCGCCCCGGCCGACGCGCCCTGGCTCCCGCTTGTGCGCGAGAACCTCGCGCGGCTGAAGGGCGAACCCTCACCGCCGCCACCGACCGGCGAGGCCAATGCCAGTCCGGACCCGGCGGCGATGCCGCCGCAGGCCAGGGACGCGGCCATTCGCGGCATGGTCGACAGCCTCGACCAGCGGCTCGCGGCCAAGGGCGGCACGGCCGACGAGTGGGGGCGCCTCGTCCGCTCCTACGCGGTGCTCGGCGAGCGCGAGAAAGCCGTGGCGGCGCTCGCCCGGGCGCGGACGGCCATGACGAAAGATGTCGATGGCTTGGCCCGGATCGAGGCGATCGCCGGGGAGTTCGGATTATCGGCCGGCGCGTCCCAGGGTACTCAGCCGCAGGGCAAGGCCCCACAGGGTGCGATCGCGCCCCCCCGCCCGCCTGCCGCCGAAGCCGACACCGAGGCCGCCATCGCCGCCGTCAAGGCGATGCCGGCAGCCGAGCGCGATGCCGCCATCCGCGGCATGGTGGCCGGTCTCGACCGGCGCCTGGCCGCGAAGGGCGGGACGCTCGACGAATGGCTGCGGCTCGTGCGCTCCTACTCCGCGCTGGGCGAACGCAAACAGGCCGCCCAGGCCCTCGACCGCGCCCGGATGGCGCTGAGCCCCGTTCCGGCCTCGGTAGCCCGGCTCGATGAGCTTGCCAGGGAGCTCGATCTGCACGGCACCGAGCCGCGTCAGGCCACCACACCCTGACAATCGGTCCCGCTTCCGCCCCTTGACCCCCGCTTCCCACCAGCCGACATCGGAACGACGCCTGATTGAAGACGACGCCAGGGGTCGAGCGGTATCGTCCGATTCCCCGATGACCGCCCGAAACAGCACGGGACGACGATGTGACCCGCAAGAGCCGCCGCCTGATCATCATCGCAGCCTGCGGCGGCGTCCTGACGCTGGCGCTCGGTCTGATCCTGTCGGCGATGAGCGGCTCGATCGTGTTCTTCCGCTCGCCCACCGAGGTCGCTCAGCAGGGCGTGGCGCCGGGCACGCGGTTCCGCATCGGCGGTCTCGTCCAGGACGGTTCCCTCAAGCGGGGTCCGGACCAGACCGTCGACTTCCTCGTCACCGACACCAACGCCACCGTTCCGGTCCAGTACCGCGGCCTCCTGCCCGACCTCTTCCGAGAGGGCCAGGGCGTCGTCGCCGAGGGCTCCCTGATCCCCGGCGGAATCTTCAAGGCGGATACGGTGCTGGCCAAGCACGACGAATCCTACATGCCCCGCGAGGTCGCCGACGCCCTGAAGGCACAGGGACGCTGGCAGGAGGGCGGTGCCAAGAAGGAGGGCGCCGCCAACTCGCCCGCTTCGGCTTCCACAGGCGGCGCCACCCTGGGTCCGCGCAGCGACAGATGATGCAAACCGGGCACCGGAAGGACACGAACCCTTGCTGATCGAGGTCGGCCATTTCGCGCTCGCGCTGGCCCTGGCGCTCTCCCTCGTCCAGGTCGTGATGCCTATCTGGGCGGCGCGCTCGGGCGACGCCGCCATGCGCGCCGTGGCGGCGCCGGCCGCGCTCGGCACCTTCGCCTGCATCCTGTTCTCGTTCGCGGCCCTGACGTACGGCCACATCACGTCGGACTTCTCGGTCCAGAACGTGATCGAGAACTCGCACACCACGAAGCCCTTCCTCTACAAGATCTCCGGCGTCTGGGGGAACCACGAGGGCTCGATGCTGCTCTGGGTCCTCATCCTCGCGCTGTTCGGGGCTCTGGTCGCCGTCGCCAAGGATTCGGTACCCGCGGTGCTGCGCGCCAACACCCTGGCGGTGCAGGGCCTGATCACCCTCGTGTTCGTGCTCTTCATCATCACGACATCGAACCCGTTCAACCGGGTCAATCCGGCGCCGATGGAAGGCAATGACCTCAATCCGCTCCTGCAAGATTTCGGCCTCGCGGTGCATCCGCCGCTGCTCTACGTCGGCTATGTCGGCTTCTCGATCACCTTCGCCTTCGCCATCGCGGCGCTGATCGACGGGCGCATCGACGCGGTCTGGGCTCGCGCCGTCAGGCCCTGGACCCTCACCGCCTGGAGCTTCCTGACGCTCGGCATCGCGATGGGCTCGTACTGGGCCTATTACGAACTCGGCTGGGGCGGCTGGTGGTTCTGGGACCCGGTCGAGAACGCCTCGCTGATGCCCTGGCTCGCCGGCACCGCGCTCCTCCACTCCACGGTGGTGATGGAGAAGCGCGACGCCTTGAAGGTGTGGACGGTGCTGCTCGCCATCCTCACCTTCTCTCTCTCGCTGCTCGGCACCTTCATCGTCCGCTCGGGCGTGCTGACCTCCGTGCACACCTTCGCCACCGACCCGACCCGCGGCATCTTCATCCTCGCGATCCTCATCCTGTTCGTCGGCGGATCGCTGGCCCTGTTCGCCTGGCGGGCGCCGGCCCTGCGCCAGGGCGGGCTGTTCGCGCCGATCTCGCGCGAGGGCGCGCTGGTGATGAACAACCTGTTCCTCGCCGCCGGCTGCGCCACCGTGTTCGTGGGTACGCTCTATCCGCTGCTGCTCGAATCGCTGACCGGCGAGAAGATCTCGGTGGGGCCGCCCTTCTTCAACTATACCTTCGTGCCGATCGCGATCCCGCTCCTCCTGATCGTCCCCTTCGGCCAGACGCTGGCTTGGAAGCGGGGCGACGTGCACGCCGCCTCGCAGCGCTTGTTCGCGGCCTTGGGCGTCGCGCTCGTGGTCGGCCTCGCGGCCTTGGCGCTCACCTGGGGCGGCCCGCTGATGGCTCCGATCGGGGTCGGCCTCGGAGCCTACCTCGTCATCGGGGCCGCGATGGAGATCGTCTCGCGTGCCCGCGGCTACGGCGGCAGCCGGTCGTCGAAGCCCGCCATCGTCCTGCGCCGGGCGCTCGGCCTGCCGCGCTCGGCCTGGGGTACCGCGCTCGCCCATGCGGGTGTCGGCATCGTCGTCCTCGGCATCGCCGCGCAGGGCTGGGCGACGGAGGGTCTCAGCGTCGTCAAGCCAGGGCAGTCCCTGGCGAGCGGACCCTATTCCGCCACCCTCGAGCGGGTCGGCCCGCGAACGGGCGAGAACTACGAGGAGACCACGGCCTTCCTGACCATCCGCAACGCGGGGGGCGACGCCGTCGGCACCGTCGAGACCGGCAAGCGCTTCTATCCGAGCCGCCGGATGACGGTGACCGAATCCGGGCTCATGACCATCGGCGCCAGCCAAGTCTATGCCAGCATCGGCGAGGTCATGCCCGACGGTGGCATCGGCCTGCGCCTCTACTATAAGCCCCTGGTGCTCCTGATCTGGCTCGGTGCCGTGGTGATGGCGCTCGGCGGTGGGATCTCCCTCACCGACCGGCGCATGCGGGTGGGAGCTCCGGCCAAGGCCAAGTCCAAGCCCCTGCCTCCCAGCGCGGTGCCGGCGGAATGAACGCCGCCCCGCTCCGGATCGCAGCCCTCGCGATCATGGCCGTCCTCGCGGCCGGCGGAGCCTCGGCGGTCCAGCCCGACGAGGTGCTGAACGATCCACGCATGGAGTCGCGGGCTCGCGACATCTCCTCGGGCCTGCGCTGCCTCGTGTGCCAGAACCAGTCCATCGACGATTCCGACGCGCCTCTGGCCCGCGACCTGCGCCTCATCGTCCGCGAGCGCCTGAAGGCCGGCGACAGTGACGCCCAGATCCAGGACTACGTCGTCGGGCGCTACGGCGAGTATGTGCTGCTGCGTCCGGTTCTTGCCCTCCACACGCTCCTGCTCTGGCTGACGCCGGTCGTCGTCCTCGGGCTCGGTGCCCTGGGAATCTGGCGTCTGGCAAGATCGCGCAAGTCCATGACACCGCAACGGTTGACGGCGGCCGAGGAAGCCGAGATCGCCGCGCTGACCCATCGCGATTGATCGGACCCTGCGTTATTATGCATGGCTCGGTCGGTTTTTGGCCGACCTATGCGCAGGGCGCATTTTCGCGTTGCAATAATCCCATCTTCGCAGTGCACCATTTCGTCGTCATGTTGCGGTCTCCCGGTGCTACCGGCTCCCGTTCGGGCACTCCCGGCGGCAGTAACCGCACAGGCTCAGTTCCAACATGCGCAACGTCTCCAAAACCCTCATCGCGGCGGCCCTCACTCTCGCTTCCGGCTCGGCCATCGCCGCCGAACTCCAGGCGGCCCGCTCGAACTCGATCGACCTCGGCTCGTTCCGCGGCTCGGCCTATTACACCGTCGAGAAGGGCGGCTACCGCGTCGTCGCCACCCTCGCGGCAGTGAACACAGGCTCCGACAACCCGCAGGTGGTCCGCATGGTCACCACTCTCAACGCCGACCAGACGGTGCACCTCTCGGTTCCGGGCGCGCTCGGCGCCGACGGTCGCGAGGCCACGGTGGCCTTCTCGCGCCGGGGTGACCGGGTCGAGGTGGCGTCGGCCGACAGCGACGCCTACTGAGCCGCCCGGGCGCGGCCGCGAGCCGCGCCTTCATGGCAATAGCTCGAAGCCTGTCCGCGCTGCGGGCAGGCTTTTCTCATGAACGGTGTCCTGCGCCGCGCCTCGCTTTCGCCCCACTGAAACGGGACGACAGGTCCCTGCAGTCGCGGGTTTCGTGGCGCGCTGACGATTTGTTAACCACGAACCGCGAGCGTCCTCAGCCATATGATGCCGAACGCTCACCGTTTCCCCCGCCTCCCCGCCCTCGCGGTCGCTCTCGGCCTTGCCACGGCAGGAACGGCGCAGGCGCACCCCCATGTCTGGATCACAGCCAAGGCAGAGGTCGCCTACGGGCCGGGCGGGCGCGTCACCGGCATCCGTCATGCCTGGACCTTCGACGCATCCTACTCGGCCTTCGTCACGCAGGGGCTCGACGCCAACGGCGACGGCAAGCTGACGTCGGAGGAACTGGCCGGGCTGGCTGCCGAGAACACCACCAACCTGTCCGAGTTCGGGTATTTCACCAAGCTCAAGGTGGCCGGCAAAGATCAGGTCTTCGCCGAGCCGGTGGAGCCCCGTATGGCGATGGACGGCGACAAGCTGACCTTGAGCTTCCTGCTTCCGGTGAAGGGTCCGGTCGCGCAAGGCCGCGGCGTCGCGGCGTTGGAGGTCTACGATCCGACCTACTTCGTCGCCTTCAGCCTCTCGGAGGCCGCCGACGTCGCCCGGCTCGTGGATGCCCCGGCGGGATGCGCGACCACGGTGACGCGGGCGAAATCCGACGTGGCGTCCAATGGCCAAGCCGGTGCCGCCAGTGCCGGTGCCACCAAGCCCGGCATGTCGGAGGCCTTCTTCGAAGCTCTCACCAACGCCTCCAACTACGGCGCGCAATTCGCCAACCGGATCCTGGTGGCATGTCCATAGGGGCCTCGCCGGGCCTCGCCGTCGGTGGGGCACGCCTCGGAACGCGGCTCTGCATCGCCGCGGCGGCGATCCTCATCGCCGCCCTCGTGCTGACCGGCCTCTCGATCCTCGTCGCTCCGACGGTGGCCCCACCAACGCGCTCGCCCTTCGGCATGGGACTGCGCGAGGCCGCCCCGGCGGCGACGGGGCTCGGCGGGTGGATCCTCGCCCTCCAATCGAGCTTTTCCCGGAGCCTTCAGACGGCCGTAGCGGCGATGAAGGCGGAGGGCGGCTGGGGGCCGATGCTGCTCCTCGGGTTCGCCTACGGGGTTTTCCACGCGGCCGGGCCGGGCCATGGCAAGGCCGTCATCGCCGGATATCTCCTGGCCGGCGAGCGCGCCCTGGGCCGCGGCTTCTCCCTGAGCCTCGCCGCTGCCCTGCTCCAGGCATTGGTGGCCATCGCCATCGTCGGCGTCGGAACCCTGCTGCTGGGCGCCACCGCGGCGAGCATGAGCCGCGCCGGGACCGCCATCGAGACCGCCAGCTTCGTCTTCGTGGCGTTGCTCGGCGTGGCGATGACGTGGCGCAAGGCCGGACGTCTGGCGACGATCGTCGATGGGGCATCCGCCGGCTCCTCCTGCGCGTCCGGATGCGGCCATGTCCATCTCAACGACCCCGCCGCCCTCGACAGGCTCCAAGGTTGGCCCGCCCGCCTCGGCGTCGTGCTGGCCGCGGGATCGCGGCCCTGTGCGGGCGCGATCCTCATCCTGGTCTTCTCGGCCTCTCAGGGCCTGCTGATGGCGGGCATCGCCGCGACCCTCGCCATGGCTCTGGGCACGGCCCTGACGACGGGGTTGCTCGCCAGCCTCGCGGTCTTCGCCAAGGCCTTCGCCCTGCGGCTGGCCAGCGGGAGGGCACGGACCGGAGCTCTCCTCATCGGCGGGCTCGAAGTCCTTGCCGGAGCCTTCGTGATGATCCTCGGGATCGCGATGCTGGCCGGTCTCGCCGTCGGCGTCGGCGGCTGAGGGTCAGGCCACTTCGGTCATGCGGCTCGAGTTAGGTCGAACTCGATGGATTGGCAGTTGTCGAGCCAGGTTCCGGTAAGATGGAAGAAGAACGTCCCGTGGCCTACGACCGCGATGGTGCGTTCGGGCCGGGCCGCCAGCCAGTCCCGGAAAGCGGCGACGCGCCGATCGAAGATCGCCCGGGGCTCGACATGGAAGCCTCGCTCGTTCGGCTCGCCATCGGCGTACCACCACGTCTCGGGAAGGTGATCGACCCGCATGTCCGGGAATTCGGCCGCGATCAGGGAGGCGGCGCGACCGACGTCGCAGCTGCTCTCCTGGCATTCCCGGTGAAGCACTTCGACGAGGATCTCGGGGTTGGCCGGATGATCCGCGAACAGGCCGACCGTGGTCTGGATGGCGCGGGTGAGGGGGGATGTCACCACGAGGTCGAAGGGGACACGCTGCAACGACCCCCGGGCGGCGGCGACCTGCGCGAGGCCGCGCTCGGTCAGGAGGGCATCGATGTGCCCCGGATCGCGGCCTGTTTCCCGATGGGCGGCATTGAAGGTCGATTCACCGTGGCGGATACAGACGATGCGGGGTGGTGTCATGGGCTCCAGCTCTGCAGGACGCTCTCCGTCGTGACGGTCTCGACCTGCTGGCCATAGCGGGAGCGATACAGCGTGAGAAGAGCATCGTGTGCCGCATCGGAGGACGAGCACAGCGCGTCCGTGACGACGACGACGCGATATCCACGATCAACGGCACCCAGCACCGTCCCAAGGACGCAGACGTCGGTCTCACCGCCGGTGACCACGATGGCGTCGATGCCGCGGGCCTGGAGCCGTTCGTCGAGATCGGTCTCCATCCAGGGTGAGTAGACCGTCTTGTCGACGATCGTGGCCGGCGGCGCGAATCCCGCCAGTTCCGGCACAAGGTCGATCAGCTTGGGGTCGAGGGCCTGGCGCGTCATCGACGACCAGCGTTCGTAGTAGGCCGCCCAGGTTCCGCGTCCCTGACCGGGCCGGTCGGCGGGAATGAAGCGCGTGAACACGGTCCTGGCCGGATGAGCGGCGACGATGCGGCGGACGTTGGGAAGCGCCCTGGCGATCCAGGGCATATGCCAGTCGGTCTCCTCCGCGAAGATCCCCTGCATGTCGACGCAGAGGTGGATGCAGGACTCGCCCAAGGGACCGAATCGCAGGACGTCGTCATCGCAGATTGTGTTCATTGTGGTTCAGATCGCGGGTTTTGCCCTCTCGATGGGGCTTCGGGCAGACATGGCGAATGCTCGTGGGCGGGTCAGCGCCGGGCGACCCGCCGTGTCAGGATGACGGCGGCGATTCCGGCGGCGGCGAGGAGCCCCGTGGCGGCAGGGTTGATCGTCGCTCGCGTATAGTAGCTGCGTCGCATCACGTAGCCCGGATGGTCCCCGCGGACGCGGCCGTCATGCCCGGCCGCGTGAAGGGCGCCGGCCGCGTCGCGTGGAGGTTCCGTACGCAGCTGCTGGCCGACCATCGTCCGCCCGACCCGATCGAAGGCCCTCGGAGCCAGCGCCTGGAACGCGCTCATCACGCGTCCGCCGCCACCGACATAGATGTCCCGCTGCGGGTTCTCCGCAGCATGGACGATCGCGAGCGCGACCTCCCGAGGATCGTAGACCGGAGGCGGCAGCTTCGGCTCCTGGTCGGTGTAGTTCCGGGCGTGCTGCGGGAACGGCGTGTCGATAGCCGCAGGCTTGATGAGGGTGACCGAGACCGGGGCACCTTCCTCTTCGAGCTCGATCCGCAGGCTGTCCGTGAACCCCTTGATGGCGTGTTTGCTCGCGCAATACATGCCCTGCAGCGGGAAGGCGACGTCGGACGCCACGCTGCCCAGATTGATCAGGACGCCGCCGCTGCGCTTCAGGTGAGGGAGGGCGACCAGCGAACCATAGACCACTCCCCAGAAGTTGGTCTGGAACAGTGCCTGATGATCGGTGTCGCTCACTTGCTCGAGACGGCCGAAGATCGACAGGCCCGCATCGTTCACCCAGGTATCGATTCGGCCGAACCGGCCGATCGTGAGGTCGGCGACACGCTGGAGATCCTCCCGGCGCCCGACATCCGCGACGACCGGGACGGCTTCGGCGCCGGAGGCTCCAATCTCCGCAGCGATCGTCTCGAGCGCTTCTCCATTGCGGGCGACGAGAACGACCTTCGCACCCCGGCCCGCGGCCATCTTCGCCGCGGCGAGGCCGATGCCGCTCGACGCTCCGGTGATGACGATGATCTGCTGGTGAAGAGGCTTGTGCGATGGGCGCAAGACGAGGCTCCGTGATAGGGGATGAGTGCCTGGATCAAGAGACGAGCGTCGCATCGGGAGCGGATCCCGACGCGGCTTTTTCACAAACCCGAGCGCCGGTCAGCGGTCGGCCTTGGCGCCCGTGGTGGTGAGCTCGATGTAGCGCTGCGTGGTCGGCCGGATGAGATCGTGGACCTGCTGCGCCATCGTCTGCTCTTCCTTGAGCGACGTCTCGAACGCCGAGACGAACCGGGACTGGCCGGCAGCCTCGGTGATGACGATCAGGGAATTGTAGACGGCGATCTCGAAGTTCTCGAAGGCGTGGTTGGCGAAGCTGTTCTTCAGGATCTCGTCCTGCGCCGGGGCATGGGCCAGGGCAGCCATGTTGCCCATGAAACCCAGGATGCCTTCCTTGAGGGCCGAGGGGCTCTCGTTGACGGCGCTCATCGCGTCTTGCAGCCGGTCGCGCTGCTGATGGGTTTCGTCGATATGGCGGCGCAGGATGCGCTCCATCTCGGGGTAGCGCTGGAGACGCTCGACCTGCCGTTCCATGATCTGCAGGGCTTGCAGCTCGACGGCGTGGGCGTTCTTGAGGGCGGCGGCGTAGATCGCGTGAATGTCGTCGGCCATGGGGGTGTTCGCTCCTCGGTATGGCGTTGCTGGCGCGAGCGTCACGGCTGACGCCTTCGGCCGCCGGAATTTCGAGGCGGGCGTCCAGGTGTCAGCGGGATGTCGTACCTTGGGCAGGGAATGGCGACCTCCCCGGTTATGTTCCCTTGAGCAGGGTCTCACTGACCCATCTCAAGGCGTCGTCCAGTAAACAGCCAAGTTTCGTGGACAGAACGATCTTAACCCATGTCATCTGAATTGGACTACGATCGATCTTACCTCTGCAACCATCAGTCGACGCGCGCATCGGCCGCAGCGGATGCATGGGCCGGCACGGTTCTGTTCTCGGAGATCTAACAACGCCGATCGACGCGACGACAAGGCTCACATTTGGCCGGAGGCCCGCCCGCGGCGCAACGACTTCTCAATCGAGTTCGGCCTTGATGGGCAGCTTCCATAGGGACGGGCCTTCCATGCTGCAGCCGACTCCTCCCCTTGCGACCACGCATGAAATCCTGCCGCCCGGCGATGACGCCTTGCAGTCGGAGGTCCTTGCTTGGCAGGACACGCTCGTCCGCGAGCGCCGGATGGCGGCGAATACGGTGGAGGCCTATGGCCGCGACCTGCGCCAGTTCCTTCTCCACCGGCAGGCGCGGCACGGGACGCTGGGTATCGCCGACCTGATCGGCCTGAAGCCCCGCGACCTGCGCGGCTTCATGGCGGCGCGGCGGGGGGAGGGCATCGGCGGGCGCTCGCTGATGCGGGCGTTGGCGGGGCTGCGTTCCTTCGCCAAGCATCTAGAGCGCGAAGGCCACGGCACGGTGGCGGCGCTGGGCGGCGTGCGCTCGCCCAAGGTCGAGCGACGCCTTCCGCGTCCGATTCCGATCAAGGCCGCCAGGGCGATGACCGATGTCGACCTTCGGGCCGGCGAGACCCGCGATCCGTGGATCCTCGCCCGGGATGCCGCCGTACTGGCCTTGCTCTACGGCTCAGGGCTTCGCATCTCCGAGGCGCTCGGCCTGGCGCGCCGGGATGCCCCGCTGCCGGGCGTCGAGTCCGTCACCGTGACGGGCAAGGGCGACAAGCAGCGGATGGTGCCGATCCTGCCGGTGGTGGCCGAAGCGGTGGCCGCCTATGTCGTAACCTGCCCTCACCCCCTGCCGCCCGATGGCCCGCTCTTCGTCGGGGCCAAGGGCGGGCCGCTCTCGCCGCGGATCATCCAGTACGCGGTCGCGGCCATGCGGGGTGGCCTCGGCTTGCCCGACACCGCGACGCCCCACGCCCTTCGCCACTCCTTCGCCACCCACCTCCTCGGGCGGCAGGGTGAATTGAGGGCGATCCAGGAACTGCTCGGCCACGCCTCCCTCTCGACGACGCAGCTCTACACCAAGGTCGATGCGGCCCGATTGATGGACGCCTTCGACCATGCCCATCCTCGCGCGGGCTCGACGGTTACCCGTCGAGCTCCCGATAGCGCCGGAAGATCCCAAGCTCGTTGAACGGGAGGCGGCGCGGACTGGCGAGATAGGCCGCGATCCGGGGGCGCATCCGCACCGCCTCGTGCAGGGCGCGCAGATGCGGATTGTCCGTGAGGGCTGCGGCCGTGGCCTTCGGGAAGGCGTAGCGCAGGCCGTCGACGAGCTGGAACAGCGACAGGTCGGCATAGGTGAAGGCGTCGCCCACGAGATGCCGGCCGCCGCTCCGCGTCAGCACGTGCTCGAACCAGGCGAAGAATTCCGGCACCCGATCGCTGCGGAAATGGCCTGCGCGCCGGGAGGCCTCCGCCATCTGCTCCTCGTAGGTGAGGCCGATGGTGATCGGATGATGGGAGTCGTGCGCTTCCGAGACCATGTCGGCGATGGTGAGCTGGATCTGGTGTGTCCAGAACCTGTCCGGCTCGGAGGCAGGCGAGAGCCCGAGGCGTGGCCCGAGATAGAGCAGGATCGCGGCGGTCTGGCCGACGACCACGTCGCCGTCCATGAGGAATGGCGGCGCGAAGGCGGGGCGGCGCGCGATCGGGTCCTCCAGGAGGCCCATCATGGCCCTAAGACCCCGACCCTCCGCTTCGCTGCCACGTGCGATATCGACGTACTCGGCACCGACTTCCTCAAGGGCGAGGCGGACGAACTCGCCGCGCCCTTGGGCCGTCGGCCAATCGTACAGCGCGTAGGCCATCGCCTCAGATGTGGATCGCCCGCTTGCCCACGGCCAGGGCGGCTTCCTTGACAGCCTCGGTCAGGGTCGGGTGAGCATGGCAGGTGCGCGCCACGTCCTCGGCGGAGGCGCCGAATTCCATCGCCACAGCCACCTCGGCGATGAGGTTGCCGGCATCCGCGCCGACGATGTGGACGCCGAGCACACGGTCGGTCGTGGCGTCGGCCAGGATCTTCACGAAGCCCTCGGTCGTGTTGTTGACCTTGGCGCGGCCGTTGGCGGTGAAGGGGAATTTACCCGAATTGTAGGCGATCCCGTCCTTCTTCAGCTCCTCCTCAGTCTTCCCGACCGAGGCGACCTCCGGATAAGTGTAGACCACGTTGGGGATCACGCCGTAATTCACGTGGCCGGACTGACCGGCGAGCAGTTCGGCGACCGCGACGCCCTCGTCCTCGGCCTTGTGGGCGAGCATCGGCCCGGCGATGACGTCGCCGATCGCGTAGATGCCGGTGACGTTGGTGGCGTAGTGGCTGTCGGTCTGGATGCGGCCCTTGTCGTCGCGCCCGACGCCCACCGTCTCGAGCCCGAGGCCCTCGGTGTAGGGGACGCGGCCGACCGCCACCAGCACCACGTCGGCCCGGAGCGTCTCGGCCTCGCCGCCTGCAGCGGGCTCCACCGTGACGGTCGCGGCTCCGTCGGCCACCTCGACGCCGGTGACCTTCGAGGACAGCTTGAAGACGACGCCCTGCTTGCCGAGGATGCGCTGGAACTGCTTGCCGACCTCGCCGTCCATGCCGGGCAGGATGCGGTCGAGGTACTCGACCACGGTCACCTCCGAGCCCAGGCGACGCCAGACGGACCCGAGTTCGAGGCCGATGACGCCGGCCCCGATGATGAGGAGCTTGCTCGGCACGCTCTTGAGATCGAGGGCGCCCGTAGAGGAGACGACGACCTCCTCGTCGATGGTGACGCCCGGAAGCCGCGTCACGTCCGAGCCCGTCGCGATGACGACGTTCTTCGTCTCCAGCATCTGGTTGCCGCCGTCCTCCGACAGCACTTCGACCCTGCCGGCGCCGGCGAGCCGCGCGGTCCCGCGATAGGCGTCGATGCCGTTCTTCTTCAGGAGGAACTCGACGCCCTTGGTGTTGCCGTCGACGCCGTCCTGCTTGAAGCTCATCATCTTCGTCAGGTCGAGCTCGGGCGCGTTCACGATGACGCCCATGTCGGCGAAGTGCTTGCCGGCCTCCTCGAAGGCCTCCGAGGCGTGGAGCAACGCCTTCGACGGGATGCAGCCGACGTTGAGGCAGGTGCCGCCATGCGTCGCCCGCTTCTCCACCACGGCCGTCTTGAGGCCGAGCTGGGCGGCCCGGATGGCGCAGACGTAACCGCCGGGGCCGGTGCCGATGACGACGAGATCGTAGGACATGCGTGGGTGACTCGCTTCTAAGATCGGCGGGTCAGATCCCACCATCGGATTTAGGCGTGCGCATGCGGCCGGCCTCGTAGCCGGATGGCTGGCGACGGCAGCGACCGAACGTCAGAGATCCAGTACCAACCGCGCCGGATCCTCCAACGCCTCCTTCACCCGCACCAGGAAGGTCACGGCCTCCTTCCCGTCGACGATGCGGTGGTCGTAGGACAGGGCCAGATACATCATCGGACGCGCCTCGATCTTGCCGGCGCGGACCACCGGGCGCTCCTCGATGCGGTGCATGCCGAGGATGCCGGATTGCGGGGCGTTGAGGATCGGGGTCGACATCAGCGAGCCGTAGATGCCGCCGTTGGTGATGGTGAAGGTGCCGCCCTGCATCTCCTCGATGGAGAGCTTGCCGTCGCGGGCCTTCTTGCCGAAGCCCGAGATCGTCTTCTCGATGCCGGCGATGGAGAGGTCGTCCGCATTGCGCACCACCGGAACCACGAGGCCCTTATCGGTCCCGACGGCGATGCCGATGTGATAGTAGTTCTTGTAGACGAGGTCCGTCCCGTCGATCTCGGCATTGACCGCGGGCACGTCCTTCAGCGCTCCGATCACCGCCTTGGTGAAGAATCCCATGAAGCCGAGCTTGGTACCGTGCTTCTTCTCGAACATGTCCTTGTATTGGCTGCGCAGGGCCATCACGGCACCCATGTCGACGTCGTTGAACGTCGTCAGCATCGCCGCGGTGTCCTGGGCGTCCTTGAGCCGGCGCGCGATGGTCTGGCGCAGCTTCGTCATCTTCACGCGCTCCTCGCGCGCGGCGTCGTCGGGCTTCGAGGCCGGGCGAGGAGCGGCGGGCTTGGTCTCCCTGGCGGGTGCCGCGGCAGGCGCGGGGGCCGGACCCTTGGCCGTGGCCTCGATCATGTCACCCTTGGTGACGCGGCCGTCCTTGCCGGTCCCGTTGACGGTAGCGGGATCGACCCCGGACTCGCGTGCCATCTTGGCCACCGCAGGACCATTGTCGCCCGAGGGCCGGCTCGCCGGCGGCGCAGCGTCGCCATGATTGCCGTAGGCCGCCGAGGATTCGGTCGCCGGCGCGGCGTCGGACGGGACCGCCTGCCCGGCGTCCGGTGCCTCGGTACGCGTCTCGGACTTGGTCTCCGTCTTCTTGGGAGCGGCGGCCTTGGCCCCACCGGCACCCGCCTCGACGATCGAGCCGAGCAGGGCGCCGGGCTCCACCGTCTCCCCGTCTTTGGCGACGATCTCGCCGAGCTCTCCGGCGGCCGGCGCGTTGACCTCCAGCGTGACCTTGTCGGTCTCCAACTCCACCAGCGGCTCGTCGGCGGCAACCGCATCGCCCGGCTTCTTGAACCAGCGGCCGATGGTGGCCTCGCTCACGGATTCGCCGAGCGTCGGGACGAGGATGTCGGTTGGCATTGTGTGTTCCCCGGAGGGTTGCGGCCGCGGCAAGCGCGGCCTGAAAGGGTGGCGCCCGGCGGGCCGGTGCGTCGGGTCTCGTGGAGGATCAGACCGCCAGGGCCTCGTTGAGGAACGCCTGAAGCTGAGCCTGGTGCTTGGAGAGGAGACCCACCGCCGTCGAAGCCGAGGCCGGCCGGCCGACATAGCGAGCGCGCTTGGCCGAGGCACCGGACTGGCCGAGCACCCATTCGAGATAGGGCTCGACGAAGGCCCAGGGTCCCATGTTCTTGGGCTCCTCCTGGCACCACACCACCTCGGCGTTGCGGAAACGCGCCATCTCGGTGGCGAGCGCCTTCAGGGGGAAGGGATAAAGCTGCTCCACGCGCATCAGGTAGACGTCGTTGACGCCCCGCTTCTCGCGCTCGTCGTGAAGGTCGTAATAGACCTTGCCCGAGCACAGCACGACGCGGCGGATCTTCTCGTCGCGCACGAGCTTGACCCCGTCGGGCTCGTGCTGGGCGTCGTCCCACAGGATACGATGGAAGGTCGAGCCTTCCGCCATCATGTCGAGGGACGAGACCGCGCGCTTGTGGCGAAGCAGCGATTTCGGCGTCATCAGCACCAACGGCTTGCGGAACTCGCGGTTGAGCTGGCGGCGCAGGATGTGGAAGTAGTTCGAGGGCGTGGTGCAGTTGGCGACCTGCATGTTGTCCTCGGCGCACATCTGCAGGAAGCGTTCGAGGCGGGCGGAGGAGTGCTCCGGCCCCTGGCCCTCGTAGCCGTGCGGCAGGAGCAGGGTCAGCCCCGACATGCGCAGCCACTTGCGCTCGCCGCTCGAGATGAACTGGTCGATGACGACCTGCGCGCCGTTGGCGAAGTCGCCGAACTGCGCCTCCCACAGGACGAGCGCGTTGGGCTCGGCCAGCGAGTAGCCGTATTCGAAGCCGAGCACAGCCTCTTCGGAGAGCATCGAGTTGATGACCTCGAGGTTGGCCTGGCCTTCCCGAATCGAGTTCAGCGAGGTGAATCGCTGCTCGTTCTCCTGGTCGATCACCACGGCGTGGCGCTGCGAGAAGGTCCCGCGCTCGACGTCCTGGCCGGAGAGCCGGACGCGGTGGCCCTCGATCAGCATCGAGCCGAAGGCCAGGGCCTCGGCGGTGGCCCAGTCGATACCCTGCCCCGATTCGACGGCCTTGGCCCTGTTATCGAAGAACCGCTGGATCGTGCGGTGCAGGTGGAAGCCCGGCGGCGGCGTCGTGATGCGCTGGGCGATCTCGCGCAGGGTGTCGGCGGGCACGCTGGTCTTGCCGCGGCGAGGATCGTCGACGTCCTCGCGCACGGCCTTGAAGCCGGCCCAGCGGCCGTCGAGCCAATCGGCCTTGTTGGCCTTGTAGTTGCCCGCAACCTCGAGCTCGTTGTCGAGGATGGTGCGGAACACGGCCTTGCTCTCGGCGAGCTGCTCCTCGGTGATCACGCCCTCGGCCACGAGCCGCTTGCCGTAGGTCTCCAGCGCGGTCGGGTGCTTGCGGATGCGCTGATACATCTTCGGCTGGGTAAAGGCCGGCTCGTCGCCCTCGTTGTGGCCGAAGCGGCGGTAGCACAGCATGTCGATCACGACGGGCTTGCCGAACTTCTGGCGGTACTCGGTGGCGATCTTGGCCGCGAAGGTCACGGCTTCGGGATCGTCGCCGTTGCAGTGGAAGATCGGCGCCTCGACCATCTTGGCGACATCCGACGGGTAAGGTGAGGAGCGCGAAAAACGCGGATCGGTGGTGAAGCCGATCTGGTTGTTGATGATGAAGTGGATCGAGCCGCCGGTGCGGTGACCCTTGAGGCCCGACAGGCCGAGGCACTCGGCGACCACGCCCTGGCCGGCGAAGGCCGCGTCGCCGTGGATCAGGAGCGGCATCACGCTGTTGCGCTGGACGTTGGGCTTGGCGCGCTGGTCCTGCTTGGCGCGGACCTTCCCCAGCACCACCGGATCGACGATCTCGAGATGGGACGGGTTGGCGGTGAGCGACAGGTGGACGTTGTTGTCATCGAACGTGCGGTCCGACGAGGCACCGAGATGGTACTTCACGTCGCCCGAGCCTTCGACCTCGGCCGGCGAGGCCGAGCCGCCCTTGAACTCGTTGAAGATCGCCCGGAAGGGCTTGGCCATCACGTTGGAGAGCACGTTAAGCCGGCCGCGATGGGCCATGCCGAGCACGATCTCCTTCACGCCGAGCGCGCCGCCGCGCTTGATGATTTGCTCGAGCGCCGGGATCATCGATTCCGACCCGTCGAGGCCGAAGCGCTTGGTGCCGGTATATTTGAGGTCGAGGAACTTCTCGAAGCCTTCCGCTTCGATGAGCTTGTTCAGGATCGCGCGACGCCCTTCGGGCGTGAACGAGATCTCCTTGCCCTTGCCCTCGATGCGCTCCTGGATCCACGCCTTCTCGGTGGGATCGGAAATGTGCATGAACTCGACGCCGAGCGTCTGGCAGTAGGTCCGCTCCAGGATCTCGATGATCTCGCGGATGGTCGCGTATTCGAGGCCGAGAACGTTGTCGAGGAAGATCGGCCGGTCCCAGTCCTTCTCCTCGAAGCCGTAATGCTGGGGCTTCAGTTCCTCCTGGTCGCCGCGGGAGGCGAGCGCGAGGGGGTCGAGCTTGGCGTGCAGGTGTCCACGCATGCGGTAGGCGCGGATCAGCATGATCGCGCGCACCGAATCCTTGGTCGCCTGCTCCACGGACACCGTGCCGGCGGCCGCCGCGGCGGTCCCGTTGAGGGGCTTGCCCTCGACCTTCGCCGTGTCGGACTTGAAGGTGTCGGACTTGGCGCGGATCTTCTCGCCCATCGCCTTCTCGACGGTGGCCCAGTTGCCGTCGAGCGCCGAGACCATCTCGCCGTTGGCCTGGACCGGCCAGTGCGGCTTCTCCCAGGACGCGCCGGCGGCATTCTTCTCGGCGAGCCCCCTGTCGTCGCCGAGCGACTTGAAGAACTCGGCCCAGGCCGGATCGACGGAGGACGGA
Organism: uncultured Methylobacterium sp.; assembly: GCF_964251405.1. Classification (GTDB taxonomy): domain Bacteria; phylum Pseudomonadota; class Alphaproteobacteria; order Rhizobiales; family Beijerinckiaceae; genus Methylobacterium. Next base: position 23,626 of record NZ_CAXUJR010000022.1, read on the forward strand.
TCGCGAAAATAGTCCGCCTGCAGTTCCTCGATGTAGGCGGCATTGCCGCCGGTGAGGAACGAGCTTTCGAGCAGCTTCTCGTTGACGTCCTGACGTGCCATCGCTCAACCATCCTGCCGCTGGGGAGAGACGCCTCCGACGGCCCCTCTCGTCCGATCCGCGCCGCCTCGGCTGCGAGCCGGATCAACCATCGATGCGGGTCTCTCCCGTCATCCGATCTCCATATAGGTGCGGCGCACCTGAATGCGCCGCAACGCTGGCGTGCTTTCAGCCCTTGAGCACCTCGACGAGCGTGCTGCCGAGCCGGGCCGGCGAGGGCGAAACCCTGATGCCGGCCGCTTCCATCGCGGCGATCTTGTCCTCGGCGCCGCCCTTGCCGCCGGAGATGATGGCACCGGCATGTCCCATGCGCCGTCCCGGAGGCGCCGTCCGCCCGGCGATGAAGCCGACCATGGGCTTCTTGCGGCCGCGCTTGGCCTCGTCGGCGATGAACTGCGCCGCTTCCTCCTCCGCCGAGCCACCGATCTCGCCGATCATCACGATCGACTCGGTCTTGTCGTCGGCCAGGAACAGTTCGAGCATCGAGATGAACTCGGTGCCCTTCACCGGATCACCGCCGATGCCGACGGCCGTGGTCTGGCCGAGGCCGGCATTGGAGGTCTGGAACACCGCCTCGTAGGTCAGGGTCCCGGAGCGCGAGACGATGCCGACCGAGCCGCGCTTGAAGATGTTGGCCGGCATGATGCCGATCTTGCACTCGCCCGCCGTGACGATGCCGGGGCAGTTCGGCCCGACGAGGCGGGACTTGGAACCCTCCAGCGAACGCTTGACCCGCACCATGTCGAGCACCGGGATGCCCTCCGTGATGCAGACGATGAGGGGGATTTCCGCCTGGATGGCCTCGCAGATGGCGTCGGCCGCGCCCGGCGGCGGCACGTAGACGACGGAGGCGTCGGCGCCCGTGGCCTCGCGGGCCTCGGCGACGGTGTCGAAGACCGGCAGGCCGAGATGGCTCGCCCCGCCTTTGCCCGGGCTCGTGCCGCCGACCATCTTGGTCCCGTAGGCGATGGCCTGCTCGGAGTGGAAGGTGCCGTTCTTGCCGGTGAAGCCCTGGCAGAGGACCTTGGTGTTCGCGTCGATCAGGATGGACATCGGTCTCTCTCAGCCCTTCTTCACGGCGGCGACGATCTTCTGAGCGGCATCGTCGAGATCATCGGCCGGGATCACGTTGAGCCCGGAATTGCGGATGATGTCCTTGCCCTGCTCGACGTTGGTGCCTTCCAGACGCACCACCAGCGGCACCTGCAGGCCCACGGCCTTCACCGCCGCGATCACGCCGCGCGCGATGACGTCGCATTTCATGATCCCGCCGAAGATGTTGACGAGGATGCCCTTCACCTGCGGGTCGGCGGTGATGATCTTGAAGGCTGCCGTGACCTTCTCCTCCGAGGCGCCGCCGCCGACGTCGAGGAAGTTCGCGGGCTCCTCGCCGTAGAGCTTGATGATGTCGAGCGTCGCCATGGCCAGACCCGCGCCGTTGACCATGCAGCCGATGGTGCCGTCGAGCGCGATGTAGGCAAGGTCGTATTTCGAGGCCTCGATCTCCTTGGCGTCCTCCTCGGTCTCGTCGCGCAGGGCGACGATGTCAGGGTGGCGGTAGAGGGCATTCGAGTCGAAGGAGATCTTGGCGTCGAGGCACTTGAGATGGCCGTCGCCGGTGAGCACCAGCGGGTTGATCTCGAGCATGCTCATGTCCTTGGCGGTGAACGCCTCGTAGAGCTTGGTGACGAGGTCGCCTGCTTCCTTGGCTTGCGGACCGCTAAGGCCGAGCGTCTTGGCGACGAGGCGGCCGTGATGGGGCATCACGCCGGTGGCGGGATCCACCGAGAAGGTGATGATCTTCTCCGGTGTGTCGTGGGCCACCGTCTCGATGTCCATGCCGCCTTCGGTAGAGACTACGAAGGCGACCTTGCCGGTCTCGCGGTCGACCAGCATCGAGAGGTAGAACTCCGCCTCGATCTGCGCGCCGTCCTCGATGTAGAGTCGGTTGACCTGCTTGCCGGCCTCGCCGGTCTGGATCGTCACCAGGGTCTCCCCCAGCATCTCGCCGGCGAATTGCTTCACCTCGTCGAGGGACTTGGTGACGCGCACACCGCCCTTGGCTCCGGCCGGGGCGCCCTTGAAGGTTCCCTTGCCGCGCCCGCCCGCATGGATCTGCGACTTGACCACCCAGACCGGACCGCCGAGTTGCCGAGCTGCGGCCTCGGCCTCCTCGGCCTTGAAGATCGGCACCCCGCGCGACACGGGCAGGCCGAATTCCTTGAGCACCGCCTTGGCTTGGTATTCGTGGATGTTCATGGGAGACCCTCGCCGTCATCCCGGGGCCGCGAAGCGGAGCTCGGGATCCAGAAACACAATGGGTGGGCCAGCCTGCCGCCTAGGCGGTTCTGGGTTCCGGGCTCGCCTTCGGCGCCCCGGAATGACTGGTCGGTTTAGGCAAGCGCCGGGTTGATCGCCTTGCACGCCTCGATGAGCCCCTTCACGGCACCCACCGACTTGTCGAACATCGCCTTCTCGTCCGTGGTGAATTCCACCTCGAGGATGCGCTCGACGCCGTTCGCCCCGATGACGATCGGCACGCCGACATACATGCCCTGGATGCCGTATTCGCCCGAGAGATGGGCCGCGCAGGGCAACACCCGGCGCTTGTCGCGCAGGTAGCTCTCGGCCATGGCGATGGCGGAGGCCGCGGGCGCGTAGAAGGCGGAGCCGGTCTTGAGGAGGTTGACGATCTCGCCGCCGCCCTTGCGGGTCCGCTCGACCATCGCGTCGAGCTTCTCCTGGGTGGTCCAGCCGAGCTTCACGAGATCCGGCAGGGGAACGCCAGCCACGGTGGAGTAGCGCACCAGCGGCACCATGTCGTCGCCGTGGCCGCCGAGCACGAAGGCGGTGACGTCCTCCACCGAGACCTGGAACTCGTCGGCCAGGAAGTGGCGGAAGCGGGCGGAATCGAGCACGCCGGCCATGCCGACGACCTTCTGCGGCGGCAGGCCCGAGAACTTCTGCAAGGCCCAGACCATCGCGTCGAGCGGGTTGGTGATGCAGATGACGAAGGCGTCCGGCGCGTGGGTCTTGATGCCCGTGCCGACCGCTTCCATGACCTTCAGATTGATCCCGATGAGGTCGTCGCGGCTCATGCCGGGCTTGCGTGGCACGCCCGCGGTGACGATGACCACGTCCGCCCCGGCGATCGCGGCGTAATCGCTCGCGCCGGTGTAATGGGCGTCGAACCCGTCGACCGGCGCGGATTCGGCGATGTCGAGGCCCTTGCCCTGAGGCACGCCGTCCGCGATGTCGAACAGGACGACGTCGCCGAGTTCCTTCAGGCCGGCCAGATGCGCGAGGGTTCCGCCGATCTGTCCGGCGCCGATGAGCGCGATCTTGCTGCGTGCCATGGGGAACAACCTCCGGTGCGTTGAACTGCCTGCGGGCGCTGTGCCGTGCCTCAGCGTCGAGAGTCTCGCCCGCCCTCGTCGCGCCGCGGTGTGGCCGAAAAGGCGCGCCGCATCAACCCGATGAGGCCTCAAGGAAAGCAGGGTTCGGGCCAGCCGCAGCGTTGGCCGGGCAGGGACCTTCGAGGGAAAGCCAAGCTGCCCAGTCGGTTAGGGCCACGAGGAGGTCATCGGTTCGACGGCGAAGCATTGGTGACAGCGCGAGCGGTCTGTCACTTCAATTACAGGATGCCGACCCTCAGGACGCGCTGGATCGCCTGGATCAGGGCGCCGAACCGCGCTTCGACGAGGTCGGCCGGAACATCCGCATCGTGGTGGATGGCCAGCGGATGGGTGAAGCGGTAGCTCGCATCGAAGATGTAGGCGATGGCGCGCTCGCGGTCGCGGGCGACGAAGGCTCCGGCGCCGATCCCTTCCTCCACCACCCGTTCGACGAGGCTGCGCAGGCGGACCCGATGCCGCCGGGCGATCGGCCGAGCCGCTACGGTGGCATCGAGATGCACCGCGAACAGGTGCGGCGACCGGTTCAGGGCGTCGCGCTGCGCGGCGGCCAGGACGGTGAGCAGCCGCTCGATCTTGTCGTCGGCCGGGTCCGGCGCATCGGCGATCCGGCCGAGCTCGGCTTCGAGATCGCGCAGCCAACGTCCCACGACGGCGTCGAGCAGGGCGTCCTTCGAGGGGAAATAGCGATAGACGTTGGCGTGGGTCATCCCCGCCTCAGCTGCCACCGCCACGACGGTCACCCGCTTCGGCCCGAGCCTCGCGAGGTGCTCGGATGCGATGGCGAGCAGCCGGACATCTGCCGAGACCGGTGCGGGACGGACCCGCAGCGCCGCGCGCAGCGGGCGTGGCGTCGTCTGGTCAGTGCCTGGTTTAAGCGTCGGCCCGGAACCGTCGACGGGCGCGTCAATGGACGCGGCATGCGGCTCGAAACCGGCGACGGGGTCGTTGGCGGCCTCGTGCGGAACCGCTGCGACGACGGCGACGGGCGACTTCGCCGGTGCTGCGAAGGCATCCCGATTGCGGGCAGCCCCATTTCGGTGGGCGCGCGCCCGCATCGGCCTCGTGTCCTCTCCAGACGGTCGCCCGTACCGATGCTGTGCACGACGGGCCGCCTTCCCCCGTCGCATAGCGCGTCAGAAACGGTTCTTCCAGGCCCGCAACGCCGTGAAGACCTGTTCGGGTGTTGCATCCGCCGAAAGACCCGCTGCCTGGGCGATGGCAGGGCGGTCTGATCGCAGGAAGGGGTTCGTCTCCCGCTCGACGCCGATCGTCGTAGGGATCAGGAAGCGGCCCTCTCGTGCCGCGGCTTCCGCCTGCGCCATGCGCTCGGCGAGGCGCGCATTGTCAGGCTCGACCGCCAAGGCGAAGCGGGCATTGGCCAGCACGTAGTCGTGGCCGCTATAGACCTGCGTCGTCTCGGAGAGGGCCAGGAAACGGCTCAGGGAGCGCCACAGCGCCTCCGGCGGCCCCTCAAGAACGCGGCCGCAACCGAGGGTGAAGAGCGTGTCTCCCGCGAAGGCGACGCCGGCATTGCGAAACACGTAGCTGACATGGTCGTCGCAATGACCCGGAGTTTCCCAGACCTCGGCCGAGAGGTCGCCGAGGCTGACGACATCGCCCTCACCGACCGCGACATCCACCTCCGGAACCGCTGCACCTGCCTTGCGCGGCGCCGTGACCTTGGCGCCTGTCGCCCGCTTGACCTCCGGGATGCCTTCGACGTGATCCCCGTGCCGATGGGTGACCAGGATGTCGGTCAGCGTCCAGCCGGCCTCGTCGAGGGCGCGCAGGACCGGTTCCGCCTCGGGGACATCGATGGCCGCACAGGCGCCGGTGGCGGTATCGCGGATCAGGACCCCGATATTGTCGCTCCGGCAGAGGAAGCTGCGGATCTCATGGCGGCCTGC
>NZ_CAXUJR010000022.1:29147-43645 GCF_964251405.1 uncultured Methylobacterium sp.
GACATCGGGCGGGCATCGGACATCGGGGTCTTCCTCGTGTTGGCCGGCAGGGAACAGGGTGGAGGGCGGGCGGTTCCGTGGCCGGACCGGGTTGCCGGAGGCGACGGTGATCCCCATTGATGCGCTGAGCCGCCCGACACACTAGGTCGACCGGGCCGGAACCGTTCCCATGCGTCTCGACGTCACCGATCTGCGCGCCTTCTACGCGAGTCCGCTGGGCAACGTGACCCACCGGATCGTCGCCCGCGCGATCGATCGCTTCCTTGGCTCGGTCTCGGGATTGCGGGTGCTCGGGCTCGGCTACGCGACGCCCTATCTCGGCACCGTCCATTGCATCGCGGAACGCACCCTCGCCTTCATGCCGGCGACCCAAGGGGTCGTGAACTGGCCGGGCAGCGGCCGCTCCTGCTCGGCACTGGCCGACCTCACGATGATGCCGCTGCCGGAGGCCGCGGTGGACCGGGTCATCCTCGTCCACGCCCTCGAATCCGTGGAGAGCCCGACTGAACTCCTTCAGGAGGTTTGGCGCGTGCTGACCCCGGGGGGGCGCATGATCCTCGTCGTGCCCAACCGCCGCGGCGTGTGGGCACGGCGCGAGGCGACCCCTTTCGGTCATGGCCAGCCCTACAGCCGGTCGCAACTCGGACGCCTGATGCGCAGCACCCTGTTCTCGCCGGAGGGCTGGGCCGAGACCCTGTACATGCCGCCGATCGAGAGCCGGCTGTGGTTGCAGACGGTCGGCGCCTGGGAGCGGGTCGGCACCGGGCTGTCCCTGCCATTTGCCGGCCTGCACGTGGTCGACGCGACGAAGCAGCTCTATCGCCCGCTCCCCGTGCATCAGGTCCGCCGCGCCGCCCTGCGTGCCCCCGCGCGGGTCCTCGTGCCCGCCCCCTCTCCAGGCTGACTGCCCCAGGCTGAACGATGACGAGCTATATCGGCGCGGAAGCCGCCGTCGCGAGCTTCCTCCTCGCGCTGTCGACCCTGTTCTCCATCGTCAACCCGATCGGGGCGGCCCTCATCTTCGCGCAGGTGACGGCCGAGAACAGCCATGCCGAGCGCCTGGAACTGGCCCGGCGGATCGGCTTCTACGCGGCCCTCATCATGGTGGCCGCCCTTTGGGCCGGGGCGCCGATCCTCAACTTCTTCGGCGTCTCGCTGGCGGCCCTGCGGATCGCCGGCGGTCTCGTGGTCGGCGCTTCCGCCTGGACGCTGCTCAGGGCGCCGGAGGCCCGCGAGGCGCGCAAGCAGGCCGAGGCGAAGGAGCCTGCCGGCAACCTCGCCGAACTCGCCTTCTTTCCCCTGACCCTGCCCTTCACCACCGGACCCGGCACCATCGCGGTGGCCGTCGCGCTCGGCTCGAACCGACCGTCGGGCGGCCCCGATGCGGTCGGGTTCTTCGTGGGCGCCTCGCTCGCCGCCCTCGTCATCGCCGGAATGGTGCGGCTCACCTACGGCTCGGCCGATCGCGTCGTCTCGCTCATCGGCCCGGTCCGGGCCCGCGTGCTCGGCCGCCTCTCGGCCTTCCTGCTCCTCTGCGTGGGCACGCAGATTTTCGTTAACGGCGTCGTCGACGTGCTCGGGCCGTTGTTGGCGCAGGGCCGACGTTGAACGGGTCGCCTTGGCAGGGATGTTTCGAGACTGTACCGCAGGCGGCAAGCGAAGGAGCGATGCACCGATGCGGCTCGTGGTTGTCGGCGCCGACGGGCGCATGGGGCGGATGCTGATCCGGGCGGTGGCCGAGGCCGAGGGTTGCACCCTGTCGGGTGCGATCGAGCGGGAGGGCTCGCCGGCGCTCGGCCGGGACGCCGGGACACTGGCCGGGATCGAGGCGCTCGGCGTCGCCGTCACGGATGATCCGCTGCCGGTCTTCGCCGCCGCCGAGGGCGTGCTCGACTTCACGACACCGGGGGCCACGACCTTCTTCGCGGAACTCGCTGCTCAGGCCCGCATCGTCCACGTGGTCGGCACCACCGGGCTGGCGCAGGCGGATCTCGCCAAGCTCGCGGCCGCAGCGCGGCATGCCAGGATCGTTCGCTCGGGGAACATGTCGCTCGGGGTCAACCTCGTCGCTGGCCTCGTCCGCAAGGTCGCCGCGGCGCTGGGCGAGGATTTCGACATCGAGATCGTCGAGATGCATCACCGCATGAAGGTGGACGCGCCCTCCGGCACGGCGCTGCTGCTGGGCGAAGCGGCGGCCGAGGGGCGCGGCGTCGCCCTTCCCGACGTGCGGGTCTCCACCCGGGACGGCCATACCGGCGCCCGCCGGCCCGGCGATATCGGCTTCGCGACCCTGCGCGGCGGGACCGTGGTCGGCGACCACAGCGTGGTCTTCGCCGGTCCGGGCGAGCGCATCACGCTGGGGCACCACGCCGAGGACCGGACCATCTTCGCGAGGGGAGCGGTGCGCGCGGCGCGCTGGGCCTTCGACAGGCCCCCCGGCCTCTACGGCATGGCCGACGTGCTCGGGCTCTGATACGACGCCCGGGTCATCAAGCGTTCAGGCGGTGACGGGCAAGAGCCGCGTCAGCGCGGCATGCACCGCACCATCCACGACTGAGAGGATCGAATCCCGATGGAGCGTCTGCTCGTCCTCGTTCGCCATGGGCAGAGCGAGTGGAATCTCAAGAAGCTGTTCACCGGTTGGCGCGACCCCGAACTGACGGAGCTCGGCGTCGCCGAGGCCCGCACCGCCGGGCGTTGGCTCAAGCAGCAGGGCTTCCGGTTCGACGTCGGCTTCACGTCGAACCTCGTTCGGGCGCAGCGCACCTGCTCCCTGATGCTGGATGAACTCGGGCAGAGCGGGATCGACGTGATGCGCTCGGAAGCGCTCAACGAGCGCGATTACGGCGATCTCTCCGGCCTCAACAAGGACGATGCCCGCGAGCGCTGGGGTGACGAGCAGGTCCGTCAGTGGCGCCGCTCCTACGACGTGCCCCCGCCCGGAGGCGAGAGCCTCAAGGACACCGCCGCCCGGGTGCTGCCCTACTACATCCAGTTCATCCTGCCCCGCGTCATGAACGGTGAGCGGGTGGTGGTGGCGGCCCACGGCAACTCGCTGCGCGCCCTCGTGATGGTGCTCGACGGCATGACCACCAAGACCATCGCGAGCCTCGAGATCGCGACGGGCATCCCGCTGGTCTACCACCTCAAGGCGGATACCACGGTGGAGAGCAAGTCGGTGCTCGAGCGCGACATCGACCAGGATCACTGAACCGGGATGAGCCAGGGCGCGACGATCCCGGCCGCGTCCGGCGTCGAACTCGCCCCGGGGCTCGTCCACTATCCCGGCTACCTCGACGAGGCAGCGCAGGCCCGACTTTGGAGCGAGCTGGCGCAGGTCGTGCGCGTATCGCCGCCCTACACGCCGCGGATGCCGCGCACCGGAGCGCCGTTCTCGGTGCGGATGACGAATTGCGGAGACCTCGGCTGGGTCTCCGACGAGGCCGGGTACCGCTATCAGGCCCGGCACCCCGAGACCGGGGCGCCCTGGCCGCCGATCCCGGGGACGGCCTTGGCGGCATGGGACGACCTCGCGGGCTACCGCGCGCCGCCGGAGGCCTGCCTCGTCAACCTCTACGCCCCGCAGGCCCGCATGGGCCTGCACCAGGACCGGGACGAGGCGGCCCTCGACGCGCCCGTCCTCTCCCTGTCGCTCGGTGCCACCGCCCTGTTCCGCTACGGTGGCCTCAGACGTGCCGACCCGACCCGATCGGTTCGGCTTCTCTCGGGCGACGCCGTCGTCATCGGGGGTGCGTCTCGCCTGATCCATCACGGCGTCGACCGGATCCTTGTGACGGACCCGGATCTGCTCGCGGAGCAAGTCCCGGCTGCGATCCCCGCTTGGGTCGCCGGTGTCCTGGCGCCGGGCGGGCGATGCAATCTGACCTTGAGGCGGGTGACGCAACCGGCAGGGCCTGCCGACGCTTGACACCGGCGGGGCGGGAGCCGACCTCAGCGGGGGCGAAGGCGGAATGTCGTGTGACGGTCTCGGCGGCGCCGGTCGTCGCGACGTCCAAGCCAAGTCCATTGCCCGGAGATAAGGACCTGATGCGTCTGCGTGATTGTCTGCGTCCCTGTGCGGCGCTAGTCTTGTCCGTGGGTCTCGCAGGAGCCGCCGTGGCGGCCGAGCCGGTCTTTCCGCCGAGCTCGCGCTTCGGCTTCACGCCGCCCGCCGACATGGTGCCCTCCAAGCGCTTCTCCGGCTTCGAGCGCATCGAGGGGGGCGCTACCGTCTCCGTGGTGGAGCTTCCACCCGCCGCCTTCGTCGACCTCGAGAAGAACTTCACCGACGAGAACCTGAAGTCGCAGGGCTTCATCGTCTCGAACCGCGAAGCCATCAAGGTGGCCGGCGACGTCGACGCGGTGCTGTTCGCCGGAGAGCAGCCGGTGACCGAGCCGCCAGGGTCGCCGACGATCAAGAAATGGCTGCTCCTGGTCGGCGAGCCGACGGTCACCGGCATCATCATCGCCCAGAGCGTGCCCGACGCCGCGACCGACGAGACCATGCGGGGGATGCTGACGGGGGTACGGATCCGCCCGGCCCTCACCCTCGACGAGCTCGTCGCGGCGCTTCCGTTCCGGGTCGGCAACATGGCCGGCTTCCACCCTGTCCGGGTTCTCGCGGGCAATTCGATGCTGATGACCCTTGGTCCCAAGGAAGAGGTCAACAACCTCGACCAGCCGATCCTGGTGCTCGCCCAGGCCATACAGCCCCCGCCCACGGCCGAGCAGCGCGACGCCTTCGCCAAGGCCGCGCTCTATTCCAACCAGACCATGAAGGACTTCGTGATCGAGCGTTCGCAGAGCTACCGCCAGAATGGCGTCGACTGGCACGAGATCGTGGCGCGCGCACGTGACCTGCCGACCGACATTCCGGTGGTGGTCTCGCAAACCATCCGCTTCGCCCCTGACGGCTATCTGCGTGCGGTCGGCGTCGTCCGGGCCGAGCAGCGCGACGCGACGCTGTCGCGCTTCCGCGACGTCGTCGACAGCGTGCAGATACGGTGAGCGAAGGGGCTTAAGCGGCGTCCGCCGGGTTCGCCGCGGGCTTCGGGCCGCCCTTGGCGACGCCAACGAGGGCCGGGCGAAGCACACGATCGCCGAGCACGTAGCCGGACTGCATCACCTGCACCACCGTGCCGGTCGGCACCTCGGCGTCGGGCACCTCGAACATCGCCTGATGGCGGTTGGGATCGAAGCGCTGGCCCTTCGGTTCCAACAGCTTGACGCCGTGGCGCTCGAAGGTCTTGGCGAGGTCGCGTTCGGTCAGCTCGATGCCGTCGAGCAACGCCTTGAAGGCGCCGTCCGCGGTCTCGCGAGCCTCGGCCGGGACGCTCTCGATGGCGCGGCGGATGTTGTCGGCGGCAGTGAGGAGGTCGCGGGCGAAGTTGGTGACCGCGTAGGTGCGGGCATCGGCAACCTCGCGTTCGGTGCGCCGGCGCAGGTTCTCCATCTCGGCGAGCGTCCGCAGGGTCCGGTCCTTGAGTTCGTCGCGCTCCAGCGTCAGGGCCGCGAGGGCGTCGTTCTGCCCCGCCTCGGCCTTCTGCGGCTCGGGCGCCATCGCCTCGGCAGGGTCGACCGCCTGCTCCGACTCGGCCGCCTCGCGCCGATCCTCATGCTCCATGTCGTTCGCCATCATCGCTCGTCGTCGATCGCTAAGGGTGTGTTGGGGGTCGCGGCTGATATCAGGCCGGTGCCGCGCGAAATCAAGCGTCGTGACGTCAGGCCTCCCTCGGAGGAGGCGAGTCGACGAGCGCTTCCAGCCCCTCGGCGCGCAGAGCGGCGACGTCTCCGGCGAAGACGTCCATCACGGCGGCGCGGATGGCGACCTGCCGGTCGGGCTGGGTGACGCGGGTGCCGGTGAGGTCGGTGACGTAGAAGACGTCGACGGCGCGCTCCCCGAAGGTGGCGACATGGGCCGAGGTGATGTTGAGGCTGAGCCGGCTCAGCGCCGTGGTCAGCTCGTAGAGCAGGCCGGGCCGGTCGAGGCCGGTGATCTCGACCACCGTCTCGCGGCTCGACAGCGCATTGTCGATCGACATGTCGGGCGGTACGAGGAAGGTAGTGGCGCGCTCGCTCGGCGGATGCCGATCGGCCACGAGGTCGGCGATGCGGATCTCGCCCTTGAGCGCCTTCTCGATCGCCAGCGTGATCCGGCCGGCCCGCCGGAGCTCGTCCTCGTCCCGGTCGAAGGCCCGGGAGATGAAGATCGAATCGAGGGCGAAGCCGTCCGTCGTCGTAAAGATCTGCGCGTCCACGATGTTGCCGCCCGAGGCCGCGCAGGCGCCCGTGACGATCGCGAGCAGGCGCGGATGGTCCGGGGAGTAGATCGTCAGCTCGGTGATGCCGCGGGCCGGATCGGTCTCGCAGGCGGTGGCGACGGTGCGCCCCTCCGCGGCCAGCCTCACGACGAAGCCCGCATGCTTGAACTGCCGGGCCGAATCGACCTTGAGCCAGTAGGCCTGGTTGTGACGGGCGGCATAGGCGTCGAACGCATCCGAGTCCCACTCCGCGAGCTGCTCGCGCAGGGCCATCTGGATGAGCCTGACCCGGTCGGTCCGGGCGAACTCCGAATGGCCGCCCGACAGCATGACCTCGGTCTCGTCGTAGAGCGTACGGATCAGCGTCCCCTTCCAGGCCGTCCAGACGCCTGGGCCCACCGCCTTGATGTCGGCCACCGTGAGGATGGTGAGGAGCTTCAGGCGCTCCAGGGTCTGCACGACGCCCGCGAACTTCTCGATGGTCTTGGGGTCGGAGAGGTCGCGGCTCTGGGCCGTCATCGACATCAGGAGGTGGTGCTCGACGAGCCAGGCCACGGTCTCGGTCTCGGCCGGGCTGAGGCCGAAGCGCGGGCCGACCTTGAGGGCAATGGCCGCACCCGCGATGGAATGGTCCTCCGGCCGGCCCTTGGCGATATCGTGGAGCAGCACCGCGACGTAGAGCGCCCGCCGGTTGCTGATCGTTCCGATCAGCCGCGAGACCAGGGGATGGTCCTCGACGATGCGCCCTGAATCGATCGCCACCAGCACGCCGAGTGATCGCAGCAGGTGCTCGTCCACCGTGAAGTGGTGGTACATGTTGAATTGCATCATCGCGACGATGCGGCCGAAATCCGGGATGAAGCGCCCGAGCACGCCGGCCTCGTTCATCATCCGCAGGATGGTCTCGGGCGAGTTCTTCGAGATCAGGATGTCGAGGAAGAGCCGGTTTGCCTCCGGATCGGACCGCAACGAATGCCCGATCAGCCGCTGCGACCGGTTGACGAGCCGCGTGGCGTCGGGATGGATCGGCAGGTTGTGGCGGTCGGCGAGCCAGAACAGGCGGATCAGGTTGACGGGATCGCGCACGAAGGCGTCGCCATCCTTGACATTGATGCGGCCGTGATCGTCGACGAAATCCTCGGCCTCGATGGCGGAAGCCCGGAAGCGGTCACGAAAGCGACCGATCCAGCGGTCGAGGACCGGCGTGCGCTTGGCGTGGCGTGCTTCGAGGGCGGCGCAGACGATGGCGGTGAGGTCGCCGACCTCCTTGGCGATCAGGAAATACGCCTTCATGAAGCGCTCGACCGACGACAGGCCGCCGCGGGCGCCGTAGCCGAGGCGTTCGGCGATCTTCGGCTGCAGCCCAAACGATAGGCGCTCCTCCGAGCGGCCGGTGACGAAGTGCATGTGGCAGCGCACCCGCCACAGCAACTCGTCGCAGCGCTCGAAGACCCGATACTCCTCCTGCGTGAACAGGCCGGCGCTCACGAGCTCGACCTGATCCCGGACCCGGTAGGTGTATTTGGCGATCCAGAACAGGGTGTTGAGGTCGCGCAGTCCCCCTTTGCCGTCCTTGACGTTGGGCTCGACGAGATAGCGCGAGGCGCCGGCCTTGCTCACCCGGGTGTCGCGCTCGCGCAGCTTCGCTTCGACGAACTCGGGCGCCGTCCACATCACGAGCTCCTGGTCGAAGCGGGTGACCAGCTCCTCGAAGAGGGAGCGCGAGCCGAACAGGAAGCGCGCCTCAAGGAGTGACGTCCGGATCGTCATGTCCGCCTTGCCCTCGCGCAGGCATTCCTCGACGGAGCGGGTGGCGTGGCCGACCTTCACTTTGAGGTCCCACAGCACGTAGAGCATCGCCTCGACGACGCTCTCGGACCAAGCGGTCTGCTTGTAGGGAAGCAGGAACAGCAGATCGATGTCCGATCCGGGCGCCATGGTGCCCCGCCCGTAACCCCCGGTGGCGACGACCGCGAGCTGCTCGCCCGAGGACGGGTTGTCGTTCGGGTAGAGCCGCCAGACCACGGCATCGTGGATCGCCCGGATCACCGCATCGGTGAGAGCGCTGAGGCGGCGGGCACAGGCGACGCCGTCGCGTTCCTTCAGCAGCCGCTCCTCGGCGTCCCGATGGCCGGCCGCGATGACCGCGCGCAGCTCGGGCACCAGCACGGCGCGCAGCTGCGTCGCTTCGCGGGCGTCTCGGGGAAGTTGATCGAGGATGGTCTTGAGGGCGGCAGCGGCGTCGAACATGGGCCATCCCGTTAGCATGTTACGGGGGCGGCGCCATCGCCGACGCGTCGCGGGACAGGATGTGCCCCGTCACCGCGCGAATCTCGTTCTCTATGCCGGAAACTTCGTTTGACATAAAGAACCCGGTTGCCTAGTTGGCATATCGCGGCCCGAGCGGGGCCGCAACGGCGCGCATGCGTTCGACGACGCGCACGGGCGGCGCGCGAAGGGGGGATTTCGATGCTGGTGGTTCGCCGTGCTGTTCTGGGCGCCCTGTGCGGCGCGCTCGCCCTGACGTCGCTGCCGGCTCAGGCCGTCGACGTCACCGAGCTCCGCCTCGACTGGGCGACCTATAATCCGGTCAGCCTCGTCCTGAAAGACAAGGGCTTCCTGGAGGAGGCCCTGAAGGACAAGGGCATCAAGGTCCGCTGGACGCAGTCGCTGGGCTCGAACAAGGCTCTCGAATTCCTCAATGCCGGCGCCATCGACATCGGCTCCTCGGCGGGCGCCGCCGCCCTCCTGGCACGGATCAACGGCAACCCGATCAAGGCGATCTACGCCTTCTCCCAGCCCGAATGGACGGCGCTCGTCACCCGCAAGGACACCGGCATCGCCAAGCCCGCCGACCTCAAGGGCAAGCGCATCGCGGTGACACGCGGCACCGATCCGCACATCTTCCTGATCCGGGCGCTGCAGGGCGCGGGGCTGACCGAGAAGGACGCCAAGCTCGTCCTCCTCCAGCATGCGGATGGCCGCAGCGCCCTGGAGCGCGGCGATGTCGACGCCTGGGCAGGGCTCGACCCGATGATGGCGGCTTCCGAGATCGAGGGCGGCAACGTCCTGTTCTTCCGCGACACGAACGCGAACACCTGGGGCGTCCTCGACGTGCGCGAGGACTTCGCATCGGCCAACCCCGACCTCGTGAAGACCGTGATCGCCGCCTACGAGCGCGCCAGGGCCTTCGCCATCGCGAATCCCGATGCCCTCAAGCAGGCTCTCGTGGCGGCGACGAAGCTGCCCGAGCCAGTGATCGCCCGCCAGATCGAGCGCACAGACCTGACCCGGCCGGTCATCGGCGCGGCGCAAGCCGAGAGCATCAAGGCGGCGGGCGTCGCGCTCCAGCAGGCCGGTGTGGTCCCGGCCGACGTCAACGTGACGGCAGCGGTCGACGGCCTGATCGACACGCGCTTCGCGCCCGTAGCCGCCCGCTGAACCGGACGGCATCGGGATGGCCTCGATCGACAGCGTGGCCGGCCCTCGACGCGGGCCCGGCTGGGGGTCGGCGGGGCAGGCCGTCCTCGGGATCCTGCTCCCGCTCGCCGTGGCGCTGGGCTGGGAGTGGGCCGTCAGCAGCGGCGTCGCGCAGGGGCGCCTGCTGCCGCCGCCGAGCCGGATCGCCGTCGCGCTCTACGCGCTCGCCGCCTCCGGCGACCTCTGGATGCACGTGCAGGCCACGCTGACCCGCGTCGCCCTAGGCTTCGTCTTCGGGGCCGGGGCCGGCATCGCGGTCGGTGCGCTGACTGGCACCCTCCCGTTCGCGCGCCACATCCTCGATCCGACCCTGCAGGCCCTGCGCGCGGTGCCGTCGCTGGCCTGGGTGCCGCTGTTCATCCTGTGGCTCGGCATCCTCGAGACGCCCAAGGTCGTACTGATCGCCGTGGGGGTGTTCTTTCCGGTCTATATCGGGGTGGCCGGCGCCATCGCCTCCGTCGACCGCAAGCTCGTGGAGGTCGGCCGCATCTTTCGGCTCTCGAAGACGCAGCTGGCGCGGCGCATCCTGCTGCCGGCCGTGCTTCCCGCGACCCTCGTGGCGCTCCGCACGGGCCTCGGTCTCGGTTTCCTCTTCGTGGTCGCCGCCGAGCTGATGGGCGCCTCGGAGGGTCTCGGCTACCTCCTCGTCGACGGTCAGCAGTTCAGCCGCGCCGACCAGATCCTCGCGGCGATCATCGCCTTCGCGGTGCTGGGCAAGCTCGCCGACGCCGCCCTCGTGGCCCTGACCCGTCCGCTGACGCGCTGGCAGGACACGGCGCGGGAGACGTTGTAGATGCCGGCCGACGACGCCACGACGGCCGGACGCACGATGCCATGCTGACCCTCGCTGACCTCTCCAAGACCTATGCGGACGGGACGCGGGCCCTCGACGGCATCACCCTGTCGGTCGAGAAGAGCGAGATCGTCGCGCTCATCGGCGGGTCGGGCTGCGGCAAGACCACGCTGCTGCGGCTGGTGGCCGGGCTCGACCGGGCTAGCGCCGGGGCCATCACACTCGACGGCGAGGCCATCGCCGGGCCGCATCCGGGTGTCGGATTGGTGTTTCAGGAGCCGCGCCTCCTGCCCTGGCTCTCGGCGGCCGAGAATGTCGGCTTCGGTCTCGCCGACCTCTCCAAGGCCGAGCGGCGCGACCGCGTCGCCCATGCCCTCGACCGGGTCGGGCTCGCCGAGCATGCGGGGCGCTGGCCGCGGGAGCTCTCGGGCGGTCAGCAGCAGCGGGTCGCCATCGCCCGCGCCTTCGTGGCGAACCCGCGGGTGCTGCTCCTCGACGAGCCGTTCTCGGCGCTGGACGCTTTCACCCGCAAGGATCTGCACGGCCATCTCCTCGCCCTCTGGGAGGAGGTGCGTCCGACGGTCCTCATCGTCACCCACGATGTGGCGGAGGCCGTGGCCCTGGCCGACCGCGCCGTGGTGATGCGCCCCAAGCCCGGGCGCCTCGACGACACCATCCCGTTGCCCCTGGCACGTCCGCGCAACCCGACCTCGGCCAGGACCGAGGCAGCGACCCGCCAGATCCTGACCGCCCTCGACCGGTCCCTGAAGCCGTTGCAGGGCCGGGACGATACCCCGAGCAGCCAAGCCGCCCTCTGGTGGTAGCGCGGGCACTGGCCTCGCCACGGTCGGCGGGTTAGACGCGCCCGATACCGCAGGCATCAGGAACGGACACGACACCCATGGACGCCAACACGCTCCGCTCGCTTCAGGCCCCGCTCAAGCACCAGTACCGCAGCGCCCCGGATTCCGCCGTCATCACCCTGAAGGCGAAGGGCACCCTCGACGACACGTCGATTGCCTGCAAGGTCGAGACGGGCCGCGCGCTCGCCATCGCCGGGCTGCATCCGGCCACCGGCGGCACGGGCGCCGAGTTGTGCTCGGGCGACATGCTGCTCGAAGCCCTCGTCGCCTGTGCCGGCGTCACCCTCAAGGCCGTGGCCACGGCCCTCGAGATCGAGCTGCGCTCCGGCACCGTGAGCGCGGAGGGCGACCTCGACTTCCGCGGCACGCTCGGCGTCGACAAGGAGGCTCCGGTGGGCTTCGGGGCGATCCGGCTCGCCTTCGCCCTCGACACCGATGCGCCCCAGGAGAAGCTCGACCAGCTTCTCAAGCTGACGGAGCGCTACTGCGTCGTCTTCCAGACCTTGAACCACAAGCCCAACCTGGCGGTCACCGCCGCACGGGCCTAAACCTGCTGGGAAGGGGCGCCCCCTCGTCCGTCTCCGTGACGGGGGCGCCCGATCCTCCGCGGTCGACTCACTTCGCGCGCCGTCCTGGCGAAAAAGATCCCTCCCGATCATGAGTTAGCTTAACAAGACCGTCGCGCCCCTTTGAGAGACGTCGTGTGACCGCGTCGCCAACCGATTTCGGACCTGCATCTCGCCCGACTGTGTGGGTTCCGGCTGTCGCGGAGGCGGCCCCGCGCGACCTCTGCACGGATTGCGGCGTTTCGCGGATGGCAGATGCCAAACGCTGCGGGCGCGCGTGCCAGTTCATCAAGCCGGACTATGCGAGCCTGGAGGCCCAGGTGCATGGCCGGGCTCGCGATGCGGAACGGCCCGACGAGCGCTTCTTCGGTCCGTTCCGGCGGATGCTTCGCGCCGGCCTGGTCCGGCCCAGCGAGGGCGCCCAATGGACGGGCATCGCCACGCGGATCGCCGAGCGGTTGTTGGAGACCGGCGCAGTCGACGCCGTCCTCACCATGGCCCCCGACCCCGACGACCGCTGGCGCCCTGTTCCGGTCCTCGTCACGCGGGCCGAGGGAATGGCGGGGTGCCGCGGCATGCGCATGGGCTATGCACCGCTGTTGGCGTTGCTCGAGCCGGCGCGGCTGCAAGGTTACCGGCGGCTCGCCGTGATCGGCATCCCGTGTCAGGTCTATGCCCTGCGCGCGCTCGAAGCCGAACTCGGCTTCGAGCGGCTCTACGTCATCGGCACTCCGTGCTCCGACAACACCACCACGGAGCGCTTTCACGAGTTCCTCGCGCTCCTGAGCGATGCGCCAGAGACGATCGTCTATCTCGAATTCCGCGCGGACTACCATGTCGAGCTGCGCTTCTCGGACGGCCGGGTGAAGGAGATCCCCTTCCTGCAGCTGCCGATCTCGCAGCTGCCGCCCGACTTCTTCCCCCTGACCTGCCGCACCTGCGTCGACTACACCAATGTCCTGTCAGACATCACCGTCGGCTACATGGCCGGGCAGGGCGAGCAATGGCTCATCGTGCGCAACGCGCGTGGGGAGGAACTGCTCGACCTGCTCGGCGCCGAGGTGCGGACTTCGGAGCCCGGCACCGCCGGCAAGCGGCAGGGGCCGGTCAAGGGCTTCCTCGCCAACGTCGAGCGGGCGGCCGGCGGGCTTCCCCTCCGGCGCATGCCCAATTGGGTGCGCCCGATCGTCGGGTGGCTGATGCCGCGGGTCGGGCCGCGCGGCCTCGAATTCGCCCGCGCCCGGGTCGAGATGAAGGCCGTCGAGACCGTCCTGCACCTGCGCCGCAACGTGCCGCGCCGCCTGCGCAACATGGTGCCGCCCCATGTCTGGGCGCTCGTCGAACCCTATGGCCTCACCCCGGCCGAGGACGAGTTGCCCAAGGCCGCGAGGGCGTCGAAGCCCATGGACCCGACATGACATCCTCGACGACGCGGCGGGCGTGGCGTGGAGCGGTGACGACCGTCGCGCTCGCCATGATCGCCATGGCCCTGTGGCACCTGCGCGGTGCCACGGAGGGTCTCGCGATCGAGACCGTATCGATCGAGGGCACGCCGGCCACGATCTTCCGCGCGGCCTCCGGCCCGCCGGGTCCCGTCGTCGTGATCGCACACGGCTTTGCCGGATCGCAGCAGCTGATGCTGCCCTTCGCCACGACCCTCGCGCGGAACGGCTACGTCGCCGTCACCTTCGATTTTCCGGGCCACGGCCGGAACCCGTCGCCCCTCATCGGCAACGTCCTTCGCGAGGACGGCGCGACCCGCACCCTCGTCGAGGCGACGACGCGCGTCGCCGACCATGTCCGCGGCTCCGGCGACGGGCGCCTCGCGCTGCTCGGCCATTCGATGGCCTCCAACGTCATCGTCCGGGTCGCACAGGCCCGCCCCGACGTGGCGGCGACCATCGCGGTCTCGATGTTCTCGCCCGCCGTGACCCGCGAGAACCCGCGCAACCTGCTCGTCATCGCCGGCGGCTGGGAGGGCGCCTTGCGCCGCGAGGCCCTGCGGGCAGTCGGGCTGGCCTCGGCACCCGAGGAAGCGCGGGAGGGTGAGACCTATGGCGACGTCGCGGCCGGCACCGCGCGTCGGGCGGTGGCCTCTGAGGGCGTCGAGCATGTCGGCGTGCTCTACGCCCGCGCCAGCCTCGACGAGGCCCTGGCCTGGCTCGACGCGACCTTCGCGCGGCCTGCTCACGATCCGCGCTGGCTCGACGCGCGCGGGCCTTGGATCCTCACCCTGCTGGCTGGAATCGTCGCCCTGGCTTGGCCGGCCTCAGGGCTTCTGCCCGTGGTCAGCCCGCTTCCGCTCGGTGCCGGCCTCGGCTGGAGGCGGCTATGGCCGGCGCTTCTCATCCCCGCGATCGCCACGCCGCTCGTCCTGCGGGTGCTACCCACCCAAGCCCTGACCAACCCTGTCCTGCCCGTCCTCGTCGCGGATTATCTCGTCACGCATTTCGCCCTCTACGGCGGGCTCACGGCGGCTTGCCTGTGGTGGCTCCGGCAGCGAGACAAGCCCGTCCCGGCACCTCGCGGACCCGTC
>NZ_CAXUJR010000023.1:0-22178 GCF_964251405.1 uncultured Methylobacterium sp.
CGGAGTCCGAAACGATCCACCTCGTCAGCCACGGCTGGCATACCGGCCTCGTGATCCCGCGTGCGGCCTTGGCCGGGGAGGGCGCCGGCGCGGCCCTGCGCAATATCGCCACTCGCTTCCGCGATTACCCCGGAATCGAGTTCGGCTGGGGCGAGGCCCGCTTCTACCGGGCGACGCCGACGCTCGCGCAATTCGATGCGCGTCTCGCGCTGGAGGCCCTGTTCACCCCGGGCGGGCGCGAGGGCGTGGTGCAGGTGGTCGGCCTGGAGCGCGATGTGCGGGCGAGCTTCCCACATTCCGAGATCGTGCCGATCCGGGTGTCGCGGGCGGGCCTCGCCAGGCTCCTCGCCCACCTTGATTCGAGCTTCCGCCTGGAGGACGGCCAGCCGGTGGCGGGCGGCCCCGGCCTCTACGGGCCGAGCCTGTTCTACGCGGGCGAGGGGCGCTTCAGCGCGGCGAACGTCTGCAACCACTGGACGGCCCGGCTCCTGAACGCCGCGGGCCTGCCGATCACGCCGGTCCTCGACACCCACCCGGCGGGACTTCTCCTCGACCTGCATTGGCGCGCAGGCGTCGCCCCGTTGCCGCCGGCCAACCTGTCCAAACCGTAATCTCCACGCCACGATGAGGTCAGGCGCGGCGACGTAGATACCGGATCACGGCCGGCCCTGTGGTGCCCCCAAGACGTGGTGCTCTCGAGGCGCGGTACCCCCAAGACAATCCGGAGACGTCCATGTCCGCCCAGCCCAACCGCTTCCGCCGCAACGCGCTCGCCTCCGTCGCCGCAGCCGCCCTGATGGCCACCGGTGCCGCCAGCGTGAGCCTCATCCAGCCGTCGACCCCCGCCCTCGCCCAGGCCCTGCCGCAGACCCCCATCGCGGTGCCCGATACGCCCCCGGGCTCCTTCGCCACCATCGTCGACAAGGTGAAGCCCGGCGTCGTCGCCGTGAAGGTGAAGCTCGAGCAGGGCGCGGACAGCGACGACGGCGATGGCCCCGGCGGCCGCGGCATGCAGAACACCCCGCCTGAGCTGCGCGAGTTCCTCAAGCGCTTCGGCCAGAACGGACAGGGCGGGCAGGGTGCTCCCGGCGGCCAGACGCCCCAGCGCAAGGGGCAGCGCGGCGGAATGGGCTCGGGCTTCATCATCTCGGCCGACGGCTACGTCGTCACCAACAACCACGTGGTCGACAAGGCCAAGACCGTGCAGGTGACTCTCGACGACAACCGCACGCTCGACGCCAAGATCATCGGCAAGGACCCCAAGACCGATCTGGCGCTCCTCAAGATCACCGAGGGCGGCACCTTCCCCTACGTCTCGCTGGGCAAGACCGCGCCCCGCGTCGGCGACTGGGTGGTGGCGATCGGCAACCCGTTCGGCCTGGGCGGCACGGTCACCGCCGGCATCGTCTCGGCACGCGGCCGCGACATCGGGGCCGGCCCCTACGACGATTTCCTGCAGATCGACGCGCCGATCAACAAAGGCAATTCCGGCGGCCCGACCTTCAACGTCATGGGTGAGGTCGTGGGCGTGAACACCGCCATCGCCTCGCCGTCCGGCGGCAGCGTCGGCCTCGCCTTCGCGATCCCCGCCGAGACCGTGCAGGCGGTCGTGAATCAGCTCCGTGCCGACGGCAAGGTCGCTCGCGGCTATCTCGGGGTGCAGGTCCAGCCGGTGACGAAGGACATCGCCGACAGCCTCGGCCTCGACAAGGCCAAGGGTGCGCTCGTCGGCCAGGCCGAGCCGGGCACCCCCGCGGCCAAGGCCGGCCTGAAGTCCGGCGACGTGATCGAGTCCGTCAACGGCTCTGCGATCAACGACGCCAGGGAGCTGTCGCGCCGGATCGCCGGCCTCAAGCCCGGTGCCAAGGTCGACCTCGCCTATCTCCGCAACGGCAAGTCCGACACCGCGACGGTCGAGCTCGGCTCGCTGCCGAACGACCCGAAGGCCGCCGACGACGACAAGCGCAGCAGCAGCCGTGACGGCCAGCCGCGGCTGGGCCTGAGCCTGGCGCCGGCTTCCGAGGTCGGCGCGGGCGACGAGGGCGTGGCGGTGATGGAGGTCGATCCCGACGGGCCGGCCGCCGCCAAGGGCGTCGAGCAGGGCGACATCATCCTCGATGTCGCTGGCTCCAGCGTCTCGAAGCCCTCGGAGATCGCCGAGCGCGTGCGCGCCGCCGAAGCGAGCGGCCGCAAGGCCGTGCTGATGCGCGTGAAGAACGGCAAGGGCCAGACACGCTTCGTGGCGGTGGCCCTCGACAAAGCCGGCTGAGGCCTTGGGCCTCGACCCCTCTCGCATTCGTCGTCCCACCATCGAAGCCGGCCCTCGTGGCCGGCTTCCCTCGTTTCTGCCCTCGGCAGCCGATCCCGCCGGACGATCGTACCGGACCCCATGGCCGGCGACCGGGGGTTGGGCTAGATCATTCCCCCATGATCCCCCCGCCCAAGTTCCTCCGGCTCAAGTTCCTCCGGCTCAAGCTCGCTCTGCTCCCGCGCGCCGCGGCAACGGCCCTGCTGGTCCTCTTCGCCTCCACCGCCGCGCAGGCGGCCGATGGCTGCGATGCGCTCACCGCCCGGATGATCCGGGCGACCGGCGCCTCGCTCGCCGGGCGCGCCGGCACGATCGCGATTTTCCGCGCCGCGGATGCGAACCGCCTGAGCCTCGAATGCGGCAAGCCCAGGCGCATGGTGTTCGGCGCCCTGGAGCGCGAGCCGCGGCAGCCGTACTTCGCCCTGATCGGCCTCGCCGCCGAGGGGCTCACGGGTGCGCGGGCGGAGGCGGTCGAGGTCTTGGCGCTCAACCTTCACCAGCGCTCGCTGCTGACGCAAGCCCCGGCGGAGGGGCGCGCGGGCAAGGCGGCCCTGCGTTGCGAGACCGGACCGCGCGAGGACAGCCTGTCGGGGAACCACACGGTCTGCGTGCTGGTGCCGGCCCGGCCCGTGGTCCTTCGCCGCCGCGCCGGCCTTCCCGCCGGCGCCGCCGCGGGTTAGAGCGGCGCATGTCGCAAGAGAGCTCTCGATCACCGGATGCCCCCGGCACCGTCGTCACGGCGGGCCCGGTCGCCTTCGCCAACCACCTCCCGCTGACGCTCATCGCCGGCCCCTGCCAGCTCGAGGGCCGCGACCACGCCGTCGCCATCGCGGGCGAGCTTGCCGCGATGGCGCGGGATCTCGGGATCGGCCTCGTCTTCAAGGCGTCCTTCGACAAGGCCAACCGCACGTCGGGCGGCTCCGCGCGCGGCATCGGGCTCGCAGAGGCCCTGCCGATCTTCGCCGAGATCAAGGAGCGCTTCGGCCTGCCCGTGCTCACCGACGTCCACGAGGCCGGGCAATGCGCGCAAGCGGCCTCGGTGGTGGACGTGCTGCAGATCCCGGCCTTCCTGTGCCGGCAGACCGACCTGCTGCTGGCGGCAGCCGCCACCGGTCGCGTCGTCAACGTCAAGAAGGGCCAGTTCCTGGCGCCCTGGGACATGAAGCACGTCGCCGCCAAGGTGACGGCGGCCGGCAACCCGAACGTGATCGTCACCGAGCGCGGCGCCTCGTTCGGCTACAACACCCTCGTCTCCGACATGCGCAGCCTGGCGGTCATGGCCGAGGTCACCGGCGGCGCCCCGGTGGTGTTCGACGCGACCCATTCGGTGCAGCAGCCGGGCGGGCAGGGAGCGACCTCCGGCGGGCAGCGGGAATTCGTCGGCCTACTGGCCCGTGCCGCGGTGGCGGTCGGGGTGGCCGGCGTGTTCATCGAGACCCATCCCGATCCCGACAACGCCCCCTCGGACGGGCCGAACATGGTGCCACTCGCCGAGATGCCGGCCCTCGTCGCCCGGCTCCAGGCGTTCGACCGGCTTGCCAAGGGCTTGGCCTGACGCACCGGGCGCATCATGTCGCGCGGGATCGAGGACTGGGTCCGAGGGAGAACGCCCCGATGCCGCCGGCGCCGAGGTGCGGTGCCCCAGCTTTGCGGGAACCTCTTCACCGTCGGTCTGTTGTCTCTTCTAACAGGCAACAGATTTTGAAGGTGACCATGCGCAAGCTCGCCCTGATTTCCGCTATCACGCTGTCGATCGGCGCCATGGCGGTAACATCCGCCGACGCGCGGCCCCGCGGCCACGGATACGGTCATGGCGGCGGCTACGGCGGCGGCTATGCAGCTCGCGGCTATGGCAACCGTGGCTATGCCTATCGCGGTGGTGGGCGTCGCGGCATCGGAACCGGTGCGGCGGTCGGCCTCGGCATCGCCGGCCTTGCAGCCGGAGCGATCGCGGCCGGTGCGGCGCGCGATTCCTACTATGGCGGCGGCTACGGTCGTCCGGCTTACGGCTATGGTGCCCCGGCCTACGGCTACGGCTACTAAATCGCTCGACCGAAGTGACGAGAAAGGGCGTCCGGCATTGCCGGGCGTCCTTTTTCTTGGCCTCAGCTTCTTGGCCTCAGCGCGCCCGATAGGGCGGCACGCCTTGGTCCGGCAGCCAGACCGAGGGGAGGGGCGCTCCCGTCTGCCAGAACACGTCGATGGGAATGCCGCCGCGTGGGTACCAGTAGCCGCCGATGCGCAGCCAGCGAGGTGACAGCAGCTCGACGAGGCGCCGGCCGATGCCCACCGTGCAATCCTCGTGGAAGGCGCCGTGGTTGCGGAACGCGCCGAGATAGAGCTTGAGCGACTTCGATTCGACGAGCCATTGGTCGGGCACGTAGTCGATCACCAGGATGGCGAAATCCGGCTGGCCGGTCACCGGGCACAGCGAGGTGAACTCGGGCACCGTGAACCGGGCGAGGTAGTCCGTATCCGGGTGCGGGTTCGGCACACGGTCGAGGCGGGCGGTCTCGGGGGATTCGGGCGCCGGGGTCGGCTGGCCGAGCTGCAGCGTGTCGTTCGTCATGGACGGTTTATAGCGCAACCGGCGGCCGGCGCATCCCGCCCGGTGCCGCGTCAGATTTCCTGAGCTCGGCGGCAAACATTCTTGACGGCGATCGGCCCTGCCCGCCACCGTCGCACGCTTGCCCGAAACCTGTCCTTGACGGATAAGCCTCGTCGCTCGGGTGCGGCACGAACGCACCGTCCTTCGTCTCCACCGCCTGAACGAGGTCGCCATGACCGCCATCACCAACATCGCCGCCCGCGAGATCCTCGACAGCCGAGGCAACCCGACGATCGAGGTGGACGTGCTCCTGGAGGACGGCTCCTTCGGCCGCGCCGCTGTGCCCTCGGGCGCCTCGACAGGTGCCCATGAGGCGATGGAGCTGCGCGACGGCGACAAGGCTCGGTTCGGCGGCAAGGGTGTGCGCAAGGCCGTGGAAGCCGTGCGTTCCGAGATCCTCGACGCTATCGGCGGCATGGACGCCGAAGACCAGATCGCTGTCGACGAGACGATGATCGGGCTCGACGGCACGCCCAACAAGGCGCGCCTCGGCGCCAACGCCATCCTGGGCGTCTCGCTCGCGGTGGCCAAGGCCGCGGCCGAGACCGCCGGCTTGCCACTGTACCGCTACGTCGGCGGCACGCAGGGGCGGGTGCTGCCGGTGCCGATGATGAACATCATCAACGGCGGCGCCCATGCCGACAACCCGATCGACTTCCAGGAATTCATGGTCATGCCGGTGGGCGCGAACTCGATCGCCGAGGCCGTGCGCATGGGCGCCGAGGTGTTCCACACCCTCAAGGGCGCGCTCAAGAAGGCCGGGCACAACACCAATGTGGGTGACGAGGGCGGGTTCGCCCCGAACCTCCCCTCGGCGGAGGCGGCCCTCGACTTCGTGATGGAATCGATCACCGCCGCCGGCTTCAAGCCCGGCACCGACATGGTACTGGCGCTCGACTGCGCGGCGACCGAGTTCTTCAAGGACGGCGCCTACCATTACGAGGGCGAAGGCAAGACCCGGGACATCGAGGCGCAGGTCGCCTACCTCGCCGGCCTCGTCGACGCCTACCCGATCCTGTCGATCGAGGACGGCATGTCGGAGGACGACTGGGCCGGCTGGAAGCTCCTGACCGAGCGCGTCGGCAACCGCTGCCAGCTCGTGGGCGACGACCTCTTCGTCACCAACGTGACCCGTCTCTCGCGCGGCATCGCTGAGGGCACCGCGAACTCGATCCTCATCAAGGTCAACCAGATCGGCACGCTCACCGAGACCCTGGCCGCCGTCGATATGGCCCAGCGCGCCGGCTACACCGCCGTGATGTCCCACCGCTCCGGCGAGACCGAAGATTCCACCATCGCGGATCTCGCCGTCGCGACGAATTGCGGGCAGATCAAGACCGGCTCGCTGGCCCGCTCCGACCGGTTGGCCAAGTACAACCAGCTCATCCGCATCGAGGAAGGCCTCGACGCCCAAGCCCGTTACGCCGGCCGCGGGGCGATCAGGGCCGGCGCGCGCTGAGGGCGAGGGGCCCTGCACGGCCGGGCGACCCGACGTCACGGCCTCGCGGGCGGCGCGGCGCCCTATCTCGAGGGAGACCGTTCGCAGGGCCGCGCCAGCATGTTGCCGACATCCTTCCTGATCACGCCGGCGCTGACCGTCTACTTCGACGGGGCCTGCCCCCTCTGCGCCCGCGAGATCGCCCTCTACCGGGGCTGCCGGGGCGCCGAGAGAGTCGCGTTCGTCGACGTGGCCGTGGGAGAGCCGCTGGGTATGGGCCTCGATAGGGCGACGGCCCTCGCACGCTTCCATGTCCGCGATGCGGACGGACGCCTCGTCTCCGGCGCCGCAGCCTTCGCACGGCTGTGGGCGCAGCTTCCGGCCTGGCGGCCGCTGGCGCTCGTCCTGCGCCTGCCCGGCGCCCTCTGGGTGGCGGAGTGGGCCTACCGCGCCTTCCTTCCCCTACGCCCGCACATCGCCAGGATCCTGCCGAACCCGGCCTGCCGCGACGGTGCCTGTGAGCGGCCGCCCTCGGGGTCCTGAATTCCCTTGGCGTGCGACCCAGGCGCGCCTTATGCGGACGGGCCACGGAGGCCCAGCATGACCAATACCTTTCAGGCGTTCTGGCTGCGGCCGCCGCTCCTCGTCGCCGTGGGCCTGACGATCGCCTTGGCCGCGCTCCTGCCGATCGCCTCGGTCCCGGTCCGGCTCCTCGTCGGCTGGTGCCTCGGCGTGGTCGCCTATACCGGGCTCGTCGTCCGGAACACGGCCCTGCAGCCCCGCGACGCCCTGCGGCGGGAAGCCTCGCGCCTCGACGACAGCGCCGCGGTGATCTCGGTCTTCGCCATCCTGGCGGCAGGGGCGAGCTGTGGTGCCGTCGCCATGCTGGTGCTCGGCGAGCAGGAGCCGGAGGCCGTCAAGGGCGCGCGCCTGGCGCTGGCGGCGCTGACAATGCTGTGCGCCTGGGTGTTCGTGCAGGTGGTCTTCGCCGTGCACTACGCGCACCTCTACTACGGCGAAGACGAGGCGGGGGCGAGCCGCGGCGGCCTCGACTTCAACGGCGATCCCGACCCGGATTTCTGGGACTTCCTGTACTTCTCGGCCACCATCGGGGCGACCTCGCAGACGTCGGACACCGACATCACCTCGAAGACGATGCGCCGCCTCGCGCTGGTGCAGACCGTCTACGCCTACCTGTTCAACACCAGCGTGCTCGCCCTCGCGATCAACATGGCGGCGGGCTTCGCGCAGCATTGAGGCGTCCGGCCGGTCCATCCCGAGAGGTCGCCGCCGCGCCGGGACCGGGTCAAGGCCGATCGTGCTCGACCTCGTCTTCGACGATGTCGAGCACCGCCCCGGTCCCGCTGAGGCATTGGGCGATCCGCTCGGAGATCTCCGGCGTCAGGTCGCGCACGTGCAGATGCAGCGTCGTCGCCGTGCCGCCGGAGGCGGTCATGCGATAGCGCATGCCCTCGCTCGCGAGTTGCCGGAGCAGGTTGTCGGCCGCCAGGCACATCCCCGCCATGTGCCGTCCTGAAAGGTTCTGGTCCAAACTGCCTCCTGCACAGATGCGGCCGCGAGGGTGACGCGATTCGCTCGGCCTGCCCACCGCTAACACCCGGCACGGTGAATGGTCGCCAAGGCCGTCGACCGAGATCCCGCAGCGCACTGAACCCGGGCCGGTCAGTCGATCTGCGTCAGGATCGTGACCACGCCGAAGACCAGGACGGAGAGCACACAGACGGCGAGCAGGATGAGGGCGGCGCGGGATTCGCGCAGAGGATCGTCGGTCATGCGCGGAGGCTACCCGGAATGCCGGAAAAACGCATCCGGTCGAGGACCCGGACGGCATCGTGCGTCAGCGGTTGCGTGATCTTGGCGCCGAGGCCGGGTCGGCACCCTCCTGCTGTCGTCGCGGCTTCGTGATGCGGCTTATGCATGCAGATCCAGCATCTGCCGCGAGAAGCGGCAGTGTCTTTACTGCGTATGCTCAAGCTTTCACTATGTTGTTAAGAAATCTTAACGCTCCATTAACCTCGATAAGCCTAATCTGCCCTGCGTCAGAACAGGGATCCGTCATCCCATCAGCCGGTTCGCGCAGGATCATTCCCATGTCCGCTCTGTCCCGCCGCCCGCTCGTCCTCCTGCTCGCCGGCGACGAGCTCACACGCCGGATCAGTACGAGCTGCCTCGAGGCCTTCGATTACGAGGTGGTGAGCGCCCGCACGGCCGAGGAGGCGGAACGCCTGCTCCTCTCGCTGCACGCAGCGAGGCGGATCGACGTCCTCGTCACCGACGCGGACGTGCGCGACGCCGTCGACGGGTTGTCGCTAGCCACCGTGGCCCGCTGCCTCGACCCCACGATCAGCGTGATCTACACCGCCCGCCTGCCGTACCGCATTCCGGAGGCCAGGAAGGTCTCGGGCGCGCCATGCCTGCGCACCCCCTATCACGGCCACCAGCTCGTCGGCCTCATCGGCGGGTTGCGCCTTCCGGCCGCGGGCAGCCGCGCCGCGGCGTGACGCGGCCTCCGTTTCCGGCGAGCACCATGGCGATGGAGTCCTTGCGCTGGACGGCGTCGTAACCGGGCCGGGCTGCACCTTGGGCGCCGTCATGAGGCCGGCGCGGAGCCGGGCTCCATGCCGTCTTCAGGCCGGCCGATAGGCTGAGCCGTCCTCCGACCGGGCCGGCGCCTCGACGTAGCGCCCGTCCAACGGGACCGCGACGGCGTCAAACTCGGCCGCCAGGGTGTGCAGCGCCTCCCGCAGGGCGGTCCCCCGCATCGGGCGCCCATGGCCCGTGATCGCGATCTCGGGCTCGAGCCGCGCGAGGGTCTCCACCGAGCGCTTCGCGCTGTCCCAATCGACGGTGAAGTACTTGGGTGGCCCGTGCAGTTCGGGCTCCTGCGTCGCCACCGCGTAGACGGATTCCTGGGCCGTCGTCACGAAGGCGTCGGCGGCGATGAGGCTGCGGTCGGCCTCGCGCCACAGGGCGATCTGCCCGGGCGCATGCCCCGGCACGTGCAGCCAGCGCCACCCCGCCATCGGCGGCACCGTGCCGTCCTCCGGCAGCATGCGGAGATGCGCCGAGACGTCGACCGGCGATCGCGGAAACAGGGGCGAGAGCCGCGCGATCAAGCCACCGCCCACGGACGGGTCGGCCGGCGGATAGGCGGCGCTCCCGTCGAGATAGGGCCGTTCGAGAGGATGGGCCCAGACCGGTGCGTCCCAGTCCCGCGCCAGGTCCTCCAGGACGCCGACATGGTCGAAATGGCCGTGGGTCAGGACGATCGCGGCGGGCCGCGCGCCATCCCCGAACCGTTTGGCCGCCGCCTTCACGATCGCGTCCTTCGAGCCCGGGATGCCGGCATCGATCAGGACCCAGCCGCGGTCCCCCGCGCCGGGCCGTCCGACATAGACGACGTTGACGATGGCATGGCGCTGATAGGCGAGGTCCTCGGCCACGGAATGGGTGCCATCCTCGTCGACCGGGCCGTCCGCCCGCGCATCGGGTGTGATCGGGATCTGCTGGGCCATATCGGGAACCTCCATGCCGATCTTGCGGCAATCCGGTTTGCCTCCGCATGTTCCGGTCCCCGGCGCCGGCAGAGGCACCAGTCCGGCGCGGGACCTCAGCAGGGAACGTCGCCGCGTCTCTCCGCGTGCTTGCCGAACCGCCTGCCCGCCGATGCGACCCGCCCGGCCGAAGGACTTGGGGAAACCGGATTTGACGAGGTACTGATTTGGCGAGACACTGGACTTGGTGAAACGCTGGACTTGGCGAGAGTCGGCCGGTTGCTATCTCTCCGGCCGGAAAACTTTTCGGGGAGTGCGCGATGTCGAATACAGGGTCGTCTCTCATTGCTCTGGCCCTGAGCACGCTGTGCTCAACGGCCGCCCTCGCTCAAAGGCAGGTCGACGAGACCGGGACCGGCGGCGGTCCTACCTCGACGGTGACGGCGCCCAACACGACCTCGGTCGGACGGACGATGCCCAGGCCTGGAGGCACGGATGTCGACCGTAACCTCGGCCGCAAGACGCCGGAGGAGAGGAAGGCGGACAAGATGATGGACGGGATCTGCAGAGGCTGCTGAACGATCGCCTCACACCCGGCATCGATCCTGTTGTCCATCGGACCGTCAGGCTTCGGCATCAAACCGGCACGCATGGGGAAGGCTGGACGGTGTGAGGGGCTTGCGCGGTGGCTCGTGCTCTCGATCTCTCACGGTGCGTCCGGGCAGCCATCAAGTTTGCAAAGGATCATGCGAAAGCAGCGTTCGGGACAAGCTCCCGCGACGGCACCATCTCTGAAGGCGGTGCCGGCCTTGAGGCTGTGGCACCGCCGATGGGGGCAGGCCCGACCCGATCGACATGACGACCCTCCGGGGACCGGGACGACGGGAGAACGCATGCGCAACGACCGACGACGTGATCCCCGACGCGCCGTCGTGGGCCTCCTTGCGGGGTCCTGCCTTCTCTTCCTGCACCCCGGGACCGGCGCGTTGGCGTCGCCATCGGCCGAGCCGGCCGTCCCATCGTTCGAGGAATGCCTTCAGGGCATCGCGTCGGAGGCGCGGACCCGCGGTGTTCCGCAGGCCGTCGTGGCCCGGAGCCTCGCCGGTCTCCTGCCCGATCCCGACGTGATCGCCGCCACCCGGAGCCAGGCCGAGTTCGTCAAGCCGATCTGGGCCTATCTCGATGCCAGCCTCACCGAGGGCCGCATCGCCGACGGCCGCCGCAAGATCGAGGAATGGGGCACGGTCCTCGATGCCGTCGAGCGGCGGTTCGGCGTCGACCGGGCGACCCTCGTCGCCTTCTGGGGCGTCGAGTCGAGCTACGGGGCGGTCCTCGACGATCCCGGCGTCGTCCGGCCTGTCATCCGCTCCCTCGCGACGCTGTCCTGCGGCGATCCCGGCCGCGCCGGCTATTGGCGCGACGAGCTCGCCGCGGCTCTGCAGATCCTCGCGCAGGGCGACGCGCCGCCCGAGCGCTTCACCGGGTCCTGGGCCGGCGCCATGGGCCATACCCAGTTCATGCCCACGGTCTACCAGGCCCATGCGGTCGATTTCGACGGGGACGGCCGGCGCGACATCTGGACCTCCGTGCCGGACGCGCTGGCCTCGACGGCCAACTACCTCAAGGCGATGGGTTGGCGTGCTGGCGAGACCTGGGGGACCGAGGCCGCGCTGCCGGAGAGCTTCGACTACGCCCTCGCCGACGAGAGCACGCCGCGTACCCTGTCCGAGTGGCAGGGCCTCGGTGTGCGGCCCGCCCGCTCAGGGGCCACGCCCGACGGGACTACGCGGGCGACCCTGGTTCTGCCAGCCGGCGCCCGCGGGCCGGCCTTTCTGATCCAGCCGAACTTCGCCGTCATCCTGCGCTACAACACCGCCCTGGCCTATGCCCTGACGGTCGCCCACCTGTCGGACCGCCTGCGCGGCGAGCCGGCCTTCGCGCGGGACTGGCCGCGCGGCGACCGCGCCCTGACGGCGGACGAGCGCAGGGATCTCCAGACCCGGCTCACGGAACGCGGCTTCGCCGTCGGCGGCATCGACGGGAAGGTCGGCCCCAAGACACGGGCCGCGACCCGCGCCTATCAGGCATCGCGCGGGCTGATTCCGGACGGCTACGCAGACCCGGCCCTCCTGGAGCGGATCAGGACGGCGCCCTGAGGCCGCGAACGCGCGCACTCAGCGCGAGGCCGGAGGGCAACCCGGCGCGACATGAAAAAAGGCCAGCCTCGCGGCTGGCCTCGGGGCAGGGGACCGGACGGACCGCCTACTCGGCGGCGCTCATCTCCGGCGTGAAGTGGCCGCACCAGTCGGAGGCGCTCACCACCGGCCACAGGCCATGGTCCTGCGCGCTGGGCTGGCTCACGGGCGGGTTGTAGCGGCACAGGCCCTCGTCGCCCCGCGCCATCCCGCCGTTGACCTTGTGCTCGTCGTAGAACTTGCAGGTGTCACACTTCACGTCGGCCATGATGGTTCTCCTCGATGATCTGCGTCGATCACTCGTTACATGAGAATTAGACCAGTTCCAATCTACGTGTCAACGACCATCGGTTCTGGTGGTTCCGATTCATCGTCGGATTTGCGAGGACACTTGAAGGCCGCCCAGCGGCGGATCGGCCTCGAAGGATAGGGGACGGAGGGCGCTGGAACGCCTGGGCCAGGGTGACGCGCGGACTTGAGAATGCGGGCGCCGATCCCAAGCTCGATGCCGGGCGTTCCATTTCGCCCAAAGGCCCCCGAGATCCCGTCCGACCGCGAGGCGCATGGCCACGTTCTTCACCGCCGACACCCATTTCGGCGACGTCCACATCCTGCGCCAGCGCGGCAGCCGTTTTTCCGGTATCGAGGCCCATGACGAGGCCCTGGTCGCAGCCTGGAACGCAGCGGTCACACCCGACGACGAGGTCTGGCACCTCGGCGATTTCGCGGGCGATGCGGGCCGGGCGTATTGCGCGGAGATCTTCTCCCGCTTGGCCGGCATCAAGCGGCTCATCGTCGGCAACCACGACACCAAGCGGGTGCTCGGGCTGGCCTGGGCCGATCCACCGGCGCCGAGCGCCCGCATCACGGTGCGGGACGGCGCCATCGAGTGTCGGCTGTTCCTGTCGCACTACGCGCACCGGGCCTGGCCAGGCCTGTGGCGCGGCACCCGCCACCTCTACGGCCACACCCACGGCTCGCTGGCCGACACGAGCCGCTCCTGCGACGTCGGGGTCGATGCCTGGGGCTACCGGCCCGTCTGCATCGACGCGATCGTGGCGCGCCAGGAGGCTGCCGAGGTTCTGCCGGAGGAATTGCAGCGCGATGGTGGCCTGAGGCCTTCATCGAGGGCCGGATCGGCCTAACCGCCGCGGTCGATTCAAGCCGAACGCGCTTCCCTCCCCTTGCGGGGAGGAGAGACGCGTCAGACCGATTACTAAGGAAGGCTTTGCCTATTCCTCACGGCGACGCCGGCGCCGACCGCCCCGGCGCGACCTTGCGCATCACGAACCGGCGGATGGTGTCGAGGGGACCCCAGAACAGCAGCAGCAACGCGAAGATCATGAGCGTCGAGACGAGGCCGTTGGAGAAGAACACCGAGAGATTTCCGCCCGAACCGAGCAAAGCCTGCCGGAAAGCGTCCTCGGCGCGGTCGCCGAGCACGATGGCGAGGACGAGGGGAGCGAGGGGATAATCGAGCTTCTTGAAGACGTAGCCGATGACGCCGAAGATCAGCATCAGCCAGATGTCGAAGCGCGAGGATTCCACCGTGTAGGCGCCGATGGCGCAGACGATGAGGATGATCGGCGCCACCAGCGCAAACGGGATGCGCATGATCGCGGCGAAGACCGGCACGGTGGCGAGCACGATCAGGAGCCCGGCGACGTTACCGAGATACATCGAGGCGATGAGCCCCCAGACGAACTCCTTGTTCTCGATGAACAGGAGCGGGCCGGGCTGGAGGCCCCAGATCATCAGGCCGCCGAGCAGCACCGCCGCCGTGGCCGAGCCGGGGATGCCGAGCGCCAGCATCGGCAGCAGCGCCGAGGTGCCGGCGGCATGGGCCGCGGTCTCCGGTGCCAGCACACCCTCCATCTCGCCGCGCCCGAAATTCTCCGGGGTGCGCGAGAAGCGCTTGGCGAGGCCGTAGCCCATGAAGGAGGCGGCGATGGCGCCGCCCGGGGTCACGCCCATCCACATCCCCACGATCGAGGAGCGGATCAGGGTCGCCCAGTAGCGCGGCAGCGAGGCCCAGGTGCGCAGCACCACCTTGAGGTCGATCGCGGCCTTCTTGCCCTTGAAGTGCAGGCCTTCCTCGATCGTCAGCAGGATCTCGGAGACGCCGAACAGGCCGATCACGACGACGAGGAAGTCGAAGCCCTTGATGAGCTCGCTCGACCCGAAGGTCAGGCGCAGGTCGCCCGAGATGGTGTCGAGGCCGACCGCGGCCAGCAGGAACCCGATCGCCAGGGAGGCAACGATCTTAGCCTTGTTCTCCTTGCCCATGCCGACGAAGGAGCAGAACGTCAGGAAGAACACCCCGAAGAACTCGGCCGGGCCGAAACGCAGGGCGAACTTCGCCACCAGCGGCGCCACGAAGGTGATGAGGATCACGCCCGAGAGCGCGCCGATGAACGAGGCGGTGAAGGCGGCGGTGAGCGCCTCGCCCGCTCTTCCCTGCTGCGCCATCGGATATCCGTCGAAGGTGGTGGCGACGGACCATGCCTCCCCGGGGATGTTGAACAGGATCGACGTGATGGCACCGCCGAACAGCGCCCCCCAGTAGATCGACGACAGCAGGATGATCGCCGAGGTCGGGTCCATGCCGAAGGTGAGCGGCAGCAGGATCGCGACGCCGTTGGGGCCGCCGAGGCCCGGCAGCACGCCGACGACGATGCCGAGCAGCACGCCGACGACCATGAACATGACGTTGGTCCAGGACAAGGCGACCTGGAAGCCCAACATGAGCTGGTGGAGATCGTCCATGGCGGTTCCTCGGTTTGTCTTGGTCTGTCGTCTAAGCAGGCATGCGTGGGTTGCCCCACGAATGCCTGCTCAGGTCTCTTTGACGGCGCATCATTTTTTCCCGCGAGCCGCGGACCACTTCGCGGAATGATGCTTAGAAGCCGAGCATCGCCTCGACCGGCCCCTTGGGCAGGGACAACCGGAACTGGACCTCGAACACCCAGAAGCAGACCAGCGGCACGGCGACCACCGCCAGCACCGACTGCCACCACCGGAAGTCGCCGAGCATCACCATGAACACGGCCATGAACAGAGCCGAGGCGACGTAGATGCCGACGAACTCGATGGCGAGCACGTAGAGGAACAAAGGCGCGAAGACCGAGCCCACCATGCGCAGCTGGCCGTAGGTGACGAAGACACTGTCCTCGCGCCGCAGCGCGCTCACGAAGGCGGCGAAGGCGGCGATGAGCAGGATCCAGCCGACCCGGGCCGGGAAGAACCCGTTCTGGGGACCTCCGTCCCAGCCCGCCCCGCGCTCGTAGGAATCCCACAGGACCATCGCGGCGAGCCCCATCAGGATGAGGGCCACGATGATCTCCATCACCCGGCGCGACAGGCCGGGCTCGGGAGCCGTGTGAGTGGTATCCGCCATGATCAACTCGTCTTGATGGTTCGCATGGATTGCGCCGAGCGCACTTCCCTTCCCCTTGCGGGGAGGGGAGACCGTTCAGCGTAAATGAACTGAGGTGATCACCCGGACAACGATCTCAGTTCGTGCCGATGAAGCCGGCCTTGCCCATCAGATCCTTGTGCTTCTGCTCGTCGGTGGTGAGAAACTCGACGAAGTCGTTGCCGGAGCGGAAGTCGGGCACCAGGGCGTTGCGCTCGACATAGGCCTTCCAGTCGGCGGTCTCGGTCACCTTGCGGAACAGCTCGACGTAGAAGGCTTGCTGCTCCGGAGTCACCTTGCCGGGCATGAACATGCCCCGCAGCATCTGATAGTTCACGTCGAGCCCTTGCGAGACGCAGGTGGGTACGTCGGCCCATGCCATGTCGGCGGTGATCTTCTGCGTGTAGTTGAGGGGCTTCTGCGAGAACACGCATAGCGGCTTGACCGCGCCGGAGCGCCAGTTGGCGATCTCCTCGGCCGGGTTGTTCATGTTGGCGTCGATGTGCCCGCCCGCGAGCTGGACGGAGGAAGGCCCCCCGCCCTGATACGGGATGTAGGTGATCTTGATGCCCGCGGCCTGCTCCATCGTCACGGAGATGAGGTGGTCCTCGCGCTTCGAGCCGTTGCCGCCGGTCTTCAGCGGCGGGTTGGCGACCTTGGCGGCCGCCACGAAGTCCTTGGCCGTCTTGTAGGGCTGGCTCGCGTTCACCCAGAGCAGGAAGGCGTCCTGCGCCATCATGGCGATGGGGGTGAAGTTCTTCCAGTTCACCGGCAGCTTGGTGGCCAGCGGCGTCATGTAGATGCCGCTCGAGGTGGTGATGAGCTTGTGGGGGTCGCCGGCCGACTTCTGGATGTCGAGCATCGCCTCGCCGCCGGCCGCGGCGGGCTTGTTGACGATGATAATCGGCTGGGAAACGAGGTTGTTCTTCTGGATCGCGCCCTGGATCGTACGGGCCATCTGGTCCGACGAGCCGCCCGGCGGGAACGGCACGATGATCTCGATGGGTTTCGTCGGTTCCCAAGCCTGGGCCGAAGCGACAGGCAGCATTACGGCCGCGATCGCGGCCTTCATGAATGGCGTCATGGCGTTATCCTCAGGGGTGCTCTTCGGCGGCACCGTCGTGGTGGTCGACCGTATGAAGTTTTCATGGCTCTTGGCAACAGCCGCCGTCACGTTACCCTCGACCATCCCACGGGTCGCCCGGCGCCCGCCGGTCGGCGAGGGACGAGACGCCTGATCGGAATGTCATGCCGCATACGACCTCCGGGACGAACGGGCCGCTGCGCGGGCTCAGGGTGATCGAGCTCGCCCACATCATGGCGGGGCCGGTCTGCGGCCTGATGCTCGCCGACATGGGCGCCACGGTCATCAAGGTCGAGAAGATCGATGGCGGCGACGACACCCGCCGCTCGGTCCCGCCGGCGCTGGAGGGCGAGAGCGCCGCCTACATGATGATGAACCGCGGCAAGAGCGGCATCGCCCTCAACCTCAAGAGCCCCGAGGGCAAGGCGATCCTGCACCGGCTGCTCGCCGAGGCCGACGTGCTCATCGAGAACTACCGCGCCGGCACCATGGAGCGGCTCGGCCTCGGCTACGACACGCTGAAGGCCGCCTACCCCAGGCTGATCTACTGCGCCCTCTCGGGCTTCGGGCGTACCGGCCCCTATGCCGAGCGGCCGGGCTTCGACCTCGTGGCGCAGGGCATGAGCGGGCTCATGAGCGTCACCGGCGCCGGCCCCGGCGAGGCGCCGATGAAGTGCGGCGCGCCCGTCACCGACATCACCGCCGGCTTGCTCGCCGCGATGGGCGTGCTCGCGGCCTATACGCATCGGCTCAGGACCGGCGAGGGCCAGGCGGTGGACACCTCGCTGTTCGAGGCCGGCATCACGCTGACCTACTGGCAATCGGCCATCGCCATGGCCACCGGCGTCGCGCCAGGCCCGATGGGCTCGGCCCACCCGCTCAACGCCCCCTACGAGGCGTTCCAGACCGCGGACGGCTGGATCACGGTCGGGGCCGCGAACCAGACCAACTGGCTGCGCCTCCTCGGCGTCCTCGGCGCGGCGGAGCTCGCCGACGACCCGCGCTTTTCCCGCAACGCCGACCGCATGGAGAACCGGGCGGCGCTGGCCGCGGCACTGGCCCCGCATTTTCGCGATGGCGCATCCGAGGTCTGGCTCGCCAGACTGGAGGAGGGCGGCGTCCCGGCGGGGCCGGTCCTCGACGTGCTGGCCATGCACCGCGACCCGCAGGCGGTCGATCGCGAGATGGTGGTGGAGGTCGAGCACACCCGCGTCGGGCCGATGCGGACGCTGGGATTGCCGGTGAAGTTCTCGGCGACGCCGGGGCGGGTGCATGGGGCCGCGCCGCTGCTCGGCGAGCACACGCGAGCGATCCTGCGCGGGGTGGGGTATGCCGACGGGGAGATCGAGGGATTTTTCGAAGGGGGCGTGGTGCGCGAGACGGTGGGGTGAAGCGCCTCTCCTCCTCCTTGTGGGGGTGGCTGGGTGAGCCTCGGCCTTCGGATGCCGGCGGAAACAGCCCCAATCCCGGCCCCTCCCACAAGGGGAGGGGAGCGAGCCGAACCTCCGGCGGCCCTCCGGCTCAACCCGCCCGCAACGCCCCATCCAGCACCCGCGCCACGTGCTGCGCGGTGATCCCGAGTCCATCGTGGATCTGATGACGGCAGCTCGTGCCGTCGGCGACCACGAGGTCGTCCGGGCCGGCCTCCCGGAGCGCCGGGAACAGCGACAGCTCGGCCATGGCCAGCGAGACGTCGATGGTATCGGCACCGTAGCCGAAGGCGCCGGCCATGCCGCAGCAGCTCGACTCGATCACCTTGAGCTTGAGGCCCGGCACCTGCCGCAGGACGGATTCGACCGCGCCCATCGCGGCGAACGCCTTCTGGTGGCAGTGCCCGTGCAGATGCGCGATCCGGCCGCCCTGATCCTTGAGCGGCAGCGTGATGCGCCCCGCCGCGAGGTCGGCGGCGAGGAGTTCCTCGAAGAGGAGGCTGGCGCCGGCCAGGACCGTCGTGTCCTCGCCGGGCAGGAGCGAGGCGAACTCGTCGCGGAAGGTGAGGAGGCAGGAGGGCTCGAGCCCGACGATTCGGGCGCCGGCCCGCACGTAGGGCAAGAGCGCGTCGAGGGTGCGCCGGGCCTCCTCCCGCGCCCGGTCGGTCTGGCCGGAGGCGAGATAGGTCCTCCCGCAGCAGAGCGGCCGCTTGCCCTTGTGGGGGAAGACACGGTGCAAGCGGTAGCCGGCCGCGACCAGCACACGCTCGGCCGCCTCCAGGTTCTCGCGCTCGAAGGCCCGGTTGAAGGTATCGCCGAACAGGATGACGTCGCGGAAATCACCCGTGACGTCGGCGGGATGAGCGGCCTCGCCCGCCTCGCGCCAGGGCCGGCGCCAGGGCGGGAGGGTGCGCCGGGCCGAGATCCCCGCCATCCGCTCGGAGAGGCGGGCCAGGGCGGGCACGCGGTCGCGCAGGTTCAGGAGCGGGGCGAGCTTGGCGGCCAGCCCGGCGTAGCGCGGCAGCTCGGCGACCAGCCGCTCCTTCAAGGGGAGGCCGTGGCGGGCGTGGTAATGGTGGAGGAACTCGACCTTCATCTTGGCCATGTCGACGCCGGTGGGGCATTCCCGGCGGCAGGCCTTGCAGGAGACGCAGAGATCGAGCGTGCGCTTCATCTCAAGGGAGGTGAAGGCGTCCGGACCGAGCTGGCCTGAGATCGCGAGGCGCAGGGAATTCGCCCGGC
The DNA here is from genome assembly GCF_964251405.1 of uncultured Methylobacterium sp. Classification (GTDB taxonomy): domain Bacteria; phylum Pseudomonadota; class Alphaproteobacteria; order Rhizobiales; family Beijerinckiaceae; genus Methylobacterium. The sequence goes on from NZ_CAXUJR010000023.1 coordinate 19,236, forward strand.
CGCGGGTGAGGTGCTGCTCCTCGCGCGTCGCCCGGTAGGATGGGCACATCGCCCCGCCCGCGAGCTTCCGGCAGGTGCCGTTGTTGTTGCACATCTCGACGGCGCCGCCGAAGCCGCCCCAGTCGGACCAGTCGAGCGCCGGCTTCACCGGCTGCGTCACGGCGTAGCCCGGCGCGAACCGCATCAGCGAGCGGTCGTCCATCCTGAGCGGGCGCACGATCTTGCCGGGGTTGAGGCGGTTGTCCGGGTCGAAGCCGTCCTTGACCGCCTCGAAGGCTCGGGTCAGCCGGGCGCCGAACAGCGGCTCGACGTATTCCGAGCGCGAGATGCCGTCCCCGTGCTCGCCCGAATACGAGCCCTTGAACCGACGCACCAGCGCGGACGCTTCTTGCGCGATGGAACGCATCTTGGCCACGTCCCCGCCCTGCTTCATGTCGAGGATCGGGCGCACGTGCAGGCAGCCGACCGAGGCATGAGCGTACCAGGTGCCGCGCGTCCCGTGCCGCGTGAAGACGTCGGTGACGGCGTCGGTGTAGTCGGCCAGATGCTCCAGCGGCACCGCGCAATCCTCGATGAAGGAGACGGGCTTGGCGTCGCCCTTCGTCGACATCATGATGTTGAGGCAGGCCTCGCGCACCTCCCAGACCGAGCGCTGGCGCACGGGTTCGGCGACCTCGACCACGGCATCGGTGAAGCCGTGGTCGCTCATGCAGGCGTCGAGACGCTTGAGGTCGGCCAGCAGCGCGTCGCGGTCCTCTCCGGCGAACTCGGCGAGCAGCAGGCAGTTCGGCTGCCCCCGCGTGATGTCGGCGAGCGTCGCGCGGAAGAGCGGGATGTCGGCACCGAGCACGAGAACGTTGTTGTCGACGAGTTCGACCGCCACCGGATTCAGGTCGACGATCGCCTTGGTGGTCTCCATCGCGGCGCGGAACGAGGGGAAGTGGCAAACCCCCATCACCCGGTGGGTCGGCAGGCGCGAGAGCTTCAGCGTCACCGAGGTAGTGGCCGCCAGCGTCCCCTCCGAGCCTACCAGCAGGTGGGCGAGGTTCGGGCGCGGCTCGATCAAGGCGTCGAGGTTGTAGCCGCCGACCCGGCGCTGCACGCGCGGATACATCGCCAGGATCTCCTCGCGCTCGGATTCCGCCAGGGAGACCATGCGCCGGGCGAGATCCTCGGCCCGCGCGGAGCCCGAGACGCCGGTGGCCTCGTTGCCGGTGAGCGAGAAGCCGAAAGCTTCGCCGTCATGGAACAGGGCCTCCATCGCCAGGACGTTGTCGCTCATCTTGCCGAAGCGCAGGGAGCGGGCACCGCAGGAATTGTTGCCCGCCATGCCGCCGATGGTGCAGCGGCTCGCCGTTGAGGGCTCGACGGGGAAGAACCAGCCGTCGGCTTTCACCCGCGTGTTGAGGCGCTCGAGCACCATGCCGGGCTCAACCGTGACGGTGCCGGCCTCCGCGTCATAGGCGATGATGCCGTCGAGGTGGCGCGAGCAATCGACCACGAGTCCGCGACCGATCGGCTGGCCGTTCTGCGAGGTGCCGCCGCCGCGCAGGATCACCGGCACGTCGTGCTCGGCCGCGATGGTGAGCGTCGCGGCGATGTCGGCGGCGCTCTTCGGGAACACCACGCCCGCCGGCATGATCTGGTAGATCGAAGCGTCGTTGGCATAGCGCCCGCGGGTGAAGGCGTCGAAGCGAGCCTCGCCCGTCAGCGCCTCGGCGAGGCGCCGCGCCAAGCCGGCCCCCTGCCGCCTCGCTGACCTTGGAGTCGAAGTCGGGGTACCCTGGCTCGTTTCCGGCTCGGCCGTCATTGCCATCGATCACCGTCTCCGCATTTCAAGCCGCATCCATAGCCGACCGGACTGGCATGCATAATACCGCCGCGGGGCGGGTCAACGCCGCAGGCGGACCAGGATGCGGATCCACGCGGCGACAGGTCCGCGTGGGTTTCGCAACGCGAATTCAGGACTCGTGCGATTTCAGGGTCTGATCGCCGCGACGCACGCAACTCTCGATCGCATCGGCGAGCAGGCCGTTCGCGCTATACGTCTGAAGTTCAAGAAACGTGATGACGTTGGTATGGGCGCGCACGGCCGGGTCCCCAACGGAGACATACAGGCCTCCCACACCGAGTCTGATCTCGATTTTTCTTCTGATGATGTCCTGCAATTCTTCCGCGCGCACCGCCGCTTTCAGGAGTTGCTCAGACATGACCATATCGCACCTCTCTTTCGTGTCGGTGACGGGCCGACCCCTTGGTGCACCCGCTCGGTCGAGCCGGCGAACCGGGGCGGCGTCATCTGGGTCGTGACCGTTCGCGGGTCGTCGTGTCCTTGCACGGGACGATGCCGGCCGGGTCCGGCCGCGCCTCCGCGGCCGGTGCCTCGAAGATCGCGAGGTAGCCGCTCCCGCCCTTCAGCACCGAGAATCCGGTCTCGCGGTAGCCGGCGGCGGCGAGCTCGCAGCGCAGGAGCGCGGGCGGGGTACCGTGGCGCGCCGGGATGTCGTCGTCGTCCACGATGCCGATCCGGCCGCCCGGCCGCATCGCTCCCGCCAGGTTGTGAAGGAGCCCGTAGGGCTGGGTGATCTCGTGATACATGTGAACGAGCACCGCCGCGTCGACGGAGTTCGGCAGCAGGCGCGGATCGTGGGCCTCGCCGCGGACCACGGTGACGTTGGAGAGCTTCTCCTCGCGGACCCGCCGCGACAGATCGGTGAGATAGCCGGGGATCACATCCTCGCCGAAGACGCGGCCATTGGGACCGACGATCCGGCTTAGGCGCACCACGTAGTAGCCGCTTCCCGCGCCGATATCGGCTACGGTGTCGCCCGGCCCGATCGTCATGAGGCGCGCGACCTGCCCGACCTCGTCGACCTTGTCCCGATCGGCCTCCGCCGCCCAGAGCGGCGTGATGATCTCCGCCACGGGCCGGTCGGGCTTCGG
>NZ_CAXUJR010000023.1:22278-43300 GCF_964251405.1 uncultured Methylobacterium sp.
CCTCCGCCGCCCAGAGCGGCGTGATGATCTCCGCCACGGGCCGGTCGGGCTTCGGAAACGCGGAAGCCGGCAGGCCAGGCGGCCCGACCGCCTCGGCGGCGAAGGCGGGAAGAGCGAAGAGGCTGGCACAGAGGCCGGCAACAGCGATGAGACGGATCATGACCTGACAACCATCGATCCAGGGGATCGGTGCCTGTACGCGCAGGAACGCGTCGACAACCTGGCCTTCGACGCCACGGAGGCACGAAAAAGCCCGCCCGGTCCTTCGACCGGGCGGGCTCTTATCAATCGCCGGCACCACGGACACCTTTCCGGCTGAGCACACACGTCAGGGTTCCCTCGCGCTCTCGGCCATCGACAAGGAGGTTCCTGCGTGAGAATCGCGTCAGACGTCCTCGATGCCGGCCGTTCGTCAGCAGCTCAGGCGCCGACGCTCGCGCCGGCCGAAGGTGCGATAATGGACCGAGCCGGATTCCATCTGGCCGTTGTTGACGGCGCGGCGGACATCGGGATTGCAGCGCAGGTACTCGCGCTCGTCGAACCCGTAGTCACGGTCCCTGGACCCGCCGCGATCTCGAGACCCGTAATCACGGTCTCTGGACCCATAATCGCGCTCGCCATATCCGTAATCGGGGCCGCCCCGTTGGGCCGTGGCCGGGGCCATCGCGCCCATCAAGCCGAGACCTACGGCCGCCATCGCAACAAGCGCTTTCATGTCGTGTGTTCTCCTCGTCGGGGGCTGGGAACGCGCTGAAAGGGAATTGGTTCGGTCGTCCCTATCACAAATGCGCACGATCATTCCACGGCCTCACGGATCAGCTCGCGCCACGATGCAGTCGTTCCGGACCGGCTCGTCAGCGCAAGAGTACGGGCAACCCAATTGCTCACGATCATATGTCAAGGTTCGACATCAGGATCGCGAGGCGCCCGACGGAGTCAGCCTGTGCCCGACAGCCTGCGACCCGTGGCGCTGTCAGTGTCGGTCTTCGAGGCCATGGAAGCGATCGTCGTGCGCTTCGTCGCGCCCGACGGTCGAGAGATCGTCCTTCTGGTCTCGCGGGACGCCGTGGCGGGCCTCAGGACCCACCTTTCGTCGCTCGGGTGAGATCCAGATCATCCGGCCCTCGGCTCGCCGGTTTCGGCGGCCTCAGACCTCGCCTTCTCCCGGCTTTCCGGGTTGGACGCCCTTCGAGGGATCGGGGTTCTCCGACTTCTTCAGCGTGGGACCCGACGTTCCCTTGCCGGGATGCCCGGTCAGTTCGTCGATATTGCCGAGGGCTCCACCTTCCTTCGTCGAGCCCGCATTGGGAACGTCCTTGTCGCCCGGCTTGATCGGCTCTCGCATCGCGTCCTCCTGTTGGTTGTCATGTTGATTGTTATGCCAACTTGAATACCCGATGGACGTTCCGGATACGGGTTCGAGTATCCCGATCGGGGAGGGCGGATGATGCGGCGACGCCCGAAGACCTTTCGCTGACCAAGACCTTCCGCCGACCAAGACCTTCCGCCGACCAAGAGCTTGCGCTGTGACGGCATGGCTCGGCCACGACGATCTGTTGACCCCGGTGCCTGTTCACCTGGGTGAATGTGCGCTTCGCGGGGCCTGCCATCATCGACGTGTCGAGATTTCTCCTCGATGCGGTCGCGTCGGCGGCATGCGATCCCCGTCCTGAGGCGGATCCCAGCGCAGTTCATGTTCCCCGGCTGACCCTGCGGATGCGCGGGCTTTTTGTTCGCGCCTCCGCCTTCGCGTAAGGCGAGGATCCCGATGATGGACCTCGGTTTCAGGGACCAGAAGAACGGAGCAGCATCCCGATGTCCGACGACACGCAAAAGCTCGGGCTCCTCGTCAACCTCTACGAACTTGCGATCACCCGGTTGTTCGACACGGTCCCCGGTGGGCGCGAGGCCAAGCGCCTGTTCGTCGAGGATGTCCGCCAGGTCCTGGACAGGACCAACGAACTCCAGCCGCATTCGCCGGCTGCGGCGACCTATGAGGCGCTGCTGCGCCGCCTCGGCGCGACCGGTCCCGACGATGCCCCAGGCCTCGATGTCGTTCCCACACCAGAGCAGGGCCTGCCGCCGGCCGGTTCGGGAGTGTAAGGTCAGGGTCCCGCGTGTGGACCTCGGTGCGAACGCCCGCAACGGGCCGCGCTTCCAGCGCGAAGACGGGAGACATCCATGCAGGAAACACCCGATGCGGACCATGCGGCCCGCACCATCGCGGAGAACGTCTATTCCGCCTTCACGACCCAGGCGGCGGCCTTCATCCATCCCGCAAAGGCGCAGATCCTGCTGACGCGCCTCGTCGAGGGGATCAGGCCCGAGATCGCCTCGTCGCCGGACGCGGTCGTGGCGGCCGCGAACAGGGTGCTGGAGGCTTGGGAGCAGGCCAACGACGAGGTGCGCGGGCCTCGTGTGGCATCGCTCGATCCCACCGGCGGTTCCGTCGCGATGACGCTGCCTCGACGGCTGGTGTGATTCCGATCGCGGGAGCATGGCAGCGGCTCGCATGGACGAGCCGTCCCTCCTTCGCGCACGTGGGACCGATCCAGGATCCTCGTCTTGCGACAATCCTCGTCCCGCTGAGCCGACGGCCTCAGTCGAGAGCGGCCAGCGGACCAGACGGCGCGATTGCCGCTTTGTCCCGGAACCGGTCGTTCACGGGCAGAATTATACTTCTCGGTAACAACCTTGGAGGAACGCCCCGTGAAACTTTCAATGATTGCCAGTGCCGCCGCCATCCTCGCGCTGACGGCGGGGACGTCCCTCGCGGCGCCCTGCAACACCGGCTCCACGAAGGGAACGAGCCCGGAGCAGCAAACTTCGAATGACAAGAGTTCGAGTGCCGACAAGGGCAGCAAGAACCTGGCTGGCGGGCAGCAGCCTGCGTCGCCCGGCACCGTCGGCGCCATGAACAACGTCGGCGCCAACCAGGGCCTCGGCGACAAGCAGGGCGCCGGCACCACGGCCGGAAAGGGCAACGAAGACCCCGCCAGCAAGAACCTAGCCGGTGGGCAGCAGCCTGCGTCTCCCGGAACGGTGGGCGCCATGAACAAGGCCGGCGCAGACCAATCTGTCGGCAAGAAAGGCGACGATTGCTGATGGCCTGACCTGATCGGCACCCTAAGGACCGCCCGCCCGGCATCTGCCGCGGCGGGCTTTCTTCTTCAGCCGCCCAGACTCTCGGCGAAATCCTCCGGCACCTCGCCGAACTGCCCCAGGATCGTGACGCCTTCGAGCTCTCCGGTCTCGTCGTCGGCCACCACCTTGAGCGCCGCCGTACCGGGCATGCGGCCGGCCATGGCCTGAGCCTTCTTGAGGGCTCCGCTCTCGGTCGGCGAAACCTCGCGGTCGCCCGGAACCAGGCGCTTGCGCTTGAGCACGAAGGTCTGGACCACGAAGGTCGTCTTCATCGTCATGGTGGGAATCCTGGCGGACATTCTGGCAGGGCTGCTCGGGCCGGAGGGGGTGCGGTTACCACATCCCGAGCTCGACATGCGTGGATGGGGCACCGCCACCGGACGGCCGGCGCCGTGACGGTTGTTTAACCACGTCGGTCCACACTCGGTCCCGCAAGATATGGTCACGCGAAACCTGGTTCATGCGAGACTTGGGTTCATGCGAGACTTCGGTCATGCGAGACGATGACGGACACCCTCGACGATGCGCGACGATCCCGGGTCGGAGACCGCGCAAGGACCGTCGGGTGCGGTGCATCCTTCCGATAGTCCCGAGCTGCGGCGCCTGAACGAAGCCCTCGCGGTGCAGGCGGGCTCCCTCGCCCATGCCCGCAAGATTTTCGCGCGGGCATCGGAGGCGGCCCGCATCGGGGTCTGGGAATGCGCTCTCGACGGCGAGCACCTGACCTGGACCGACGTCGTCTACGACATCTTCGACCTGCCGCGTGGCTCCGTCCCCGACCGGGCCGCGACGCTGGCCTGCTACACGCCGGCATCGCGAACCGTCCTCGACGACGTCCGCAGCCGGGCGATCCGCGAGGGGGGCGGCTTCACCCTCGATGCCGAGATCGTCACCCGCAAGGGCAACCGGCGCTGGATCCGACTCACCGCCACCGTCGAGCGCGAAGCCGGGGCGGCCGTACGCATCTTCGGGATGAAGCAGGACATCACCGAGGAGAAGATCCTGGCGGACCGGACCCGCTACCTTGCCGAGTTCGACGCCTTGACCGGGCTCGCCAACCGCGCGCGCTTCCAGGCCCGGCTCGCACAATGGGACGAGGCGGGCCCCGAGCCGGGTCGCGGCGGCGCTCTTCTCCTCGTCGACCTCGACGGGTTCAAGCAGGTCAACGACACGTACGGGCATCCGGCCGGCGATCGATGCCTGCGCGAGATGGCCTCGCGACTGCTCGGCCTGTGTGCCGGGACCGACCTCGTCGCACGGATCGGCGGCGACGAGTTCGCCGTGCTCATGACGACCGACCGGCCCGCGGCCGAGGAGGTGGCGGGCCGGATCGTCGCGATCCTGGGCCGGCCGATCGAGGACGCGGAGCACGTGTTTCAGCTCGGCGCATCGGTGGGCATCGCCTTTCGCGCCGACGCGGAGCAGGGCAGCCTGTTCGCCAGGGCCGATACCGCCCTCTACGCCGCCAAGGCAGCGGGACGAAACACGTTCCGCACCTACGTGCCGACCATGATGCAGGTGGCCGAGCGCCGCCAGCAGGCCAATGCCCGCCTCAGGGCGGCCCTCGACGGCGGGACCCTCGACCTACGCTACGCGCCCCGCCGCCGCCTGGCCGATGGGCGCCCCTGCGGGTTCGTAGCCCTCCCGTCCTGGCCCGGCGCCGACGGCCGGCTCGCCGAGGATGCCGGAATGCTGGGGGCCCGCGAGGATCCGGCTCTGGCCCATCGCCTCGGCCTTCGGGTCCTGGAGACGGCTTTGGCCCAGGCGGCGTCCTGGATGCATGCCGGCTTCGATGTCGGCCATGTCTCGATCGCACGAGCGGCCGCTCCGCTGCGCCCGGCGGGCTTCGCCGAGATGCTGACGGGCCGCATCGCCGCGCATGGCCTGCGCCCCGGCATGATCGAGATCGAGATCTCCGAGACGATGCTGGTGAAGGGCGGACCCGGCGTCGCGAGCCTCATCGAGAGCCTGCGAGCGGGGGGCGTGCGCGTCGCGCTGGGAGATTTCGGCGCTGCGGGCGCCTCGTTGCAATCGTTGCGTGGGCACCATTTCGACGCCCTCGGCCTCGACGCGGCCTTCCAGCGCGACGGCCTCGCCCGCATGCATGACGAAGCGATCCTCGAAGCGGCAGTGCGCCTCGCCCGCCGTCTCGGCCTCGAGGTGACCGCGTCGGGGATCATGACCGCGGCCGATCGCGATCGCCTCTTCGCGATGGGCTGCACCGCCGGCGACGGCCCCTGGATCGGGGCACCCGTGCGGGCGGCGGAAGCTGGCGCGATCCTGCGGTCGATCCGGCGAAACAGGGTGGCTTGAGGGCGGGGCATCCCTCGGGGCGGCCCAAGCTCGGGAGACGTGCGATCGCGCCGCCCGGCAGGGGAGGGCGGCCCGCGCTCGACGATCCGCCCCAGAGACCTCAAAGGCAGCGCTTTCATGTCGTAGCGCTGTAACGCTCTAACGCTAACATGCTGTCATGCTTACAGGCTGTAACGGGACAGCGTTACGCGGTCACCGTCCGGCGCCAGCAATGCACGCATCGCCGGCTTCCCAAGGGCAAATCGGCGACGGGGTATCGGCGTCGTTCAGACCGGAGCCGGAGCACCAGCGCGAAGTCCACGCTGTCGACTGCTTCCGTGACAGGCTCTCCGCCTTCCTCGCGCCGCGCGGTTCGGCGCGACGCACCTCGCTAGGTCTTCTGACGCCGGCCCGCCTTCAAGGCCTCGACGGAGGGATGCCCGTGCTTGAGCAGGGCTGCGTCAATCCCTTCCATGATGACGTCGTGCACCTTCACGTCACGCGCGAACGCGATCTCTCGCAATCGTCGGTGGACCTCCCGCGGCAGGTAGAGGGAGGTATGGACCACCTCGGGGCGCGCACGCTGAGCCGGGGCCTTGGGTGCATCCGGCGGCTCGGGTACGGAACCGGCCACACCCTGCGACGACGGAGTTCCCTGCAGGTTGAGACCGCCAATGATCGAGGGTCGCTTGCTCACGTCTTGGTCCCCTTCATCTTGCGGTCCGTCCAGGCCCACAGCGCCCGCACTTCCTCGGCGGCCTTTCCGCCACGGGCGAATTCCGTGACGCCTTGCCCTGCCGCGAGCGCATCCTGATGGTCCGCCCGCTGGGTCAGTGCCGGTTTCGCCAGCACGCCGAACATGCCGAGGCCGTTGGCGGCCTCGATTCCGCGCGAGCTGCGGCCAGCGGGGCATTGGTTCAGGACGAACGCGAAACGATCGCGCATCCCGAACCGCATCAGTGTCTCGATGGTCGGCATCGTCGCCTGGAGATCGAGGCGGGACGGCCTGGCCGGGATCAGGGCCAGAGTCGCGGCCTGCATCGCGAGGTTGCCTCCCGTCGAGGCGACGCCGGCCGTGTCGAGGATGGCCAGCGTGAAACCCTGCGTCTCGAGCGCCGCCAGGATCGCCGTGAGGTCGCCGAGCCGGTCCGGCCCGAGGCGATCGACGGCAGGGGAGTCGGCGTCCCGCATGTCACCCCAGGCCGCCAGGGAGCCCTGCGGATCGAGATCGAGGGCGATCACCCGTTCGCCACTCTCGGCCGCGGCGACGGCGAGAGAAGCCGCGAGGGTCGTCTTGCCGGTGCCGCCCTTCTGGGTGACGAGGGTCAAGGTTCGCATGGCCATCCGATCCGCAGGGGTATTGTCGTGCTAGAGCATGAAAGCGTCACAGTCGTAAAGCGCCACAGCGCTACGCTTGAAGAGCGCCGTAGCGCTACAGTTGAGAAGCTTTACAGCGTGACAGGCGTACAATGCTTTAAACTTGTAGCGCTAGGGTGCTGCGATGATGCGCGTGCGCTCGGCTATCCCCCATACCCGATGGTGGTGGCCTGCCGGGGAGCGAGAGGGTCAGGGCTAGGGCGATCCACCAGCCGAACGGCTCACGGATCGGCATACCGAACGCCGAGTTCGCGCGATGCGGCCTTGGCTAGCGAACAGGACGGATCTCGTCGGCGGTGAATTGTCGGCGGGCCGCCGAAACGGCCGATCCGGGATTCCTCTTCGGGATCAAGCCGTTCTGGCGGAAGGGGTGGGATTCGAACCCACGGTGGAGTTGCCCCCACGGCGGTTTTCAAGACCGCTGCCTTAAACCACTCGGCCACCCTTCCAAACCTTTGCAGAAGCTTGGTTATTTGCTTCTGCCCGAGCTACGGGCAACCGCCCGTTGCTACCGATTTGCTACCATTTCATCCGGCGGCCTTGTCTATGGCTGCTCGCATGGCAGCGTCAACCTTGGCAGCCGCGTCTTCCTGCATTCCTGGAAGGACGTGGGAGTAGAGGTCCAGCGTGATCGCGATGCTGGAGTGCCCCAATCGCTCCTGAGCGATCTTCGGGTGGATACCACTCGCGAGAAGCTGTGTCGCGTGGCTGTGCCTGAGATCGTGGAAGCGCACACGGGGCAGGGCGGTCGACAGCGCCAGGATCCGGGTGAACTCGTGGGTGAGGCTGTTCGGCTGGATGGGCAGACCGTCAGCCTGGGCGAAAACGTGGGTGTCGTCCGCGAGGCGTATCCCGAGCCGCAGAAGCTCCTCGGCCTGCCGGAGGCGGTGCAGACGCAGCTCCTCGGCCACGATCGAGGGGAGGGCGACTCGGCGCGATCGGCCGCTCTTGGTCTCCTTCGCCCGGGTGCCCTTATGGGTCTGTTCCGTGCTCTCGACGATCGCGAGCTGCGCACCGGCGAAGTCGACAGATCGCCAGCGCAGCGCCGTCACCTCGCCACGACGCAATCCGCAGAGAGCAGCCAGCAGGATCGGAATGAACATGCGTGTCGGTCGGAAGTGCGCCAGCAGCAGTGCGGTCTCGTGCGCATCGAGCGCGTGCATCTTCTGCCGCTCGACCTTCGGAGCGCCCACGACGTCGGCGGGGTTGCGAACGAGGATCCGCCACTTCACGGCCTGGCCGAGCGCCTGCCTCAAGATGCGGTGCATGTGGTGGACGGTGCGGGGCGCCAGGCCGCCTGTGCCGTCGCGGCGCCCGCTGACCAACGCCTTCGCATAAGCCGCCGAGATCTGCTCAGGCCGCAGCTGCGTGAGCACGACGCCGCCCAGAAGCGGAGCAAGGTTCTTTTTGGCGAGCTCGCTGTAGCGCTCGTGGCTACGTGGGGAGACCTGCGAACGCATGTGGTCGAGCCACCGGTCGAGGAACTTGCCAACCGTCTCCTTGCCAGGCTCGACGTAGTCGCCGCCCTGAAGCTGCGTGATGAGCCGCGCCGATTCCTTCTGCGCCTCGCGCTTCGTGCCGGCGAACGAGTGCCACTTCCGCTTGCGCTTGCCTGTCTCCGGATCGGGAATGTCGAGGATAATGGCCCAGCGGCCGGGCGAGCGCTCGCGGATGTGGCCTTTCATAAGTCACCGCCTTCTATGAAATCTTTGGTTGGCTTCAGGCGAGGTAGAATGCGCATATCCCGTGCGGCAAATATTTTAGCAGCTTCTTCGCGAGACTTCCCAGCAGGAGAGACAGAAGCTCTTTTGCCGATCGACGCCCATTCGTCGAGTTCATTCCTAACGAAGACTTTGAAATTTTCGACCGTCTCAAAAGCAGTTAATTTAAAAACTTCTACCGCCTCATCATTCTCGTACCAAGCAGATCCATAAGAATTTTCAATTTGCGCGGCACTTGCGGCCAGTGACCGTGCAATTGTGAAAATGTCACTCCCCCATTCTTGCTTAGTATGATTTTGAACCGCAAGCGACGCCTCTAGACGGGCCTCTATCTCTTCAGAAACAGATCTGCCGTGCCTTCCCGCTGATATTTCAAGATCAGCGCGAAGTTCGTCGCGGAGCCGAACGGCCACAGGGCGACGCAGCCGCACTGCATCAGGTTTAGCAGGGCGCCCACGACGTACCGTTTCGGCTTTTCGCATCACCGTCATTCTCCTGGATGGCATTTTCGTATCGTAGATCGTCGTTACGGTCATTGACAAGCCCGCACGTGCCGTCCATTTTCGTAACGGCATATATCATTTCAAAAAAGGAGTTTGGTATGAAACCGGTGAGTTCGGAGCGGACAGGCGCGAGGACGATTAGCATCGAAGAGGCGGCCACTTGGCTGGGGATCAGCCGCAATGGCGCCTACGAGGCCGCCAAGCGCGGCGAGATTCCGACAATCAAGATTGGGAGGCTGCTGAAGGTGCCGGTGGCACCGTTCGAACGACTGCTGGACCAGCCCACGCTCTCCCCGGAAGGGGGTGTTTGAGCCATGAGAAAACCCGCTCATCGCAGCGGGGCGACGGCGGGTCTTTCGAATGCTTTCCGGCAAGTCAGCGCCGAGAGATATGCGCCAGATCAATTGCCCCGGCAAGATCTCTACCTAGCCATCCGCTTCGGACTTTCTCCCTCAACCGCTGCGCTCGTCGCCGAGCTCGCGGGGCTCGGCCCGCGGGAGGCTCGCCATGGGTGAGTCCCCCCAAGCAGCCAGTGTCCGCATCCTAGCGCTCCAGCCCGCTATCGACCTCGTCATCGAGGCCGATCGTCGGTTCTTTCTCCGCCGCCCCTATCGCTCCTACCGGCTGCGCCTCGCCTCTCGCGAGGAGTTGGCCGAGGCTGAAATCTGCTGCGGCATCACCGAACTGGTTCCGCAAGGCTATCGCGCCTTCGTCGCCGTCAAACACGTCAGTGGCGGCATCGGCCGGGCCATCGGTTTCGCACCAGAGGGTACCGACACGGACGTCATCGAGGCGTCGGCTCGCCAGTACTACGCTTGGCTCTTGACCCATTGCGACGCGACGCTCCGGCGGCTCGCAGGGCACTCCATCAAGGCGCGTCCGTGAGCACCGCGCCTTCCCACCTCGACCCAAGAGCGGTGGCTCAGGCACTTGGCGGTGAAGCCTCTGGCAATCGCGTCTCGGCCCCTGGGCCAGGGCACGGCCGCAAGGACCGCTCGATGTCGATCCTGATCGACCCAGCAGCGCCTGATGGCTTCGTCGTCAACTCCTTCGCAGGTGACGATCCGATCCGCTGCAAGGACCACGTTCGGGAACGGGTCAATCTGCCCGAATGGAAGCCGGAGGCGAGGCCGGCTGCCGCGCAAGCTGTGCGCCCACGCGTCGCCGCTGAGTACGTCTATCGCCAAGCCGACGGCACGCCGTACCTGCGGGTTCAGCGGAGGGAGCCAAAGGGCTTCCCCCAATCGCATTGGGATGGCCAACGCTGGAGTTGGAGGAAGCCGGCCGGACCGAAGATCCCCTATCGCCTGCCCGAGATGCTTGGCGCCGTTCACGACACGGTTTTCGTGGTCGAGGGAGAGAAGGACGCCGACGCGCTCACATCCCTTGGGTTTGTCGCCACGACGAACTCAGAAGGGGCCGGAAAATGGACCGCTGACCTGAACCAATGGTTCGAGGGCAAAGCCGTCTATGTCCTGGCCGACAACGACGAGGCAGGCCGCAATCACGCCAGCGAGGTCGCTCGCAACCTCTACGGCATCGCGGACGAGGTACGCGTGGTCGAGCTGCCCGGCCTGCTGACCAAGGGGGACGTGTCCGACTGGCTCGGTGCCGGCAACGATCCGAGCGAGCTGGTGGACATCGCCCGCGCCGCGTCGCTCTGGACGCCTGATGAGGTGAAGACCGATCCGGACCAGGCGCCGGAAGCCTCGATCGCAGCGACGCCGTTCCTCTGGATCAGCCCGTTCCTGATCCCGCCGCGCCAATGGGTTTACGGGCACCACTACGTTCGCCAGTTCCTGAGCGTCACGGTTGCGCCGGGTGGCGTCGGCAAGTCCTCGCTGGGAATCGTGGAGGCCCTGGCGATGGCCAGCGGCAAGCCCCTCCTAGGCATCCAGCCGGCCGAGCGGGCACGGGTCTGGCTCTGGAATGGGGAGGACCCCCTTCAGGAGCTGCAACGCCGGGTGATGGCGGCGGCGCAGCACTACGGTCTGACGCCTCAGGACATAGAGGGCTCGCTGTTCCTCGACTCCGGCAGAACCACCGAGATCGTCGTGGCCGAGCAGACCAGGACCGGCATCGTCATCAGCGCGCCCGTCCGGGAGGCCCTGCTACACACCATCCAGGCGAACAGCATCGACGTGGTGATGATCGACCCGTTCGTGTCCTCGCACCGGGTGACGGAGAACGACAACAACGCCATCGACCGGGTGGCAAAGCTCTGGAGCGGGATCGCGGACGAGACGAACAGCGCCATCGACCTCGTGCACCATGCTCGAAAGACCGGTGGCGCCGAGGTGACGATGGAGGATGGGCGCGGCGCCGTAGCCCTTCTGTCGGCTGCTCGCTCCGGACGCGTGCTGAACTCCATGACCCCAGAAGAGGCCGCAAAATGGGGCGTCGAGGCCCCGCGCCTCCACTTCCGCATCGACAACGGAAAGGCGAACCTAGCGCCACCGCCGGACAAGGCGACCTGGCACCGGCTCGCGTCGGTCATGCTGGGCAACGGCGACAACGTTGCGGTGGTGACCTCGTGGACGATCCCCGATCCGTTTGATGGGGTGACACCTTCGGACCTGCGCGCCGCACAGGGCGAAGTAAATACTGGATCCTGGCGCCAGGACCCTCAAGCCCGCGACTGGGTTGGACAGCCCATCGCAAGAGCTCTCAAGCTCAACATCGATAATCAGAGCGACAAGGCAAAGCTGAAAGGCTTGCTCCGCATCTGGATTGAGAACGGCGCCTTCTGTGTCGCGGAGGGAAAGGACGAAAAAGGTCGGCCTCGGAAGTTTGTGGAGGTCGGCGAATGGGCCACCGATTGAAGCTCTCCACCACCTCAAAAGGTGGGGTGGAGAAGGTGGAGAAGCATCCCCGCAATCTCCACCCCCACCACCACCCTATAGGGGTGTGGGGGGTGGTGGAGGTGAAGCGCTGCACACCTTGTGGGGTGGAGATAATCGTTCCCGCGGGGTCCCTTCAAAGAAGCCGCCACGTCACCTCAGCACAGCTCTCCGGTCTTAACCTTCAGGTGCTGTTCGACCTTGCTGATCACCGAGCAGGGGTCATGGCCGCGCTCCTTCGCGAGCAGCAGCAGATCGGTCATGAGATCGACGACCTCACCGGGTGGAGGGGCACTGCCCCATCTGCGGCTTGCTCCCTCGGCATGCAGGTATGCGTCGAGGGCGATTTGGGCGAGTTCGGCTCGTTGCTTGGACGTGGCCATGGGCGTTCTCCTGAACCGCCTGGCCATGATTATTCTGGCCAGTTCGGCCGTGTGAGAATCGTCAACTTGCGAAGTCTCTCAACGTTGCCGACTGCCGCTCGGTCAGGTGAGGCCCGGCCATGACTGAGGTGCCCCGCTGCCTCATCCCATATGACCGCCGTGAGGCCCTGACCCTGCAACAGGCCGCCGGCATCGCCGGTCGCAGCACCGAGACGATCCGACGGTGGTGTGAGGCAGAAGGGGTTGGTCGTCGGGTTGGCGGGCGTTGGGCTGTCTCGCACCCGGCACTCCTGATGTGGCTCGACGCCGATGTCGATGCACTGAGCGCCTACCTGACAGGCAGCCGATCTGAGCGACGCGTCGCGGACTACTTCGACCGCGCTGGGCTGATGTTAGGACGAAGATCGTCCCGGTCTATCTGACCTGGTATCTGCCCCGCCATCTCGGGCGCTTCAGGTGGGTGCCGAGTTCGGGAAGATGCGATGGCAGGTTTTCCTGCACCTCAATGGACACTGGGACGCCGGGCTTCAGCTTGTAGCCCTTCTTCTTATAGCCCTTCTGCTTCGGGCGGGGGCTCGGCTTCCATCCCGCGGCGAGCGAGAACCCACTGAACATCAGTAGGCAAAACAGGCCTGTCGCGACCCCTCCCCAGGATGGGGTCGGTTCAGTCATCATCAGGATCGCACCAGCTAGCGCAAAAGCCGCTGCGATGATCCGTGGAACATTGAAACTGGCTATCACCAGATCAGCTTGGGCTGAGGCGATTGCTAATTGGTGAAGGTGGTTTGTCTCTTCTGACCTATCGACCCATTTCGCACAAAACCCACACACTCCACGAACCTGTGTAGCCTCTCGCTCCCTTTGTCAGGCACGGTCAGAGCACCCCGAGCCCTGCGGAGGAGCCCGCTGTGCAGACCGTCACCCGTTCCATGACCTTCCCCGAGATGGTCCGCTTCCGGACCGAGCGGGGCATCGCCGACGCGATCAACGCTGCTGCCCGCCAGCACCGGACCTCGACCGCCGAGTACCTGCGCCGGGCTCTGCGCGAGAAGCTGGAGGCCGATGGTGTGAGCCTGCCGCCGCTCGACACGATCGCCATGAGGAACGCAGCATGAGCACGACCCAGACGGCGCAGCTCCAACGGAGCAGGGCGAAGGTCGAAGGCACCTACATCAGCGAAGGTACGCACCCGCACGTTTTCGCTGCCTACCCGGCGCTGCGCGAGCGGGCTGCCGAGGGCGGTGGCATGGTGCTGATGAGCGCCGCCACCCTCACGGAGTTCGAGCGGCAAAGCGGTCCAAAGCCTTCCGGCTCGTCCAGTCCGCCGAGCTCGTCACGATCGTCGTCCAGCGGCTGCGACCCTGAGATCACCAAGACCTTCAGTCCAGCCGCGCTCGATCAGATGCGAGGCGGGCCGCCGAAAACCGAGATGTCCGCTGCCGACCTCGACGCGCACTTCGAACGATCCCGCGCCGCACGCGCCGCACGTCGGCGCCACTAAGCTCCCCGGGGGTACCTCAGACGGCATCGCAGCCTGCCGGATAACGGGAATTCAGCCTTCGTCCCCCGGCGGTGTGATCATCGGTCAAGGCTGAAGTGGCTGCATCCTCAAATCCAGAAGGCCCACGATGACCGCATCCCTCTCCCGCCTGGTCCCTCGCCGCAACTCCGACAATGCCATGCCGATCCGCACGAGCGACCATGTTCGGTCGGACATCGCCGCTTCCGAGCAGGAGGCTCAGGACGCCATCGCCGAGGGCCTGCGGCTCAACAGTCAAACGAGAGCCATCCTCCTGTCCGGAGACGACGGGGCGCACGAGCGGCACGAGACCGACATGGCCCGGCTGCGTAGGATCGTGGCCCGGTGCGAGGCTCGGCAGGAAGAGCTCGGCGCCGAGCTGCAGGCCATCGAGGCCCGCGAGGTGGAAGAAGCCAAGGGCGATCTCAGGGCGCAGGCGGAAGCTGCGGTGGCGGCCGTGCTGGCGAAGGTCGGTGAGGGCTACACCAAGCCCGCCGAGACGATCGCGGCCTTCCTTGCTGAGTGGATCGAGGCCGAGCGGCTGGCGCGCGAGGCAGGCGTGGCCGGCCCCGATGCAGCGCACCGACACCGTCCTGGCGAGGGCGAACCGGCTTACGAGGAGCCGTTCACAGCCTACGTCGACGAGAACGGCAACGCGACACAGAACCCGCATCCATACCGGAATGACGGTATGATTGATCGGACGCGAGAGCGGGAGCGGCAGACCTTCTACCGCACTGTTCCCGCAAAGGTCTCCTGCTACCCGACATCTCTCCCGAAGCTGTCGAGTACCGTCAACCTGCCGCGCTACGCTGACCAGGGCGAACACCACCGGGCCGAGAAGCCCGTCGCGAACCGGTGGTCGTGAGCGCGGGATGATGATCGCGAGCATCCCCATCGTGAAATCGATCCTGATGGGTCCTTGGAATGGGTGCCCACCTTCCAAGGGTCCGCACGAGTTCGACACCTCGCTAGGGATGGGTTCGCAAAACCACTTAACACCTGTTCGGCGCGAGGCGGTCCATGACCATTACGACTAAGGCTGCACTTGCCGACGAGCTCGGCGTTACTCGCCCTCGCGTCTCGCAATACGTGAAGGCCGGCATGCCTGTACGCGCGGACGGGAAGTTAAATCGCGATGAGGCTCTTAACTGGCTTAACCGCAACACGGTCGGCTTAACCGGTGAAGACAAGGGATCGACGCGGGCACAGCGCCTCGTGAAGGACCGCCGACCGGCCAAGCGCGCCGCAGCACCGCAGATTGATCCTGCCGAGATGGCGGTCGACCTACTCTCGGCCGTATTGCGCCAGCTCGCCCCCTATGTGGCTGGAGCCGCGATCGACGCCGGCTGCCCGATGCAGGCCGCCTATCACGTCGACATGGCAACCAGCGTCGCCGTCTCGACGATCGGCGAACGGTTCCTAGCCGAACGTGGTGTCGAGCCCTTCGCGAGCGGAGGCGGCGACATCCTGGAGAGCCTTGGTCTGACGGCCGCCGAGCCCGATTGGCAGAAGCTGGCAGTCCGAGCCGGCGAGCCGCACGACGAGGATGCCTGGAGCAAGTTCAGCGCGAGGCTGCCGCTGAACGTCTTGAACGAGCCCGGCGGACGGCTGGCTTCCGACGATGTGATCCCGAACTACCCAGGGGAAGCCTGACCGATGTCTGAGCAAGACTCCCTTCGCCTCGTCGCCGAGGTGGTCGACAAGTTTTCCAGTCCTCTAAAGGCGTTGCGGGCGCAGCTCCAGGGCATGTCCAGGGATGGCGCCTCGCACAGCGAGGTCGTCGCCAAGGGCCTGAACCGCGTCGAGAGCGCTGCGAAGAGTGCCGGCCAGACCGCCAGCACGGTGCTGAACCCGGCGCTCGCCGCGATTGGCATCACCGGTCTCGGTGTCGTGGCCGCGATGACGGGTGTTGGCAGCGCGATGCGCTCGCTTGGCGGCTCGGTGTCCGCACTCGCCACCCTGGGCCGCGAGACCGGCGTCTCGGCCGAGAACCTGCGCGTCCTGCAGAGCGTCATGGGTAAATTCGGCATCGAGGCCGACGCCAGCGCGGGCGCGATCAAGAACTTCGCTCAGAACATGCGGCTGGCCAAGGATGGCATCGGCCCGATCATGGAGTTCCTGCGCACGCAGGGCAAAACGACCGAGGGGCGGGCATACTTCAACCAGCTGGCCGACAGCCTCAAGAATTCGAAGGACAACGGCGAAGCGCTGATGAAGGCGCTGGAAGGCCTGGAGCACATCCAGGACCCGGCCGGGCGCATGACCTACGCGCAGCAGATCTTCGGCAACGCGGATATCGGACGCCTCGGCGACCAGCACCTCGGACGCCTGCGCGACGTCATCGAGAAGCAGCGCAAGCTGCTTGGGCCGCTCAGCGAGGGCACGGTCAAGGCCGCCGAGGACTTCGACCGGGCCATGTCGGCGCTCAGCACGACGATGCAGAAGCTCGGCACGGCCATCGCCACCGAGGCGATGCCGTACCTGTCTGAGTTCGTGAAGGGCATTCAGGGTCTCGTCGACGGCGGGCGCCAGGATGTGACTGGCCAGCTTCGTGAGAGTGTCCGCGCCATTGGTGAGGCCCTACGCGAGATTGATTGGACGAAAGCTGGGAAGGACGCGGGCGAGTTCCTGAATGGCGTCACCGATGGTGCTAAAGCGTTAGTTGAGGCTGTCAAAGAGGTCGCTACCATCCTGCGCTCGCTCAACGAGGGCAAGTACATGGACGCTCTGCGCGGGGCCGACGGCGCCCGCGGTCCGCTCGCTCGCCGCCTCGCTCCCAAAGTCGGCGACGACGAGGTCGCTGCGCAGGAAAAGATCGACAGCATCAAGAAGGAAGCTGATCTCACCCGGTCCATCACGGGCAGGCCCGCCGCGCCAATGGCAGCCGAACTTCAGGGGCGGCTGTCGCAGGCCGAGGCCGAACTTCAGGCGCTGCGAGACCGCTCGCCCGAGCAGCGGCAGCGCGCGCTTGCCGAGGCACCGCTGCAGGATCGTATCACCGGCATCCAGCGCCAGCTTCAGAACTTCGATGCGATGTCGGCGGGAGGCACCGCCAGTGCGATCGCAACCAAGCGCGCCGAGGATCTTCGCCGAGAGATGGGCAAGCTTACCGATGAACTGCGCCGCTTGCGCGATGCAATGCCGGAGAAAAAGCCCGGAGAGGCTACTGTCGACAAGATGTCGGCGGAGGGTAACGGCCTTTTCCCAGGCGCCCGTATCCAGACGGCGGGATACGGCGGTGGCGGTGGAGCCATCGGCAGCATGGGCCGCGTAGGCAACATGCTCGCGCGGCGTGGTGGCGGCATCTACCTGCCTGAGGGCGGTGGAGGCGGCCAGGGCGGTATCCCTCGGATCAGCCCGCGCCCCGGTGGTCCTGGGGAGCAGGTCGGACGGGCGTTGCGCGGCGAGGCTCCGGAGAGCGCACCAACCGATCGCGGGATGCTTGATCTAATTGCGAAGGCCGAGGGCACCACCAAGCGCGGTTACGATGACAGCTTCGCGCATCAGCTTAAGGGCACCCTGACAGACAAGTCCCTGGGCGAGATTGAGCAAATCCAGCGCGGCATGCGCGGCTCGTCAGCGATCGGGAAATACCAATTCATGCGCAACACCCTGTTCGGCAGTCGTGGGCGCCCGGGGTTGGTGGATCAGTTGGGCATTGATCGCGATGAAAGGTTCACGCCAGCGCTACAAGACCGTATGGCGAACGCGCTAATCGAAAGACGCTACAAGGAGGCCCAACGAAATCATGCCCGACAGGGCGGCGATTTCATGAGCCACTTCAGGACTTCGCTGGCACGCGAGTGGGCGAGCTTTCCTGGCGATTATGGCCAGAAAGGTATCAACGGCGGAATGTACTCTGGTCAGCGTGCCAGCGTCGGTCGCGACCGCCTGACAGGCGCGGCACGACGGTGGCTTGATGGAAGGGAGGGTCGTACCGCAAAGGCCGGACCGCGTGAAACGGCCGACGGCGAAGGGTTCGCGGCTCGACAAAGGGCGATGCGCGACTTCAACTCGTCGACTTCAGCCATCCCAGGGCTAGGGTCCGATGGGGGCCGCTCCATGCTTCAGAAGGCGCTCAAGGGTCCGATAGGCGGTGGGTTTCGCGGCGATGTTAATGGCAGTGTTCAGGTCCATGTCGCGAAGCCAGGCCCGGACACGAGGGTCAGCACCTCGGCGAGCGGAAACCTATTCCGGGACGTGAAACTGAACGGCGGGAAGACGATGGCCGAGGCGAGCCAGGAGAACTAGCGGGGGTAGGCGAAGACGGCAGCGAGAGCGGCCGAGCAAAGATCAAATAAAGAATGTCACGGAAAGCCACTGGTAACGCTGCCAAGATCTCACTCGGAACAGAAAAACCCATGGCTTCTTGAAGGACGCATGGGCCGGTGGGGGAGTGGTCACCCGGGAGCCGCGCAAGGCTTCAGGCGCTCGGTTCGAGTCCGAGCCTGGCCCTCCATCCGCCTGTGAGCCCCTACGAACCACTGTTACGATCGCCGGCTATCCCATCACAGGACTGCGCGCACCGGCGCGCGTCTTGCCGATGTCCCTGGGTCTACAGGCTCAGGGCGACGAGATGATCGAATTGCAGGACGAGTCTGTTCCGTAGCGAGACGCAAATGCCTGGAAAGAATGGTCGGCAGTGGCGGCAGTCTTCTTCGGAGTA
Source organism: uncultured Methylobacterium sp. (assembly GCF_964251405.1). GTDB lineage: Bacteria > Pseudomonadota > Alphaproteobacteria > Rhizobiales > Beijerinckiaceae > Methylobacterium. Next base: position 40,727 of record NZ_CAXUJR010000023.1, read on the forward strand.
GCGACCACCATCGCATCGTGCGCGATCATCGCAGGCTCGACGTGGGAGCTGGTTGGCTGGCTTTGGTAGACGGCGGCCTAGCCGGCGGAACCGCTCCGCAACAGTTACGCTTGCGTCAATCGACTACAATCCGTCAGAAGGCCGGATGAACGACAACTCACAGCCGACTGGCCTACGTCGCCTCTTCCGCCGCGGACTAGCCTATGCCCGGATCGGCATTTGGATGGTGGCCGAACTCAATCCGTGGCGTCGGCGGTATGGGAGGCGGCGCTAAAAGACGCTGACCGGACTTGGGCAAGCCGGCTGTTAGATCCCGACAAACCGAAAAAGTCTCAAGGCCGGCGTTTCGCTCTATAGGGCTCGCGCGAGCCCAGGCGCCAGCCCGATGGCTTGGGCCGTGACTTGCGACAGTCGGGCATCAGTAAGTTCGACAACAGCGTCTTCCTTCACGACGCCCTTGACCAACTGCAGGCCACTCTCAGCGTCATCGGCGATGATGGCGTAGAACAGCGTGAGAAATCCGCTCGGCATGGATTCATCCGCGAGAGCGGCCTTCACAATATAGGCGCTTTGGTAGGGATCGGACATCGGTTGGGCCGCCGCTGCTGTTCCTGGAAGCAGAACTCTCTTCAGGCAGGAACGGTGCCATCGAATGGGGCGCGGTCAGTCGTGCCAAGACAGTTCAGGCGCCCGCACGGCCTCGTAGAAAACGAATGCGCAGGCGATGAGGTATGTGAGGAAGAGAAGGGCAAGGCGCATGCCCGAGAGGATACCCGCCGGAGTGCTGTTGTCGAGGTCAGCGTCGGCCGCTACAGCGCAGTTATGACCAATCTCGACACTCTCCTGGACCGCCTCAAGGCGCGCCAACGCGACCTCATCATGGAAGCGGCTCAATCCGATACCCTGCCGGCCGACAGCACACTCAAGCGGATCTCAGAACTTGAGAACGCCATCGCTGCAGTCGAGGCTGTGGCAGATGAGGAGGCGAAAGAGCCTCGCGCGCCGTGAGGCTCCGGGGCTGTCCAGACCAATAGCTCCGATGCCAATCGGTCTGCCCAGGCATATTTCTTGGTTAGCCACTCGTTAATGCCGTGATATGTGCGGTGCGAGATGGTGAACATGATGACTGACCCAGAAAATGACCCGCTTTGGTACGACCGGGTCGATCCCGAACCAGAACCTGGGCCGTTGATCTGGCTTGCTGCTATAGCCTTTGCATGGGCACAGGGGCTCTATCGTAGCCCCGAACGGGCCTTTCAGCCTTGCCAGTCCAAGCTCGCACGTCAGCGGTGCGCGTGATGAGCAATCCCCCAGCTCGAAGACGGCGCATTCCTTTGCTGGCATGGTGCATCTTGGCCGCCGTGCTGATCATCGTAGTGGGATGGATCGCATTTCTGGGCTGGACGGCAGAGAAGCTCATTTGAGCACGTGAAGGTCCAAACGGGTCTCTGGGCACTACCAACGAAAGCGCCCCGCCCCGGCGAACCGGGCGGGGCTGAAGTGGAGCCAATAGGGTATTGTGACGAGCAACCCGCGCCAGCGGGATTGGTTCACGCCTTCCTCAGCTGCACGCCCGCCCCTCGCCATTGTGCTCGATGAAGATGATACCGGCGCTACGTGGCGTCCACGAAAAGCCCCGTGAGCCGTGAGGCTGCGGGGCTGATAGCGTTCGCAGGCAATGGCCCTACCTCCGCAGTGAGGTCCAGGAGCTGTCTTCATCAGACCGTCTGACGATCCGCCTCCCACGGGCATCATCATCGTCAGCCGCAAGGACGCCAGCCAACACGCGTTCCGGCGTCGTATAGACGATCCGGAACTTTTTCGGCATCGGACCGCAGCCGATGCAGACCGCATAATCCCAGCGTTTCCAGATGCGGGTATTGTGCTCGTCCACCGACCGCTGTCTGGCTTGACCGACTTCGATCAGACGTTTGACCTCCGCGGCTTTCTCATCGCTCGTTGCTCCGGGGACCTCGGACTGAGCGGGGCGTGGTTGGGGCTTTCCCTGCGCCAGAACGGGTGCTGCGTGTGCGCAAAGCGCGATGACCAATGACGCGACAATGCGCATATGAGGCTCCTGAGATTTCAGTGAGCACTCCCCTCGACGCGTTAACTACGCCGTGCTTCGCGGGAAAGTTTCAAAGCCAGCAAGGTGCGTTCACACTTGAGACTACGTCGCGCACGAGGCAGCCTTGCGGCGAGCCGGGCGAGACCTTCGCTCACCAGACAACCATCGCCATTTGCGTGGCAATTCAGGACAGGTCGACCGGCACGTACATTGCCGACACGTCGAAGCGTGGCTATCTCCTGTTTCATAGTGGTCAGGCCACCCGCTCGAGATCTGACGTCATTGGACTTGCCTCGCAAAAGTGGAGAGCTCTTTCCGTGAAGGAGGAGGTCTCCGATGGCAGAACCCAAGAAGCAGTTCACCCCTGAGTTTCGCGCGGAGGCGGTCCGGCTCACCCAGACGAGTGGCCGTTCCCACCGCGAGATCGCCGCTGATCTCGGGGTTGGACGCTCGACCTGTAGCGCGACAATCAGGATGGTGACGGCGCGACAATCAAGATGAGGCAC
>NZ_CAXUJR010000024.1:0-27022 GCF_964251405.1 uncultured Methylobacterium sp.
CGCCGTTTGGCGAATCGACTTCCCTTGTTTATGGACCAACGCCCATGACGCGGTACGTTTTCATCACCGGCGGCGTGGTCTCCTCGCTCGGCAAGGGCTTGGCTTCGGCCGCGCTCGCGGCTCTGCTTCAAGCCCGGGGCTACAAGGTCCGCCTGCGCAAGCTCGACCCCTATCTCAACGTCGATCCGGGCACGATGAGCCCGACCCAGCACGGCGAGGTCTTCGTCACCGATGACGGCGCCGAGACCGACCTTGATCTGGGCCATTACGAGCGCTTCACCGGGCTGCCGGCCACCAAGGCCGACAACATCACCACCGGGCGCATCTATCTCGACATCATCACCAAGGAGCGGCGCGGCGACTATCTCGGCGCCACGATCCAGGTGATCCCCCACGTCACCAACGCCATCAAGGCCTTCGTGCTGGAGGGCAACGACGCCTTCGACTTCGTCCTCGTCGAGATCGGCGGCACGGTCGGCGACATCGAGGGATTGCCCTTCTTCGAGGCGATCCGGCAGCTCGGCCAGGAGCTGCCCCGCGGGACCGCCGCCTTCGTCCACCTGACGCTGCTCCCCTACATCCCCTCGGCCGGCGAATTGAAGACCAAGCCGACGCAGCACTCCGTCAAGGAGTTGCGCTCCATCGGCATCCAGCCCGACATCCTGCTCTGCCGCTGCGACAGGCCGATTCCGGTCGAGGAGCGGCGCAAGCTCGGCCTGTTCTGCAACGTGCGCGAGACCGCCGTGATCGAGGCCCGCGACGTCGCCTCGATCTACGACGTGCCGCTGTCCTACCGCGAGGCGGGCCTCGACCGCGAGGTGCTGGCGCATTTCGCGATCGCGCCGACGACGGAGCCCGACCTGACGCGCTGGACGACGATCTCGGAGCGCGTCCGCAACCCCGAGGGCGAGGTCAACATCGCCATCGTGGGCAAGTACACGGGCCTGAAGGACGCCTACAAGTCGCTGACGGAAGCCCTCACCCATGGCGGCATCGCCAACCGGGTCAGGGTCAACCTCGAATGGATCGAGTCGGAGGTGTTCGAGCGCGAGGACCCGGCTCCCTTCCTCGAGGGCATCAACGGCATCCTCGTGCCCGGCGGGTTCGGCCAGCGCGGTGCCGAGGGCAAGATCCGTGCGGCCCGCTTCGCCCGCGAACGCAAGATCCCGTATTTCGGCATCTGCTTCGGCATGCAGATGGCCGTGATCGAGGCGGCAAGGTCGCTGGCCGGCGTGGCGGACGCCAATTCCAGCGAGTTCGGCGAGACCGCCGAGCCGGTGGTCGGCCTCCTCACGGAATGGCTGCGCGGCAACGAGCTGGAGCGGCGCGCGGCGGAGGGCGATCTCGGCGGCACCATGCGGCTCGGCGCCTACAAGGCGAGCCTCCGGCCCGGTACCAGGATCGCCGACATCTACGGCACCACCGAGATCTCGGAACGCCACCGGCACCGCTACGAGGTCAACATGGCCTATCGCGAATGCCTGGAGGCCAAGGGTCTGCGCTTCTCCGGCCTCTCGCCGGACGGCCTCCTGCCGGAGACCGTGGAGCACGAGGGCCATCCCTGGTTCATCGGCGTGCAGTTCCACCCGGAGCTGAAGTCGCGCCCGTTCGAGCCGCACCCGCTGTTCCGCAGCTTTATCGGCGCGGCCATCGATCAGAGCCGGCTGGTCTGACCGATCGGCGAGGCTTCGCGATGCCGCGCTGTGAAACCTCGCGGCGGCCCCTATCTGTGTGGGCGTGACCGAGATCCTGTTCTACCACCTGCAGCGGCAGCCCCTCGAGAAGGTGTTGCCGACCCTCGTCGAGCGATCCCTGGCGCGCGAATGGCGCGTCGCGATCCAGGCGTCGTCGGAGGAGCGCCTCCAGGCCCTCGACGACGGGCTCTGGACCTATACCGACGACAGTTTCCTGCCCCACGGCACCGACCGCGAGCAGGATGCGGGCGGGTTGCCGGTGGTGCTCACCCTCGCCGAGGCCAATCCGAACGCGGCCTCGATCCGCTTCCTGGTCGAAGGCTCGCCGCTTCCCGCCGATGCCGAGGCCTATGCGCGGATCTGCATCCTCTTCGACGGCACCGATCAGGACGCGCTGCTGCACGCCCGGACGCAGTGGAAAGAGGCCAAGGATGCCGGCCACACCCTCGCCTACTGGCAGCAGGACGACGACGGACGCTGGCAGAAGAAGGCGTGACCGGACGCTCGACCGCTTTTCATCGACAATGCCGCGCGCGCGGCCGGGACACCCGCATGCATCGCTTCGCCCTCCCGCTGATCGCCTTGCTCCTCGGTCTTGCGGCTTCGCCGGCCTGGGCTCAAGCCAACCCGCACGGCACGCCACCACCCGAAGCACGCCGGAGCGCCGAGAGCCGCGGTCCGGAAGGTCGTAAGCTCCCGCCGGACGCGACCACCGAGCACGCGGTGACGCTCCCGGACGGAAGGACCCTGAGCTTCAAGGCAACGGCCGGCAGCCTGCCGCTGGTGGACGAAGGCGGCAAGCTCCAGGCCGAGATCGCCTACATCGCCTATACTCTGGCGGCCAAGCCCGGCGAACCGGCCCGGCCGGTCACCTTCGCCCTCAACGGCGGCCCCGGCGCCGCCTCGGCCTATCTCAACATCGGCGCGGTCGGGCCGTGGCGGCTGCCGCTCGAGGGCAACAGCATCTCCCCATCGATGCCGGTCGGCCTCGTGCCCAATGACGGCACCTGGCTCGACTTCACCGACCTCGTCTTCATCGATCCGGTCGGCAGCGGCTACAGCCGCTCGGCCGACGGCGACGGCAAGCGCTACTGGAGCGTCGATGCCGACGCCTCCGTGCTCTCGTCGGCCATCGCGCGCTACCTTCGGACGAACGACCGCATCGCATCGCCGAAGTTCTTCCTCGGCGAGAGCTACGGCGGTTTCCGCGGTCCGCTGATCGCGGGCAAGCTTCAGGAGGAGATCGGGGTCGGGCTCTCCGGCCTCGTCCTGGTCTCGCCGGTGCTCGACTTCGCCTGGCTGCAGGCGCCGCGCACGACCCCGTGGATCCACGTCACGAAGCTGCCCTCCCTGGCCGCCGCAGCGCTAGAGCGCGCCGGCAAGGTCCCGACCCGGGCGATGCTCGCGGAGGCCGAGGCCTATGCCACCGGCCCCTACCTCGCCGACCTCCTGAAGGGACCGGGCGACCACGAGGCCGTCGCCCGCCTCGGCGACAGGGTCGGTGCGCTCGCCGGCCTCGATCCCGCCTTCGTCCGCCGGCAGGCGGGACGCCTCGGCGCCGGCAGCGTCCAACGTGAGATCGGTCGCGACGAGGGCCGGGTCGCCAGCGCCTATGATACCGGTGTGACGGGATGGGACCCCGATCCCACCGCGCCGCATTCGGGCTTCGAGGACCCGCTGCTGACGGGCATGCAGGCGCCGCTGACCAGCGCCATGCTGGACCTCTACGCGACGCGCCTGAACTACCGGGTGCCGGACCTGCGCTACGAACTCCTCAACACCGCGGTCAACCGCGGCTGGACCTGGGGTTCGGGACGCAGCGCGCCGGAGGCGGTGGGAGCGCTGCGCGGCGCCATGGCGCTCGACGGAAACCTGCGCGTCCTCGTCGTCCACGGCTTCACCGACCTCGTGACGCCCTATTTCGCCTCGAAGCTCCTGATCGACCAGATGCCGCCCCTTGGCGGAGGGCGCCTCGGCCTCTCGGTCTATCCCGGCGGGCACATGTTCTACGCGCGGCCGGAGTCCCGCGCGGCCTTCCACAAGGATGCGGCCGACCTCTACGCCGCCGCGATCAAGTCCCGTGCGAGCGGCGATCGAGGGGATGTGAGATGAGCCTTCTCCCGAACGCGGTCATCGCCGCCGTCGCGGCCCTCGGGCTCGGCGCCTGCGTCGGCTCGGAGGCACCGGTTCGCCCCGTGGCGGTCACGGCGCCCCCCGCGCCCCCGGCTTTCGCCGGCCCGGTGCTTGCCGCCGACGGAGCCTGCACCGAGCCCGCTCCGACGGCGGCGACCGCCATCGAGCCCGGGATCGGCGAATGCGATCTCGTCCGCCTCAAGGGCAAGGCGCCCACCGACGTCCTCGTCGGCGCCGGCCGGTCGGGCCGCGAAGTGCAGGTGCTCTATGCCGAGCCCGGCGCCAAGGAACTGTACTTCTTCGTGAACAACCGCCTCGACCGCATCGTGAAATCGTGACGACCCCGAGCGGCTGGATTTGCGGTCACAGGTTGCGCGACAACAGGAGCGGCTGGCTCCGCGCGGCGCCGGCGCGACCGTAAGGGGACGGCGCAGTGGAGGGGACGCCGTAGACCGTCGCCACCCGCGACCGGCTCATGTCCTCGGCCAGCGTCTTGACGAGATTTTCCGCGACGGACCGGGCCGTGGCCAGGACCTGCTGGTTGGTCTCGATGACGACGGCGAAGCGACGGTGGGCCGCCCTGAGCCCCTCGATCGCGTCGGGGGCGAAGCGCGCCAGCGCGATGGCGTTGGCCTTGGCCGCCTCCAGCCCCTGGAGATAGGCGCCGAGCAGGGCGGACTTGGCGGCCGTGTCCTTCAGTCCTTCCCGCAGCCGGCCCTGCCGCACGAGGGCCGTCTCGGCATCGAGGACCGCTTCGAGGGCCTGAAGGTTTGCCATGACCTGCGTCACGAGGGCGGTGGCAGCCGGTCTGTCGCCGACGCGGACGGTCTGATCGCTAGGCTGCTGCACTGGTCGCCTCCTGCATGCGCATCATCTCGCGGTAGACCTGGTCGCCGATGCCGACGCCGCCGCTCTTCACGATCTGGCCGGCATATTCCTTCGTGAGCATCGAACGGTAGACGCCACCGCCGGTGCCGTTCTCGCCCATCGGCCCGTCCGTCCCTTCCGAGGCGGTGAGCTTGTCGAGGGTATTCTCAAGGAACATCGTTTCGAAATCGGTGGCGGTCTTGCGGGCTTTTGCCTGCTTCGCCGACGTTTCGATGCCGGACTTATCCTTGATGGACGACTGCTCCTCGATCGACGACTTCGACTCGGCCAGACTCTTGGCCTTGCCATTGCCGCTGAGGCCGGCGGCGATGTCGCCGGCGATGGATTTTCCGATGCCGATGGCGGCGGAGACCGCGAAGGGGGCAAGCTGCAGCATGGCGGTTACCTCGGGTTCGAGGAGAGGGGAAGGGGAAGACTCGGCATCGGCTCACATCACCTCGATGTCGGCCTGGAGCGCTCCGGCGGTCTTGATGGCCTGAAGGATCGAGATCAGGTCGCGCGGGCCGATCCCGAGGGCGTTGAGGCCGTCGACGAGCTCGCGCAGAGTCACGCCTTCCTTGACCAGCGCCAGCTTGTTGCCGTCGCCGGTATCGACCCGCACGCCGGTGCGCGGCACCACCACGGTCTGGCCTTGGCTGAGCGGGGCGGGCTGGCTCACCTGGGGCTGCTCGGTGATGGTGACGGTGAGGTTGCCCTGCGCGATGGCGACTGTGGAGACGCGGACGTCGCGGCCCATCACGATGATGCCGGAGCGCTCGTCCACCACCACCCGCGCGGTCTGGTCGGGCTCGACCTTGAGCTGCTCGATCTCGGTGACGAGGCGGATCATGTTGCCGGTGTATTTCGCCGGGATCTGCAGGGTGACCGTGGCCGGGTCGGTCGGCTCGGCGGTGTCGGCACCCATGAAGTCGTTGATCGCCGACGCGATCCGCTTCGAGGTGGTGAAATCGGGGTTGCGCAGGGACAGGCGCAGGGAGCGCATGTCGTTCATCTTGAACGCCATCTCGCGCTCGATCATGGCGCCGTTGGGCACGCGGCCGTTGGTCGGCACGCCGCGGGTGATCTTGGCCGCATCCCCCTCCGCCGAGAAGCCGGCGATCGCCACGGACCCTTGCGCCAGGGCGTAGACCTCGCCGTCGGCACCGAGCAGCGGCGTGACCAGCAGCGTGCCGCCCTGCAGCGACTTGGCGTCGCCCAGCGAGGAGACGGTGATGTCGATGCGGTTGCCCTGCGTGGCGAAGGGCGGAAGGCTCGCCGTGACCATCACGGCGGCGAGGTTCTGGGTGCGCATGGTGGCGCCCCGCGTGTTGACGCCGAGGCGTTCCAGCATCGACTGAAGCGATTGGCGGGTGAAGGGGATGTTGTTGAGGGTGTCGCCGGTGCCGTTGAGGCCGACCACGATGCCGTAGCCCACGAGCTGGTTCTGGCGCACGCCCTCGATGCTGGCGAGATCCTTGACCCGCGACAGGGCGAAAGCCCCGCCGCTGAGCGCCATCAGCACGGCCACCGCCAGCGCCGGCACGGCGCAGAGCCAGGCGGATCGTGGGTAAGCGGAACGGGGCAGGGTGAGGGACATGATGCCTGACGAACGTGAGCGGTGCGCTCACCCCAATTTGCCAGGAGCGTGCCAATGATCCCGTTTTCCTATCCCATTGAAGAGGAATGGTTTCTCTACCTCTTTCGAGGGAGGCGGCGAGGCCAGGACCTTGCGTTTCCTGCCGACCCGGCAGCTTCTGCCGGGTCGTTTACGCCCGCTTAACCATGCCGGGACGATGGTGGGGCCCAGGGGGTGGACGAAGCGTGCGCCCGGCAGGATCGGCATCATCCATGCGCGTCGACACCCGTTTCGTCGCCCAGGCTGCGGGCCCCGCCGCGAACGGGCGCCGGCCGGAGGCCGCTTCGTCGTTCGCCTTGGATTCGCAGCCCTCCGCGGCCTCGACGGCCGCGATCCCCGTCTCGTCATCACTGGCCGGCCTCGACGCGATCCTCACGCTGCAGGGACAGTCCGACACGCCGACGGAGCGCCGGCGCCGCTCGGCCCAACGCGGTCACGACCTCCTCGACGGCCTCGACCGCCTCAAGGCCTCGCTCCTGTCCGGACGGGTCTCGACCGGCGATCTCCAGGCCATCGCCGGCCGTCTGTCCGACCGTGCCGGTCTCAGCGGCGACCCCCGCCTCGACGGCCTCGTCGCCGATATCGAACTGCGTGCCGCGGTGGAGCTGGCGAAGTTGCAAATGGGGCGCAGTGCCTGACTGCATGGTCATTGATCTGATACCGATATGTGATATCGAATGAAGCTCAGTGGGTCCCGTCGTCGAACCTTGCAGGCAATCTTTGCCGAACCAGTGCGGGCCGGGATCGCCTGGAGCGACGTCGAGAGCTTATTGGCGGCATGTGGTGCCGAGATCACCGAAGGCAGCGGGTCGCGCATTCGGGTTGCCTTGAACGGCGTCCGCGCGGTTTTCCACCGGCCGCATCCCGAGAAGGAGACGGATAAGGGAGCGGTGAAGAGCGTTCGGCGTTTTCTTAGCGAGGCTGAGGTCAAACCATGACGACGATGCGCCAGGACGGCTACGAAGCACTCGTCGAATACGATGAGGAAGCCGGCCTCTTCCACGGCGAGGTGATCAATCTTCGCGATGTCGTCACCTTCCAGGGTCGGTCCGTGGAAGAACTCAAGCAGGCGCTGTCCGACAGCATCGCTGATTACCGCGCGTTTTGCGCCGAGCGCGGTGAGGAACCGGAGAAGCCTTTCTCAGGACAGTTCCTCGTGCGCCTCGAACCGAGCCTCCACCGCGCGGCCGTGGCTGCGGCCAGACGCTCGGGCGTCAGCCTGAACAAGTGGGTGGCCAAGACGCTGGAACGCGCCACCGCCTGATCCCCCGCCGTTGACGGCCACCTCGCGATCTTCGACAAGGCCCGCGATGCGAACCGGCGGCGGACCGTCGCGCCAGCGATCCGGCCTCGATGCTCTTCAACTCGTTCCCGTTCCTCCTGGCGTTCCTGCCGGCCGCGCTGATCCTGCATGGGCTCGCGGCACGGTTCCGGCCGGACTGGCGGCTGCCCGTCCTTCTCGCCTTGTCCGTCGTATTCTACGGCTGGTGGGACGTGCGCTTCGTGCCGCTGCTCGCCGGCTCGATCGGCCTGAACTGGCTCCTGTCCCGCCTCTTCCTTCGGACGAAGGCCGGCTGGCTGATCCCGCTCGCCATCGCCGCCAACCTCGCGGTGCTGGCGGCGTTCAAGTACCTGAACTTCCTGTACGACCTCGCCAACCTCGTCCCCGGCGCGAGCCTGCCCCGCGCGGATCTGGTGCTCCCGCTCGGGATCTCGTTCTTCACCTTTCACCACGTGATGTATCTCGTCGACCTGCGCGCCGGCCGTGCGCCGCCCTACGGCCTGCTGCGCTACGCCCTCTACATCGCGTTCTTCCCGCAGGTGCTGGCCGGCCCGCTCGTGCGCTGGCGCGAGATCATGCCCCAGTTCGACGAGGCGCCCTATGTGCGGCCCGATGCCGCCGAGCGCTTCGGGCGCGGCATCCTGCTTCTCTGCGTGGGCCTGTCGAAGAAGGTCTTCCTCGGCGACCCGCTTGCCGGCCTCGTCAACCCGGTCTTTCAGGCCGCGGCGTCCGGGGCGACGGTGACGATCGCCGAGGCTTGGCAGGCCGCCCTCGGCTTCACCTTCCAGATCTACTTCGACTTCTCGGGCTATACCGACATGGCGCTCGGCATCGCGCTGATGTTCGGCATCCTGCTGCCGCAGAACTTCGACGTTCCCTACCGGGCCGTCTCGCTGCGGGAATTCTGGCGGCGCTGGCACATGACGCTGTCGCGGTTCCTGCGCGACTACCTCTACATTCCTCTCGGCGGCAACCGGCACGGTCTCACGGTCCAGGTCGCGGCCCTGTTCGCCACGATGGCGCTCGGCGGTCTCTGGCATGGGGCCGGCCTCACCTTCGTGGCCTGGGGCGCGGCCCACGGCGCCGGCCTCGGGGCGGGCCTTCTCTGGCGCAGGGCCGGGCTGCCGATGCCGGCCGTGCTCGGCTGGGCACTTACCTTCGTCTTCGTGGTGCTGACCTGGGTGCTGTTCCGCGCGTCGAGCTTCGAGGCAGCCTTCGCGGTCTATAAGGGCCTGTTCGGCCTCGCGCCGACGGGGTCGGGCCTGCGCTGGCGGACCCTGGCCCTCGCCGCCGCGGTGGCCCTGCTCGGCCCCAGCGCCTGGACGGCGGTGCAACGGGTGCCCCCGACCCGGCTCGCGGCGGTATCATCCGCGGTGCTGTTCGTCGTCCTCCTCCTCAAGATCGGGGACGACGCGAACTACGACTTCATCTATTTCCAGTTCTGAGCGATGGACCGGGGCTGGCGCGCATTCTCGGGGTGGTTCGGCGGCAGCGCGGCGGCGGTGTTCGCCGGCTATCTCGCCCTCGCCTATCTCGTCGATCCCTACGACAGCGGGCGTTCGCCCCTCGTGTCGGGCTCCGGGGTCAGGCCGCAGGGTCCGCGCATGGCGGCGGCGAGCCGGGGGCGCGATCCGGCCTTCTCGGGCGCCGTCATCGGCAATTCCCACATCCAGCTCGTGTCGCCCGAGCGTCTCAGCGGCCGATCCGGCATTCCCTTCGTCCAGCTCTCCATTCCGGCGACGAGCCCGGCCGAGCAGTTCGCCATCCTCGACTGGTACCTGCGCCATCATCCCGCACCGGAGGCCATCGTGATCGCACCGGACGAGTACTGGTGCACCGACGATCCCGCGTTGCCGAATCCGAAATCCTTCCCGTTCTGGCTTTTCTCGGACTCGACCCACGTCTACCTGCGCGGGCTGATGCGCTTCTCCGTCGCCGAGGAGGTGGTCGAGCGGCTTGGCCGACTCCTTCACCGTGATCCGCCCCGAGCGCGGCCCGACGGCTGGTCGGACTACAAGGATCAGTATCTCGGCCTCGCCGCGCGCGATCCGCGCAGAGCCAGCGAGCAGGCGGCCCAGCGCCAGACTCCGGCACCCGATACGCCCGATCCGGGTCGCGCCGGCCCCGATTTCCCGGCGGCCGTGCGCCTTGCGGAGCGCGTCGGGCGCCTGCCCGCCCGCACCGCCCTCGTTCTGGTCTTCCCTCCCATCGCTCCGGCGGCCCTGCCGCGGCCCGGAACGGCACGGGAAGCGGCGGAAGTGGCCTGCAAGGCCGCCGTCGCGACGGCGGCCCGGCGCCATCTCCGCACCGCCATCCTCGATTGGCGAACCCGCCGCCCGGCCCTCGACGACCCGACCCTGTTCTTCGACCAGAGCCATTATCGCCATCCGGTGGCGACGCGACTCGCCGATGCGATCGCGGACGCGATCCGCAACCTGGGGGGGGCTTCGGCGCCGTTGGGCCCGGCCGACTGAAAGCGCCCAGGCCGTGGCGTGTTTACCGCAGGGTGAACCTCATCGAGGTCGACTGCAGATTGAGACGATGCGGTGCGTTGTGGTGGAAGCTTGGCTCGACTATAGGCTCGCGAAACATCGCCGCAGACCGGCCGCGACGGGTTGGCGAAGGGTTGTCAGGATGGCGAAGGTCACGATCGAGGACGGCTACGTACCCACCGAAAGCGAGCCGTTCATGAACGAACGGCAGCGAGAGTATTTCCGTCGCAAGCTGCTGGGATGGAAGAGCGAGATCCTGAGGGAGGCCCAGGATACCCTCGTCGCTCTCCAGAGCGAGAACGAGAATCACCCCGATCTCGCCGACCGCGCCTCGTCCGAGACCGATCGGGCGATCGAGCTGAGAGCGCGCGACCGGCAGCGTAAGCTCACCGGCAAGATCGATTCCGCCCTGTCCCGCCTGGAAGACGGCACCTACGGCTATTGCGAGGAGACCGGCGAACCGATCTCGCTGAAGCGGCTCGATGCGCGCCCCATCGCCACGCTGTCGCTGGAAGCGCAGGAGCGCCACGAGCGCCGCGAGCGGGTGTACCGCGACGATTGACCGGGATCCGATCTTCGGCTGGAGGATCTGCCGGCCGGCGGAAGGGCCAGCCGGAGACTAGGGGTCGACGGCCGTCAAGCAGAAGCTTTGCCTTGACGCTGTCCGGTCGAGAATTGATCTTCCTGCCGACGGTCACCGCGCGTGACTTGGCTTTGCGACCAAAGCCCGCGGGAACATTGATCGCCCGCCACGCCTTCTCGATGGAAACCCGCCATCGAGGAACCTCATCATGAACAGCGAAAGCCTCATTCTCGTCCTGGCCCTCGCGACCCTCGCGATCGTCATCGCCGCGGCCCTGTGGATGCGTGCCCGCGTCGCCAATGCCAAGAATGACCCGGAGCGCTCCGCCTTCACCGAGACCCATGGCGGGACGCCGCGCCCGAACCGGCCCGGCACCGAGCACTGAGGCCAAGACAAGCATTTGCCGGCGAAGCGGATGTCGGTTCGCGTGAAGAAAGCTCGGTCCGATACCGCCTGCTGATGGGCCGAGCGGCCTTCGATCTCTAGAACGGCAGCAGCACGTCGACGAGTTGCTGGCCATAGCGCGGCTGCTGCACATCGGTGATCTGGCCCCTGCCGCCATAGGCGATACGGGCCTGGGCGATCTTGGTCGATTCGATCGTGTTGTCCGACTCGATGTCCTCGGGCCGGACGACGCCGGCGACCACGAGCTCGCGGATCTCGAAGTTGATCCGGATCTCCTGCTTGCCCTCCACCACGAGATTCCCATTCGGCAGGATCTGGGTGACGATGGCGGCGATGCTCGTCGTCACCGTCTCGTTGCGTTGGACCGAGCCGGTCCCCTCGCTGGTGGTGTCGGAGGTGCCTTTCACGAGCGAGGCCGGGTCGATGCCGGCCGCCAGGATCGCCTTGTTGTTCTCAAGGCCGAACGCATTGGGCAGGCCGAGATTCTCCGCGTTGGTCCGCGAGCGCTTGGTCTCGTTGTTGAGATTGGCCTTGTCGGTGACGTTCACCTTCACGGTCACGAGATCGCCGATGCGGGCGGCGCGCTGATCCTTGAAGAAGGCGCGCGAGCCGGTCCGCCAGAGGGAGTTCGGCGCATAGGACACCGGCTGGACATCGGGCATCGGCAGCCGCACCGGCTTGTAGCCAGCCTGGGCAGTGGGGTCCTCGATCGCCGACAGCGCCGGCGTTGCCCCGATCTGCGACAAGCGGTCGATGGTGTTGCAGGCGCCGAGCCCGGCACAAGCGACCAGGGTCGCGGCGATGCGTGTCAATCCGTGGGCGTTCATCGGGGTGCCGGGCTTCCGAAACGGAGGGGATTCAGGCGGGACGGATTCAGCGGACGGTGGTTTCGAGGGCGGCGCTCGCCTGCCGAACCGGCGCGGCCGGACCGACGGAGACCCGCCCCGGCCCGATCACGGTGCCGGAGACGACCTTCTTGGAGATCGGGTTGGTGACGCTGACCGTGGCGCCGAGCCGGCCGCCCTCATTGGCGAGGCCGCGCAGGGAGAGGTTCAGGCCGGGGCTGTCGAACACCAGCGTCACCGCCTCGCCGCGGCTGACGAGGTCCGGCGGTGCGACGTCGCCCGAACGCAGGACCGAGCCCGCGCTCAAGCTGCGCTGTGCCATCTGGCCGACGAGGATCGCCGCGCTCGGCTGCGCGTCCGCGGGGACGGCCTCGCGCGGGCGCCGCTCGACGGCGATGTCGGCCGGCGCGATGGCCTCGCCGCGATTGAGGGAACGGCCGAGCACGGCGACCTCCCGCATCTCCACGATCTGACCCGTCACCCGAAGCGAAGCTTGGCGGTCGCCGAGCACGATCAGGGCCGCCACCCGCTTGAGCCGCGGGTCGTAGGCGAGATCGACGGCATTGGCTTGGCCGTCGAGGTCGATGGGCGCCAGGAGCACGGGCGTCTCGCCGTCGATCCTCAGGGCGAGGTTGCGGCCCTCGATGCCGTAGCCGGATTCGAGGGCGCGCTTGATCGCGGCCTCGATCTCGGCCGCGCCGACCCGCCGGGCGGCGCGCAGGACCGCCACCTGGACGCGGCCGCCGGTCTCGACCTCTCCGAGCCCGAGGCGGGCGACGGCGTCGGCGATGCGCTGGGCCTGGATGGTGCCGGTGGCGCCGAGTGCCGGAGCCCGGAACAGGGACTGGCGCGCCGCCTCGGCGCTTGCCCCCTCGACAAGGTCGCCGAGCGTGAGCACGTCGCCCCTCGCCGTGACGTCGCCGCGCATCCGCAGGCGACCGGGCTCGGCCAGGACCGGCAGGGCCAGCGCGCCGAGGACGAAGAGTGCCAGCAGCGTGCGGATGACCGCGCCTGCGCCCAGGGGAGCGACGCGGGGGCGATGGATGCGGTTGACGGGCCTCAGCACGTGCATGGAAATCCTCCCTCGTAGGATGGTCAGTCGGAGATCAGCTGCGGAACATCTGCGAGGTGGTGGAGAGCATCTGGTCGGCGGCGGTGACGACCTTTGAGTTCATCTCGTAGGCGCGCTGGGCCGCGATCAGCGACGAGATCTCGGTCACCGCGTTGACGTTCGCCTCTTCGAGATAGCTCTGCTGCAGATTGCCGAAGCCCTCGGCGCCGGGCAGGCCGGTGATGGCCGGACCGGAGGCGGCGCTCTCGACGAACAGGTTGTCGCCGATCGATTCGAGGCCGACCTTGTTGACGAAGCGGGAGAGCTGGAACTGGCCCAGCGCCTGGGGCGCCGTCTGCCCCGGCACGGTGGCCTGCACCGCGCCCTGGGCGCTGATGGTGACGCTGGTGGCGTTGTTGGGCACCGTGATGCCCGGATCGACGAGGTAGCCGTCGCGGGTGACGAGCTGGCCCTGCGCCGAGAGGTCGAACGAGCCGTCGCGGCTATAGGCGGTGCGCCCGTCCGGCATCGTGACCCGGAAGTAGCCTTCGCCGCGGATCGCGACGTCGTATTCCTTCTGCGTGCTCGACAGGGTGCCCTGCGACATCACCCGGGCGGTCGAGGTCGTCTTGACGCCCGAGCCGATGGCGAGACCGGCCGGGAGCTGGGTGTTCTGGTCCGAGGTCGAGGAGCCGGCCCGGCGCAGGTTCTGGTAGAGCAGGTCCTGGAAATGCGGCTGCTGGCGCTTGTAGCCGGTAGTGCGCAGGTTCGCGATGTTGTTGGAGATGACCTGGACGTTGAGTTCCTGGGCCGCCATGCCGGTGGCGGCGGCGTAGAGGGCGCGCATCGCTCAAAGCTCCTTCAAGCGACGTCGGCGAGGCGACGGATCGCCGTGCCGCGCAATTCGTCGAGGCGGGAGATGATCCCCGAGACCATCGTGTAGGTGCGGTTCACGTCCATCAGCCGGGTCATCTCGATGACCGACTTGACGTTCGAGCGCTCGAGCGCCCCCGATTCCAGGCGTCCGGCGAGTCCGGCGGGCTGCGGCGGGGCATCCGAGGCGTAGAGGTTGGCGCCTTCGTTCCTCAGCGCCTGCGGATTGGCGAAGGTGACGAGGCGGACCCGGCCGCGGATGCCCAGATTGGTCGAGACCGTCCCGTCGGGGCCGACCGAGAGGCCGGTCTCCTGCGGGCCGATCTGGATCGGGCCGCCGTCGCCTTGGACCGGGTAGCCGTCGCTCGTGACGATGGTGCCCTGCGCGTTGGTCTCGAAGGCGCCGTTGCGGGTGTAGCGATCGCCCGTCGGCGTTTGCACCACGAGGAAGGCCTCGCCGCGCACCGCAACGTGGAGGGGGTTGCCGGTCTGCTCGATCGGGCCCTGGCCGAGGTCGAGGGCGGTGCCCTGGTCGATGACGTAGGAGAGCCGGCGGTCGGGGCGCTGGAACGAATCCGCGCTCGCCACCGGCATCAGGTATTCCTGGAAGCGGCTGTTGCGCGACTTGAAGCCGTTGGTGGAGACGTTCGCCATGTTGTTGGCGATCACCTCCAACTCGCGCTGGAGCGCGACCTGGCTCGAGACTCCGACGAATAGGGCGTTCTGCATCGGTGGACGAAGCCTCGTGGCGCAACCTGCAACAACAATGAGCGCACGGACCGTGCCACGCCGAACGATCGCGTTTTCCTCATTTAAAACAGCGGTTTGATCGAACCGACGGAGGAGCGTCCCGCTTTCCTTTCGGTGCCGGCGGCAAGTCCGACCCGGCAGGTTTTGCCGCCTTAACGGCGCGTTAACCCTGAATGCCGATATCTGGCCGCAGGGGTCGGAACCGACGCGCCTCGCGCGGCCCGTTCCCTTCATGTCGACAGCATCGTTCGTTGGGTCCGGGGGCGCGTCAGATGGCCAAGAAGCCCAAGAAGGCCGCCGCCGCCGAGGGCGAGGCGGGCGAGGGCGAAGCCCCGAAGGGCTCGAAGAAAAAGCTCATCATCATCGCCTCGGCCGTGCTGCTCCTGGCGGGAGGGGGCGGCGGCTACTTCCTTATGAAGAAGAAGCCCGGAGCCGAGGCCCATGCCGACCCGGCGATGGCCGTGAAGATCCCGGTGGTCTTCCTCGACGTGCGTGAGATGTTCGTGAACCTCAGCACCGAGCCGGGCCAGGAGAAGACGAAGTTCGCCAAGCTCAAGATCGCGCTGGAGCTCAAGGACGCCAAGGTCGAGATCGAGGTGAAGCCCCTGATGCCGCGCATCGAGGACACCTTCCAGGTCTACCTACGTGATCTGCGTGCCAGCGATCTCGCCGGATCAGCGGGGATCTACCGCCTGCGCGAGGAACTCCTACGCCGCGTCAACGTGGCGATCCATCCGGCACGGGCGGAAGCGGTGCTGTTCAAGGAGGTCGTCGTCCAGTGACGAAGGCGGCCGGCCGGCACGGTGCCCTCGCCCGATCCACCGACTTCCCCTCGTCCGGGCCGATGCGGCTCGGTCCCGTGACCTGAGGCCCGCCGGAGCGCGTTCGAGACAACCATGGCCGGACCCGACGACGAGATCGAAGAGGACGACTGGGCCGCGGCTCTGATCGCGCAGAACGCCGACGGCGGCGAGTCGTCCCTCGCCGACGAGTGGGGCGCCGCGCTCGCCGAGCAGGGAACCAGCAACACATCGGGCGACGTCGCCGCCGAATGGGCGACGATGATCGAGGACGGGGAGACCGACAACCTCCCCGAGCTCGCCGGCAACGACCGCATCCTGAACCAGGACGAGATCGACGGCGTCCTCGGCTTCTCCCTGCGCGAGCTCTCCGCCTCGGGTGCGGGCGGCGTGCGCGCCATCGTCGATTCGGGCGTCGTCCAGTACGAACGCCTGCCGATGCTGGAAATCGTCTTCGACCGGATGATCCGGTTGCTGTCGACGAGCCTGCGCAACTTCTTCCAGGACAACGTCGAGGTCACCCTCGACAACATCACGTCGGTCCGCTTCGGCGACTACCTCAACTCGATTCCGCTGCCGACCCTGCTCGGCGTGTTCCGGGCCGACGCCTGGGAGAATTCGGGCCTCGTCACGGTCGAGTCGAACCTCGCCTACTCGACCATGGACCTCCTGCTCGGAGGCAAGCGCGGCGGCTCCTCGACGAGGCTCGACGGGCGGCCCTTCACGACGATCGAGATGCAGCTCGTGCGCCGCCTCGTCGAGATCATCCTCACCGACCTCGAACTCTCGTTCCAGCCGCTCTCGCCGGTGAAGTTCGGGATCGACCGGATCGAGACGAACCCGCGCTTCGCCACCATCACCCGGCCGGCCAACGCCGCGATCCTGATCAGCCTCAAGCTCGACATGGACGGCCGCGGCGGCGGCCTCCAGATCCTGTTCCCCTACGCCACGATCGAGCCGATCCGTGAACTGCTCATGCAGAGCTTCATGGGCGAGAAGCTCGGCCGCGACCACGTCTGGGAGAGCCATCTCGCCACCGAGATCTGGCAGGCCGACGCCAAGATGGACGCGGTGCTCCACGAGATGATGCTGCCGTTGAAGAAGGTGCTCTCGCTCAAGGTCGGCGACACCATCATGTTCGACACAAAGCCCTCCGACCTCATCACCGTCCGCTGCGGCGACTGGGCCCTGACGCAGGGGAGGATCGGGCGGATCGACGACAACATCGCCGTGCAGGTGACGCGCCCTCTCAGGCGCTCGCGCACCACGCTCCAGGCCTTCGAAGCCTCCATGAACAACCGCAACGACGGGTGAGCATTGCCATGAGCCTACTCGTGACCCTCACGGCCGACATCCTCGTCGCGGTCCTCCTCGTGGCCACCATCGTGTCGTCGGTGCGGCTGAGCCGGCGCATCACCAAGCTGAAAGGCGACGAGGCGGCCCTGCGCCAGACCATCGGCGACCTCGTGACGGCCAGCGCCACCGCCGAGCGGGCGATCACGGGTCTGCGCGCCACCCTCGACGAATGCGACCGCAGCCTGGCCCAGCGCATCGGCACCGCCGAGCGCTACGCCGCCGACCTCTCCGCCCATGTCGAGGCGGGCCAGGCGGTGATCGCGCAGATCTCCGCCATCGTCTCGAACGCCCAGCCCGGCCGCCCCGCCCAGCCAGGCCCGCAAGCCGCGGTCGCGCCCACCCGCCCGGTGCAGGTGCACCCGAGGGAGGAGCGCGAGACGGACGGCTCCATCACCGTCCGCCCCGGCCCGAGGCGAGAGGCCACCGTGACCGACGCTCCGCCCGCGAGCCCCAACGGCGAGCGCATCGGCGTCGCGGCGGCGGCGGCCCTCGCCATGTCCGAACGCGCCCTCGGGCGCCTGCGCAGCCGCGCCGCATGAAGACGCCGATCCGCCTCGCGGCTCTGCGCCAGCCGCGCCCCTACAAGCTCCGGCTCGTGGACGCGGTGACGCTCGCGGCTTTGGGCCTGCTCGTGCTCAAGCTCTCCGCCATCGCCGTCGAGGAGGCGCCGCCGCCCAACGCGCCGCTTCCGGACTTCGCCCGCGTGCTCGCCAATGCCCGCACCGGCTACGAACCCCTCGATCCGACCACGACCGGCTCCGTCACACCCAAGGAGACGCCGCCCCCGGACGCCAAGGCGGAGCCGGCATCGGTCAAGCCGCCGCCCCCGCCGGAGGCGATCCCGGCGAGCGAGCGCGCGATCCTCGAGCGGCTCGGCGCCCGGCGGGAGACGCTCAAGCAGCGCAGCGACTCCCTCGACCTGCGCGAGCAGATGCTCGGCACCGCCGAACGCAAGCTCGAAGAGGGCGTGTACGACCTCAAGCGCACCGAGGACCGCGGCGAGGGCGGAACCGCGCAGCGCGCCGAGGTCGAGCGCGCGGCCCTCAAGAACATCGTGACGATGTACGAGACCATGAAGCCCAAGGACGCGGCTCGGGTGTTCGACCGGCTCTCCCTCGACGTCCTCGTCCCCATCGTGGTCGCCATGAACCCGCGCAAGATGGCGGAAGTGCTCGCCTTGATGCAGTCGGAACCCGCCGAGAAGCTGACCGTGGCGCTGTCCTCCCGCGCCCGCGGCGAGCGCCCCGCGACGGCCGCGGCTCCGGTGGCGGGCCTGCCGGCCAACGAGCTGCAGGCCATCGAGCCCGCCGGCCGGATGCAGCCGACGCGCTGAGGCGACCGCACGCCGCGTGGCTTTCGCGCAACAGCCGGCGCGCCAGAGCAGGCGGGACCCTGTTGCGTCGCCGCCTGCGGCTCGGGACCCTTGCGGTGCGGCAGGGAAGGGCGCTTATTCCGCCGACCGTGGCACGAGGCCCCGGGCGGACGGGGGCGTCGGCGTGTCGGTCTATCACCTGCGGATCCGTTCGCCGGAAGCGACCATCTGGTGCGATGGTCATTCCCTGGAGACGACGGATCTCACCGTGGCCGTGACCATCGCCGACCGGCTCGCCCTGGCGTGCCGGCGGTGTTCTGACGCCTACCGCGACGTGACCGCTGGCTGGAACATCGACATCATCGGCGAGTGCGGCGACATCTTCTACACCGCACGCGTGGCCTGGGCCTCCTCCGTCGGCATCGGATGCGCCGTCCAGTAGTGACGGAACTTCCGGTTGCGGAGGCGTATCGACCCCGCTAGGCGGCTCTCTTCCGTATCCGCCAGCCGCCCGGGATCTCATGACGTCCTCGTCCCAGAGCCGATCACGTGCCGCCGCATCCCTTCTCCTGACAATCCTGCTCGCTCCAGACGCGGTGGCGCAGGAGCCTCCGGCGGCGCCCGAACTTCCGGCGGCCGTGGCTCCGAAACCGCGACCGCGCAAGCCGGCGGCGAAACCCGCGCCGGAGAAGGTCGAACCAGCCCGGACGGCGTGGCCGGAGGGCGCCAGCGCCCTCAGCGAGAGCTACGGCAGCTGGACCGTGACCTGCGCCCGCGCCGATGCGAGGCCGACCTGCCTCGTGACCCAGTCGCAGGGCGATGCCCGCACCGGTAAGCGCGAATTCGTCATCGAGATCAAGGTTCCGACGGAGGGCCGTGCCGAGGGGATGATCCTGATGCCGTTCGGCTACGTGATCGAGCCCGGAATCAGCTTCAAGCTCGACGAGACGGTGCTCGGCAAGGGCGCGCCCTATCTCAGCTGTTCGCTCGAAGGCTGCCTCGTGCCGATCAGCCTGCCGACGCTTGCCACCGACACCATGAAGACTGCCAAGACCCTGAGCGTCATCGGCCAGAAGCAGGACGCCAAGGAGCCCACGACGATCGCGGTGCCGCTGGCCGGCTTCGGCCAGGCCTTCGCCAGGGCTATCGCGTTCGCGAGCTGAACGGCTCGGGGGCGATCGAAGGGCGCATCCATCCGACAGGGCAGGCAACCCCGAACCCCCCGAGCCCGAACACCGACGAGGACAGACCATGACGCTTTTCAAGGGGACCGCCATCGCGGCGGCACAAGCCGCCCTCTTCGTTATGAGCGCCCTCGCGGCGCCGGCCATGGCACAGCCCGCCCCCGAGCCGACCCCCGAGGAAGCCAAGATCGAGCGCCAGAAGAACAACGCCGCTAAGCTCGCCGGCCTCGCCGGCTTCGTCGATCAATCCTGTCCCGATTCGAAGGCCGATCGCGATCGGCTGAGATCCGTCGTGACGCGTCTCGGGATCGACCCGGCCGCGCTCGGCGAGGGCGACCTCCTCATGCGCACGAAGACCTATGTGGAGATCTACCAGAAGGACGTGGTCGCCAATTGCGCCCGCGCCGTGCAGAGCTTCGGCGAGTCCGGCACCACGATCCCAGGCCTGATCGGCAAGCGCTGAGGCCGGCGGGTCGTGTCTCAGGTTGGGTTCGGCCGCTCAGCTGGCCGCCGATGTGAACGTGTCGGCTGGCAGGAGTTGCGGGTCTTCTCATTAACCAGGAACATTCGGTCAGAAACGTCGCCCGATGCGGATAGCGCGGCAGCTGCAGCGCTGGACGAACACGACACCGCATCGTCTGATGTGTTCCCAGACGCAAAGCTAAAAAAACATCTCAGGGAGGAGCCGGCATGCTGCGACGTTTGATGGTCGTTGTTCTACTCGGACTTACCGTTTCCGCCGCGGCAGAAGAACCCCTGCGGTTCGAAGTCGATCCCGCTTGGCCCAAGCGTCTGCCGAACGACTGGATCATGGGGCAGGCCGCAGGCGTCGCTGTCGACGCTCAGGACAACGTCTGGGTCGTGCAGCGTCCGCGTTCGCTCACCGAAGACGAGAAGGCCGCGAGCTTGGATCCGCCACGCACCCGGTGCTGCAAGCCGGCGCCGCCGGTCCTCGTCTTCGACCAGCAGGGCACGCTGGTGAAATCCTGGGGCGGACCCGGTGAGGGCTACCAGTGGCCGCAGAACGAGCACGGCATCCATATCGACCACAAGGGCTTCGTCTGGTTGGCTGGGAACGGCGACACCGACGGCCAGATCCTGAAGTTCACCCAGGACGGCCGCTTCGTCCTCCAGATCGGCAAGCAAGGGCCGCAGACCGACAGCCAGGACACGAGCCGCCTTGGCAAGCCCGCTGCCATGCAGGTCGATCCCGAGACCAACGAGTTGTATGTCGCCGACGGCTACTACAACCACCGCGTCATCGTGTTCGATGCGGAGACCGGCGCGTTCAAGCGGATGTGGGGCGCCTACGGCAAGCCACCCACCGACGAGAAGCTGGGTCCCTATGATCCGTCAGCCGAGCCCGCCGCGCAGTTCCGAAACCCGGTCCACTGCGTGCAGATCGCCCGCGACGGGCTGGTCTACATTTGCGACCGGACCAACAACCGCATCCAGGTCTTCAAGAAGGACGGCAGCTTCGTCAAGGAGATGTTCGTCGAGAAGAACACACGCGCCAACGGTGCGGTCTGGGAACTCGCCCTGTGGCCCGACGAGGGTCAGAGCTACCTGCTCAACGCGGACGGGGCCAACAACGAGGTCCGCACGCTGAGGCGCGACAACGGCGAGGTTCTGGGCCGCTTCGGCCGCAACGGCCGGATGGCCGGCGACTTCCACTGGGTTCACAATCTCGCCGTCGACTCGAAGGGCAACGTCTTCACCACCGAGGTCGACACCGGCAAACGCGCACAGAAGTTCCTGTTTCGCGGTGACATGGTGCTGCGCAAGCGCGCCGCGATGCCGGAGGGTGGCCAGCGATGATCGCAGCATCCGGTTCCCTCGCAGATGCGTCCTGCGCCTGTTGCCTACCGCGTCGCGGCTTCATGCGGAGCCTTGCCGGCCTCGGAGCGGCAGCGATGGCCACGTCCCCGATTGCCGCGCGGGCCGGGCCTGAACCCTCGCGCTACAAGGGCATCGTGGTCGACTGCCATGGGCACTACACCACCGAACCGCCTGCCATGTTGGCTTGGCGCAAGCGCCAAATCGATGCCATCAACGACACAGCACAGTCACCCTCTCCATCTGACCTCACGGTCAGTGACGACGAGGTAAGGGCGAGCGTCAGTGGGCGTCAGCTCAAGCTCCAGTCCGAGCGCGGCATCTCGCTTGCCCTGTTCTCACCGCGCGCCGGTGGCATGGGGCATCACATCGGCAATGCCCGCACCAGCCTCGACTGGTCGATCGTCTCGAACGACATGATCCACCGTGTCGCCAGCCTGATGCCGAAGAACTTCATCGGTGTTTGTCAGCTGCCGCAGACGCCGGGTGTCTCACCAAAGAACTGCACGGCTGAACTGGAGCGCTGCGTGACGCAGCTCGGCTTTGTCGGCTGCAACGTCAACCCGGATCCATCCGGCGGTTACTGGACCGACCCACCGCTTTCCGACCGGTTCTGGTACCCGCTCTGGGAGAAGATGGTGGAGCTTGACGTGCCCGGCATGGTCCACGTCAGTGCCTCGGCCAACCGCAACTTCCATGCAACGGGAGCGCACTACATGAACGGCGACACCACCGCCTTCATGCAGTTCGTCACCTCCGACCTGTTCAAGGACTTCCCGACGCTGCGCCTGATCATTCCGCATGGCGGCGGCGCAGTGCCCTACCATTGGGGACGCTACCGAGGGCTCGCGCAGGACATGAAGCGGCCGCCCCTCTCCGAGCTGATGCGCAACGTCTTCTTCGACACCTGCGTCTACCACCAGCCCGGCATCGACCTGCTGCTCAAGGTGGTGCCGAGCGAGAATGTCCTGTTCGCCTCCGAGATGGTGGGAGCTGTGAACGGGATCGATCCCGAGACGGGCCACCCCTACGACGACACAAAACGCTATGTCGAGGCGGCCTCGATCACGGACGCGGAGCGAGCGAAGATCTACCTGGGGAATGCTCTGTCGGTTTATCCCCGTCTCGGGGCCAAGATTAAGTCTGCCGAACTGGTGCCATAGGCAGTCATGCGGCGAACGCGAAGGTCCGCGGCGGCGCAAGGCTGCATCATCGCGCCTGGAGACGCCGCCCGCGCTCCCGCAAACCGGGGACGCGCCCATTAAGTGAGCGTTAGCCTCGATCGGGGAGAGTGACGCTCACGTGTGGCGTATGGCGGCGAATCCCTCGTGACGGGAGCGGCGCCCTTGGGTTTGGCGTTCAGCGATGGGTCTCGGCACCGGTATCGCGACAGGACGGAGCCGGCTTCGTGCCGTCCTCCTCCTCGCGGTCCTGACCGCGATCCTGACGGGCGCCAGGGCCGAGGCCGCAAAGCTCCTGACGATCAAGGGACTGCAGGGCGACCGTTACGGCCGCATCGCGCTGACCTTCGATGCCCAGGTCATCGTGAAGGCGACCATCTCGGGATCCGTGATGGTGGTGCGCTACGGCGAGCCGAGCCCGTCGGGTGCCGAGCGCATCGCCTTGGAGATGCCCGACTACGTCTCTGCCGTGCGCCGCGATCCCGACGGCACCGGCATGCGCATCGCCCTTCAGCGGCCCTTCCGCCTCAACGTGCAGGCGGCCGGCGAACAGGTCTTCATCGATCTCCTCACCGACGCGTGGACCGGGCTGCCGCCGCCGCTGCCGACCGAGGCCGTCGCCGAGCTGTTCCGGCGCACGAAGGCCGCCGAGGCGGCCCTGCGCGCCGCCATGCCGCCGACGGAACCGAAGCGCCTCGTCCTCGAACTCGCGAATCTGCCCACGGTCACCCGCCTCAGCCTGCGGCTACCGCCGGACGCCGTGCCCCGGTTCGAGTCCAGCGGGGAGGAGACCTCGCTCGTCGTGCCCGGACCATGGCGCATCGACGACATCGCCGCGCGTGGCCGGACGAAGCCCGCCATCGACGTCCTCGCCGTCGAGGCCGATGCCGCGGGCGTGCGCCTGCGGGTGGTTCCGGCCGCCGGCTGGGCCGTGCGGACCGCCCGTGACGATGACGGGGTCACCCTCGACCTCGTCCGCACGGATCCGCCTTCGGAGGTCAAGGCGAAAGCCGAGATGAAGCCAGGGCCCCCCGCGCCGAAGCCCGCCGCCGCCCCGGCGAAGCCCACCGAGGAGGTGCGCCCGGTCGAGCCGCCCAAACCTCAGGACTCCGCTCCCCCTGCGGCGATCGTGCGTCCGGAGGGGCCGGGCCTCGCATTTCCGTTCAAGGTCCAGCCGGCCGCGGCTCTGTTCGAGCGCGCCGGCATCGCGACCCTGGTCTTCGAGACCTCCGAACCGGTGAGCCTTCCCGCTTCCGCGCCCCCGCTCGCCGCGCTCGGCCCTCCGGTCCGCACCGGCGGGGTCGTGAGCCTTCGCTTCTCCGTGCCGCGCGACCGCCTCCTCGACCTGATCCCCACCGGCGTCCCGGGGGCGCCGACCGGCTGGGAACTCGTGGCCGGCGTGAACCTCGCCGCCAGCGACAGCCTGCAGGTCACCAGGAAGCCGGAAGCCGAGGGCAGGCTCGGCATCGCGATCAACCTGCCGCGCCCCGCCAATGCGACCTGGCTCGACCTCGATGGGGAGCGCATCGCGGTGGTGACAGGGTACGGCCCCAGGCCCGCCAGCATCCCCAAGCGGCAGGTCTTCGTGGATTTCGAGATCCTTCAGAGTCGGCAGGGCGTCGCCATCCTGGCCCAGGCCGACGATCTTCTGGTCAGGCCCGACATCGACGGCGTCGCCATCGGCCGCGAGGCCGGCATCGCCGTCTCGGGCGTGGCGCGGACCGCCGAGCCGACCCTCGTGGCGATCGACGGCCTCGCCGTGGAGCGCGGGCCCTGGGAGGCGTCCCAGCGTGGCGCCGTGCGCGAATTGCTGGCCGAGCAGCTCCAGGCCGCCGCCGCGGCGCCGCGGCCCGGCCGAGGCCCCTTGCGCCTGGCGCTGGCCAGGAGCCTGCTCGCCAACCGGCTCGAACCCGAGGCCCTCGGCGTGCTCACCGCGGCGGCGGCCGAGGACCCGGTTCTGGCCGGGCAGCGCGACGTCGCGCTGCTGACCGGCATCGCGCAGGCCCGCATGGACAGGGACGCCGAGGCCCGCCGCGTCCTCGGCACCGAATCCCTCAAGCGCGACCCCGAGGCGCGCCTCTGGACCGCCTTCCTCGACACCAAGGCCGGGCGCTGGCCCGAGGCCGACGCCGCCTTCCGCGCCGCGATGGGCGTGCTCGATCGCTATCCCGACGATCTCCAGGCCCTGCTGCGCGCGAGCGCGGCGGAAGCCGCGGTGGAGACCGGCGATTGGGAGACCGCCTCGCGACAGATCACCACCGCCACCGCACGGGCGGCCGAACGTCTGATCCAGGACAGGCTCGCCCTGCTGCGGGCCCGCGTCGACGAGGTCACTGGCCAGACCGAGGCCGCCTTCACCGCCTACGAACGCCTCGCCGGGAGCCCTGAGCGCCCGATCGCCGCCGAGGCGACCCTGCGCGCGGCGATGCTCGGCCAGGCCCTGGGCAGGCTGACCGTGCCGGACGCCATCGAGCGCCTGGAGATCCTGGTGCTGACCTGGCACGGCGGCGAGACGCAGTTCCGTACCATCGCGGCCCTGAGCCAGCTCTACACGCAGGCCAAGCAATGGCGTCCGGCCTTCCTGGCGGCGCGGCGGGCCAACACCATCGCGCCGAATTCGCCGGCCACCCGCGCCCTGCACGACGCGGCGCAGGTGCTGTTCGACGACCTCTTCCTCGGCGACAAGGCGGCCGGTCTCTCCGGGGTCGAGGCGCTGGCCCTGTATTTCGACTTCAAGGAATTCGCGCCGATCGGCCGGCGCGGCGACGAGATCGTGCGACGACTCGCCGACCGGCTGGTGCAGCTCGATCTCCTCGATTCCGCAGGCGAGCTGCTGCAGCATCAGGTCGATCAGCGCCTCGCCGGCGCGGCCAGGGCCGGTGTCGCCGCCCGCCTCGCCGCGATCCGCATCATGGACGATAAGCCCCTTCTGGCACTGCAGGTCATCGACGCCACCTACGGTGCCGAACTGCCCGAGGACCTGCGCCGGGCGCGCGCTCTCCTGCGCGCACGCGCGCTCTCCGACCTGTCGCGCACCGACCTCGCCCTGGAGACGATCGAGGGCGAGACGGGGCCGGATGCCCTGCGCCTGCGCGCCGACATCCTCTGGAGCGGGCGGCGCTGGCGAGAGGCGGGCGAGGCGCACGAGGCCCTCGTCGGGGAGACGTGGCGGTCGGGCAACCCGCTCGTGGACGGCGTGCGCGCCGATGTCGTCCGCGCGGCGATCGCCTACGGCCTCGCAGGCGAGGTTCTCGGGCTCGAACGCCTGCGCGCGAAGTTCGCCGGTCCGATGGCCGAGAGCAGCGATGCCCGCACCTTCGCGATGCTGGTGCAGCCCAACGCCGTTCGCAGCCAGGGTTTTCGCGAGGTCGCGCAGAAGGCGACGAACGCCGAGACCCTCCAGGCCTTCCTCAAGGAATACCGCAAGCGCTACCCGGACAGCGCCGTTCCGCCCCGCGGCCAGCGCTAGGGCGAGCCCGGCGCCCGCGCCGCGGCAGACGGTGAGCCCGCCCGCCCGCCAGGCTGATTGTCCTCTACGTCCCGTAGCTCTGCACGAGGGAGCCGGCCACCAGGGTCCAGCCGTCCACGAGCACGAAGAAGATCAGCTTGAAGGGCAACGCCACGGTGGCGGGCGGCACCATCATCATCCCCACCGCCATCAGGATCGAGGCCACCACGAGGTCGATGACCAGGAACGGGATGAACAGGAGAAAGCCGATCTCGAAGGCCCGCCGCAGCTCGGAGATCATGAAGGCGGGAGTGAGCACCTCGAGCCCGACCTCCTCGGGCCCGGCCGGGGTCGGGATCTTGCCGAGGTCGAGGAAGAGCTTGAGGTCCTTCTCGCGGACGTTCTTGAGCATGAAGGTCTTGAACGGCGCCGAAGCCCGCTCGAAGGCGACCCCTTGGGTGATCTGGCCGGCGAGCAGGGGCTCGATGCCCTGGCGATAGGCCTCGCGCCCCACCGGCGCCATCACGAAGGCGGTGAGGAACAGGGCGAGGCTGACGATGACGGTGTTGGGCGGCGCCGACTGCGTGCCCAGCGCCGAGCGCAGGATCGACAGCACCACGACGATGCGGGTGAACGAGGTCGTCATCACGAGGACGGAGGGCGCGAGCGCCAGGACCGTGATCAGGGCGACGAGCTGGAGCGCCCGCTCGGTCACCCCGCCACCGGCGCCGAGATCCACCGAGACGCTCTGCGCACTGGCCGCCGCCGTACCCAGCGCGAGGGCGAGCGCCGCGGCAACGAGACGGGTTGCCCGGAGCGCGGCCCGGGCGCCGGTCGATGGGGTCGTCGTGAGGGATCGATCGCGGTTCATCGCGCCGGCAACCTGCGTCGGCTCCGTGGGCGGCGCAAGCGCTGCGGAGGGGATGAAGCCGGGAAGTCGGCCCGCGTGCTTTTCCGGCACGGGGCTCAGGCCCCGAACTCAGTTCTTGCGGTCGAGGGGACGGCCGAGCAACCGCGCGAACTCGGCTTCGATCTCTTCCACCGAGAAGGGGTTCGGGCTGGGGGGCGAGGCCTGGGGCTTCGATGAGGGTGCCACCGGCGGCGCTGGTTCCGGCGTCGATGCCAATTCCGGTTCCGGCCCAGCCGGCGGCTCGGCTTCGGCAGCCCTCGGGGATTCCTCGAACAGACCGTCACCATCGGAAGGGCTGTCGGCAGCACTCGCCATGGCGGCGGCCATCGGGTCGGTCGGCGGTTCCGGCTCCCGAGGCTTGGTCGGCTCCTCGGCGGGCTCCTC
>NZ_CAXUJR010000024.1:27122-42675 GCF_964251405.1 uncultured Methylobacterium sp.
GGCTCCTCGGCGGGCTCCTCTGCCGGCTCGTCGTCGATCGGCTGCGGCACGGAGGGCGGCGGCAGGGGAATGTCGGCCGCGGGCTCGAGCGCGGACTCGGAGACGGCCGGCGCCTCTGCCGTGGCCGGGTCCTGCGCCAGATCGACGGCGGGGATCACGGTGACGGTGGATGGGGCAGGCGTCACGCCGGAAGGCCGGCGAAGCGCTTCCTCGAGGTGGCGCGCCATGTCCGACAGGATCCTGTCATCGACCTTCCCGATCTTCGAGGGCTCGGTCGGCTCGGGCGCCGGGGTCGGCACGGGGACCGGTTGCGCCAGGGCGGCGGCGAAGGCGGCTTCGAAATCCGGCTCCGCGGTCGTGACCACCGGCGAGGCGTGTGTCCCCGCGGAGGATGGTTCCAAGGCGCGGCTGCGCTCGGACGCGACGTCAGGTTTCATGGTGACGAGGGGGGGCGGCGTGCGGCGCAGGATACGCGCCGGCTGCGGCTCCCGGCGGGCAGCCGCCGGCACCGTCACGGTGTCGTCGTTCCGGTCCGCCCGGAGCGGCACGGCGGACGGCAACTGCGGCTCGAAGCTCGGCGGGGGCGGTGGCGCCATGAACGGCATCGTCACGGACGGTTCGGTCGGGGACGGTTTGTCGATCGCCCGGGGTTCTGCGACGATCTCCGGCACTTTCGTTTCCCGCCCCGGCAGGGCGGCCTCGCGGGGTGGGAAGGTCGGCTCGCGCAGCGGGAAGGGGGGCTCGCGGGGTGGCGGCGGAGGAAAGATCGGCGCTGCCTCGACCGGGTCTTCCTCGGGCACGGCCTCGTCGGCGGCGAACCGGGCGGAGGGGCTGCGGCTGATGTTGCGTTCGACCACGACGTCGTTGGGCCCACCCACGAGAAGGAGGTGCTCGACATTGTCCCGACGCAGCAGGATGAGCTGGCGCTGCCGATCGAGTTCGTAGACGTCGACGATGCCGAGGCGCGGCTGGCGCGGAAGCGAACCGGACTTCGTGGCGGAGCCGAGACCGCGGCCGGTGAAACGCCGGATCAGCAGCACCAGCGCGGCCAGGACCGCGAAGATCACGACGAAGATGATGGCGAACTGGAGAGGGAAGGACCCGTCCGAACCGAAGAACGCTGGCAACACCGATGACTTTCGCTGTGGGGGCATCAAGGCCCGACGCAACACTCCGCCTCACTATCACGACCGGTGGGGCGCCGGGCAATAACGTTAAGACTTCGTTAACAGCGAACTCCCTCAAGGTCGGATCTGGCCTGACTGTCCGAGGCTTAACCGCCCGTTAACCATGGAGGCGGCAGATTTTGCCCATCGCGTCGAACCCGATCGGGTGCGCGGGGGGCTTCGAGCGCGCCGTGTCCGTCACCGACCTGCCCATCCTCGGCATGCTGCGGACCCGCATGCAGTGGCACCAGACCCGGCAGAAGCTGTTGGCCGAGAACGTCGCCAACGCCGACATGCCGGGATTCCGGCCCCGCGACCTCGCCGCCCCCGATCTCGGGCAGCGCGGCGTCCACCTCACGCAACCCGTGGGAGCGCTGAGCGGAAGCGTGGGGCTCGCGCAGACGAGCCCGTCCCACATCGCGGTCGGCGGCGGTCCGGAGGGCCCCGGGGCGGACCCGCGCCGGGTCAAGGGCTTCGAGATCCGCCCCAGCGGCAACGGGGTGAACCTCGAGGAGGAGATGATGAAGGCCGGCGACAACCAGGCCGACTACCAGCTCGCCGCCACGCTCTACCAGAAGAGCATGGAGACCCTGAAGATCGCCATCGGCAAGCGCTGATCCACCCTACTCGC
The DNA here is from genome assembly GCF_964251405.1 of uncultured Methylobacterium sp. GTDB lineage: Bacteria > Pseudomonadota > Alphaproteobacteria > Rhizobiales > Beijerinckiaceae > Methylobacterium. The sequence continues at coordinate 28,920 of NZ_CAXUJR010000024.1, forward strand.
TCACCTCGACCCGATGGAGAACGCGCCGTGGACTTCCTCAAATCCCTGACCGTGGCGGCCTCGGGCCTCAAGGCCCAATCGAGCCGGATGCGGGTGATCTCCGAGAACATCGCCAACGCCGATTCGGGACCCTCCTCGCCCGGCGCCGAACCCTATCGCCGCAAGATCCCGACCTTCCGCCAGCAGGTCGACCGCGAGAGCGGCGCCACCGTGATCGAGGCCGGCCGCATCCAGCGCGACACCGCGCCGTTCCGGACGAAGTACGATCCGGGCAACCCGGCCGCCAACGAGCGCGGCGAGATCCGGATGCCCAACGTCAACGGCCTGATCGAGAACATGGACATGCGCGAGGCCCAGCGCTCCTACGAGGCCAACCTCAACATGATCACCGCGACCCGGCGGATGATCTCCAAGACCCTCGAGATCCTCAAGGCCTGATCCGGCTCCTCCTTTCGAAAGTCCATCCCGATGGCCACCAACGCCTTTGCGGCCGGCGCCTACGCCGCCATCCAGAACATCGGCGGCCTCAAGGGCGGGATGCCGAAGGTCGCTCCCGCCACGGGCGCGGAGGCGGGCTTCTCCTCGCTCCTGACCTCGGCCCTCGACAAGGTCGGGAACGCGGGCGCCAACGCCGACGTCCAGGCCCTTTCGGTGGCCGGCGGCAAGGCCAACGTCGTGGACGTCGTCACCGCGGTCGCCGAGAGCGAGACCGCGATCCAGACCCTGGTCGCCGTGCGCGACCGCGTGATCTCGGCCTACGAGGAGATCATGCGGATGCAGATCTAGCGGCAGGACTCTCCTCCCCCTTGCGGGGAGGAGTTGGAGGTGGGGGTGGCTAGGCGGCCCTTAGTCAGAGGCAAGCGGAACCACCCCCACCCCCTGCCCCCTCCCCGCAAGGGGGAGGGGAGAACCCAATCACTACCCTTCTGCGCATCCGACAATCGAGTTGTACCCACCATGACCGGCCTCGCCATCCTTGACGTCGCGCGCGACGGGATCTTCGTCTTCCTCAAGGTGGCGGGGCCGCTGATGCTGGTGGCCCTCGCCGTCGGCCTCGTCGTGTCGCTCCTGCAGGCGCTGACGCAGATCCAGGAACAGACCCTCATCTACGTCCCCAAGATCGTGGCGGTCTTCGCGGCCCTCCTCCTGATGCTGCCGTTCATGGGCGATGCGCTGGCCGGCTACATGACTCGCATCGCCGCCCGCATCATCGCCGGGAGCTGAGGCGCGTGGGGCCCCACCGCCATGCCAAGGTCATGCTATGAGCGGGCATGAATCTCCTCCTGCCCGGCATCGCGGCGGCCTACCTGCTCGTCTTCGCGCGGGTGGGAACGCTGATCATGCTGATGCCGGGCCTGGGCGAGAACATGGTCTCGCCGCGCCTGCGTCTGGCCTTCGCGCTCCTCGTCAGCCTGATCCTGTTCCCGATGGTGCGCCCGCTGCTGCCGACGGAGAACGGGGCGCTGGCCGGCACGGCCCTGATCACCCTCCTCATCGGCGAGTTGCTGATCGGCCTGATGCTGGGCCTGACGGTGCGCATGGTGCTCGCCGCCCTGCAGACCGCGGGCCTGATCCTGTCGCAGCAGCTCGGGCTCTCCTACGCGATGACGGTCGACCCGACGCAGGGCGGGCAGGCGGCCGCGCTCGGCAACTTCCTGCAGCTCCTCGGCATCACCCTGATCCTGGTCACCGACCTGCACCATCTCGCCCTCGACGGGGTCGCGCGCAGCTACATGCTGCTTCCGCCCGTCGGCGTGCCCGGGATGGGCGAGGCCGCCCAGCTCGCCCTCAAGGCGGTGGCGCGGGGCTTCAGCCTCGCCGTGCAGATCTCGGCGCCGTTCATCGCCTTCGGCATCCTGTTCAACTTCGGGCTCGGCGTGCTCTCGCGCCTGATGCCGCAGATGCAGGTGTTCTTCGTCGCCGTGCCGGCCTCGGTGCTCATCGGGATGGTGGTCCTGTTCGGCAGCCTCGGCGTGATGATGGGCGTCTTCCTCGACGATATCGGCCGCTATCTCGCCGACCTCACCGGGCGTTGAGGGCTCCCAGGGAAACAAGTGCTTCGATCGACCGGACTGTGACCGGTGGATTCGCGTCGCGAGACGAAGCGCTTGTTTCCGCGGGGACCCTGGCCCGGCCGAACCGCGGAGCCTGAGCCGTGTCCGAGGGCGCAGAGCAGGAAGACAAGACCGAAGACCCGACCCCGAGACGGATCGAGAAGGCGATCGAGCAGGGCAACGTCCCCAACAGCCCCGAGATCAGCACCTTCTTCATCCTGTCCGCCTTCACCCTGGTCCTGCTGCTGGCCGCCGGGCCGATCGCGCACGCCATGCTGGTCTCGATGCGCGGGTTCCTGATGAACGCCCACGCGGTCCCCTCCGACGCCCATGCCTACGAGGCGATGGGCATCCGCGGCCTCATCATCTGCGCCCAGGCCCTGGCGATCCCGGCGGGGATCATCATGGTGGCAGGGGTCGCCTCGGGCTTCGCGCAGCATCCGCCGGTGTTCAGCACCGAGGCGATCGGCCTGAAGTTCGAGCGGATCTCGCCGATGTCGGGGATCAAGCGCATCTTCGGCATGGAGGCCCTGGTCCAGTTCCTCAAGGGACTGGCCAAGCTGACCATCGTGGGCGTGGTCGCCGGAATGATCCTGTGGGGCGAGCGCGACCGGCTCGAGGTCTTCGTCCGCCTCGACCCCACGGCGATGCTCGGGGCGATCCTGTCGATGACGCTGCAGCTCCTGGCCGGGGTGTTGGCGATCTACGTCGCCATCACGCTGGCTGACGCCCTCTACCAGCGCTACCGCTGGCGCCAGCGCCTGATGATGTCGAAGGAGGAGATCAAGCAGGAGCACAAGGAGAGCGAGGGCAGCCCCGAGGTGAAGGGCCGCATGAAGCAGATCCGGGCCGCGCGCGTCAGGAAGCGCATGATGGCCGCCGTGCCCGAGGCCACCGTCATCGTGACGAACCCGACCCACTACGCCGTCGCTCTCCGATACGAAGCCGGGATGGCCGCACCGATCTGCGTCGCCAAGGGCGTCGACAGCCTCGCGCTTCGCATCCGCGCCGTCGCGGCCGAGCACGGCGTGCCGGTGTTGGAGAATCCGCCGCTCGCCCGCGCCCTGCATGCGACGGTGGAGATCGACGACGAGATCCCGGCCGAGCATTACCGCGCGGTCGCCGAGGTCATCGGCTACGTCATGCGCCTGAGGCGCCGTGCCGCCTGAAGCGCCGTGGACTTATTCACGTCCGTTCGCGAGAGTTTCCCGCGACTTGCATCGGAAAACCCTTGCCGGGCCGCTGGCCGGGGCGCTAACCGGTGGCCTGCGGTGGAGTGGGTTGACGCCGGATGTCTGAGTTGAGCGGGCCGACGCCGGTATCGAGCGCCATCGACCGATCCGAACGGCCGGGCCGGGTCGGGTTGCTGCTGGTGCTGGCCGGCGTGCTGGTCGGCGCGTCCGTCGGGCTGTCCTTCGTGGCGAGCGACCAGGCCCAGCCGCTGATCCTCGGGCTCCTCGCGCTGCTCGCCATGGCGGGGGTGTTCTTCCTGTTCGCCCTGGCGATCGGCGCGCTCCAGTTCAGCGGCCAGGGCGGGCGCGACGACATCACCAAGGGCATCGTCGACGCGGCTCCGGAAGGCGCCATCGTGGTCGAGGATGGCGGCCGGATCATCTACGCCAACGAGACCTACCTGCGGATCGCGGGCGGCGACAGCTTCAGCAGCCTCCTGCCGGTGGAGCGCGTCTTCGTCGGCTCGCCGGAGGTCTCGGAGGCGATCTACCGTCTGGCCCAGGCCGCCCGCGACGGCCGCAGCCATGTCGAGGAGGTGCGCCTCTCGCCGCCGCCCGAGGCCTCCGCCGGGCGCAGCTTCGCCTGGTTCCGCATCGCCGTGCGGGCCATCGAACGGTCGCGCCGGCCGGCGACCCTGTGGGTGGTGAGCGACATCACCCACGAGCGCGAGCGCCAGGAGAACGTCTTCCAGGAACTCCAGCACGCCATCGACTACCTCGACCACGCTCCGGCCGGCTTCCTGTCGATCAACCCGGCCGGCTCCATCGTCTACATGAACGCGACGCTGGCCTCCTGGCTCGGCTACGACCTCGCCACGGTCGGCTCGGGGGGGCTCCAGCTCGCCGAGATCGCGCCCGGCGCCGACATCCTCGTCGCGGCGGCGGGCCTTCCGGGGGAGGTCCGCACCGACCGCTTCGACATGGACCTGCGCCGGCGCAACGGCCATCCGCTGCCGGCCCGGCTCTACCACCGGGTCGCCTTCGGGCAGGACGCCAAGCCGGGAGCGTCGCGGACCTTCGTGCTCAACCGTTCGGCCGGCGCCGAGAGCGACGAGCCGCAGCGCGCCGCCGAGGTCCGGCTGGCGCGGTTCCTCAACAGCAGCCCCATCGCCATCGCCACCCTCGACAGCGGCGGGCGCATCGCGCGGGCCAACGCCTCCTTCGCCCGGCTCTTCGGCGGGATGCCGCGCCAGGCTCCCGAACCGGACGGCGAATCCACCGATCCGACGATCTGGGAATCCCTCGCCGAGCGCGACCGGCCGATGCTCGAAGGGGCACTGGCCAAGGCGGTGAGCGGGCTCGCCGAGGTGGTGCCGATCGAGGTGGCGGTGGCCGGCACCGGCAACCGCTCGGCCCGGGTCTGGCTCAGCCCGGCCGGCGGCGAGGGGACTGCGCCCGCCGAGGCCGGCCCAACTCCGGATGGCGTGAGGGATGTTGCCCAAGACGCCGCCAAAATGCGTGCCGCCGCCCAGTCCGAGCGCGAGCGCGTGATCCTCTACGCGCTCGACACCACGGCCCAGCGCCAGCTCGAGCAGCAGATCGCCCAGACCCAGAAGATGGACACGGTCGGCCAGCTCGCCGGCGGCATCGCGCACGACTTCAACAACGTCCTGCAGGCGATCATCGGCTATTCCGACCTGCTGCTCGCGAGCCACAGGCCGACCGACCCGGCCTTCCAGGACATCATGCAGATCAAGCAGAACGCCAACCGGGCCGCGAGCTTGGTGCGCCAGCTGCTCGCCTTCTCGCGCCGGCAGACCCTGCGTCCGGAGGTGATGAACGTGGGCGAGGCCCTCGCCGACCTGACGCTGCTCCTGAAGCGCCTGCTCGGCGAGCGCGTCGACCTCGACCTCAAGCACGGCCGCGACGTCTGGCCGATCAAGGCCGACGTCAACCAGTTCGAGCAGGTCATCGTGAACCTCGCGGTGAACGCCCGCGACGCGATGCCGGAGGGCGGGCGCCTCCTGATCCGCACCGCCAACGTCGTCCATAGCGACGAGCGCCATGCCGAGGGCCGCGTCGGGGCGCCCGCCGGCGACCATGTCCTCATCGAGGTGCTCGATACCGGCGAGGGCATCCCCGCCGAGGTCATGGACAAGATCTTCGAGCCGTTCTTCACCACGAAGGAGATCGGCAAGGGCACCGGGCTCGGCCTCTCGACGGTGTTCGGCATCGTCAAGCAGAGCGGCGGCACCATCGACGTGCAGTCGAAGATCGGCGAAGGGACCGCCTTCCGGATCTACTTCCCGCGCCACGAGCCTGCCGCCGAGCCGGTGGCGGACCTGTCCCTGCCGCCGGCGAGACCCCTCGACCTCCCGGCGCCGACCGGCGATCGCAAGCCGAAGCCCGATGCGCCACCCGTTCGAAAGCCCTCCACCGATCATACCGGCCAAGGCACCATCCTGCTCGTGGAGGACGAGGATCCCGTGCGCGCGGTGAACATGCGCGCGCTCTCGGCCCGCGGCTACACCGTGCTCGAGGCGGCCTCGGGCCTCGACGCCCTGCGCATCATCGCCGACGAGGGGCAGGAGATCGACCTCATGGTCTCCGACGTCGTGATGCCGGAGATGGACGGCCCGACCCTGCTGCGTCAGCTTCGCAAGCACCGGCCCGACCTGAAGGTGATCTTCGTCTCCGGCTATGCCGAGGACGCCTTCCGCAAGAACCTGCCCGAGGGCGAGACCTTCAACTTCCTGCCCAAACCCTTCAGCCTGAAGCAGCTCGTCGAGACGGTGAAGGAGATCATCGCCCGTTGAAAAATTGCCCGGCCGCGGTTGCATCCCTCTTGCGAGATGAGAACAAAACAGGTACAAAATCGGCAGCAGCGGCGCCTTGAGCCCCGCGCCCGCCCCCTGCATAAGGATGCCGACGAATGGCCCAGCCCGCGCTGAAGATAGTGGAACCTCCGATGGTGGACAAAGACAAGGCCAAGGCGATCGATGCCGCCTTGTCCCAGATCGAACGCGCCTTCGGCAAAGGCTCGATCATGCGGCTGGGCAAGAACGACAAGGTCGCGGAGGTCGAGACGGTCTCGACGGGATCCATCGGGCTCGACATCGCGCTCGGCGTCGGCGGCCTGCCGCGCGGCCGCGTCATCGAGATCTACGGGCCCGAGTCCTCCGGCAAGACCACGCTCGCGCTCCACACCATCGCCGAGGCCCAGAAGAAGGGCGGCGTCTGCGCCTTCGTCGATGCCGAGCACGCTCTCGACCCGGTCTATGCGCGGAAGCTCGGGGTCCAGCTCGACGACCTCCTGATCTCGCAGCCCGATACCGGCGAGCAGGCCCTGGAGATCACCGACACCCTGGTCCGCTCGGGAGCCATCGACGTACTCGTGATCGACTCGGTGGCGGCGCTGACGCCGCGCGCCGAGATCGAGGGCGAGATGGGCGACAGCCAGCCCGGCCTGCAGGCGCGCCTGATGAGCCAGGCCCTGCGCAAGCTCACGGGCTCGATCTCGCGCTCGAACTGCATGGTCATCTTCATCAACCAGATCCGCATGAAGATCGGCGTGATGTACGGCAGCCCCGAGACCACGACCGGCGGCAACGCGCTAAAGTTCTACGCCTCCGTGCGCCTCGACATCCGCCGCATCTCGACCCTCAAGGACCGCGACGAGGCCATCGGCAACCAGGTCCGCGTCAAGGTCGTCAAGAACAAGGTCGCGCCGCCCTTCAAGCAGGTCGAGTTCGACATCATGTTCGGCGAGGGCGTCTCGAAGGTCGGCGAATTGATCGACCTCGGGGTCAAGGCCGGCATCGTCGAGAAGTCGGGCGCGTGGTTCTCCTACGCGAGCCAGCGCCTCGGCCAGGGCCGCGAGAACTCGAAGGGGTTCCTGCGGGACAACCCCGAGATCGCGGGCAAGATCGAGGCGGCGATCCGGCAGAATTCCGGGATCCTCGCCGACAAGATCCTCGAGAACGCCAAGCCCACCGACGACGACCTCGACGAGGGCGAGGCCTGACATCCGCGTCCCGTCGAGCACGGCTCATGGGGACGCGTCGTCGAGGACGAGACGACACGAAGGCCGCCGGGCGATATGCCCGGCGGCCTTCGTCATTCGCAGGAGCTGACGATCGAGACGATCTCTATCCCGGCGGCAGGACCTCGATCTGGATCGCCGCGTAATACGCCGCGAGATTGGCGATGTCCGCGTCGCTCAGGGGCTTGGCGACCACGTTCATGACCTCGTTCTTGCGGGTCCCGTCCCGGTATTCGCCGAGCGCCTTGGCGAGATAGATCTCGACCTGCCCGGCGAGGTTGGGGGCCTCGGGGAGCTTCGACAGGCCGTCCATCCCGTGGCAGGTCTGGCAGGCGGTGGCCACCTTGCGACCCGCCTTGGCGTCGCCCGCTTCGGCCCCGGACGATGCCAAGGCCGTGACGAGGACGAGGGGCAGGATCATTCGCTTGGCGGGATGACGGGCCATCGGTGCTCGCAGGTCTCGGAACGTCTGAGCGAATGAGGGTGGCCGGCTCGGCCACCCCGTCGATGTCGAACGGGACTATTTCGCCTCGTACGCGATGCGGTAGATCGCGCCGGCGGTGTCGTCGGAGACGAGGAGTGAGCCGTCGAGGAGGACGGCGACGTCCGTCGGCCGGCCGAGATATTCGCCGTCGCCCGTGAGCCAGCCTTCCGCGAACGGTGTCGGCGCGCCCGCCTTGCCGTCCTTGTCGACGGGGACGAACATCACCGCGCGCCGATCGGCTGCGTGCGGTTCCACGAGCCATGCTCGGCGATGAAGATGCCGCCCCGGTAGGAGGCCGGGAACATCTTGCCCATGTAGAACACCATGCCGAGGTCGGCCGCATGGGGTGGCAGCTCGGCCTGGGGAAAGACCACCTCCTTGGGCGGCGTCTCGTCCTTGTACTCCACCGTCCGCACCTGTCCGCCGCCGAACCAGGGGAAGCCGAACGCCTCGCCGGCTTTGGCAATGCGGTTGAGTTCGCCCGGCGGCTTGTCGTCGCCCATGCCGTCGACCTGATTGTCGGTGAACCACAAAGCCTTGTCGGCCGGATTGAAATCCATGCCCACGGAATTGCGGATGCCGGTCGCGTAGACCTCGCGGTTCTTCCCGTCCGCGTCCATGCGGACGATGCCGCCGATGCCGGTCTTCTCGTAGAGCGTGCGCTTGTCGGCCGGAGGCACGTTGTAGGGTTGCCCGAGCGATATGTAGGTCTTACCGTCCGGCCCCACGCGGCAGACGCGCGCGGTGTGGTTGTAGCTTTCCTCGGACGGCGGAATCAGATCGCCTTGCTTGACGAGGATTCCGGCCGCCACGTCCGGGCCCTCGTAGAAGAACTCGGCGGCCGGGAAGGACAGCACCCGGTTCTGCTCGACGACCGTGAGAACCCCGTCCTTCGAGAAGCAGACGCCGTTGGGGATCTTGAAATCGATTCCCGGCGCGAAGGCCCGGACCTCATCGGCGACCCGGTCCTTGTCCCGGTCCGTGACCGTGTAGACCTTGCTCTTGCGGGTGCCGACGAACAGCACCCCGGCATTGGGGCCCACCGCGATGGAGCGCGCATCCGGCACGATGGCGTAGAGGTCGATCCGAAAGCCCTCGGGCAGCTTGATCTTGGCCAGCGTCCGGCGCAGCGCGTCGGCGCGCCGGCCGGTCTGCGGGATCTCCGGCGCCTCGGCGGTGCCGGTGCTCTGCATCCCCGTCAGCTTCTCGAGGGAATCGGCCTTGGATTTCGTCTCGGCGGGCGCCGCCCCCTGCCCGAGGACACCGTATGCTGCCGCACAGACGGCGATGCCGGCCAGCAGCGTGGCCGATAGGACCGATCGCATGGAAGTCTCCCTGACAAGTCCGCCACTCTCGCCGGGGCGGTTGCACATCGACGATATGAGGCTGCGGGCAGGCCCGGCAAGTGCGGCGGGCCTGCGACCTCGCTCAGGTGCCGTAGGGCAGGATCTTGATGAACAGGCCCCACATCACGAGCAGGATGCCGACGATCGAGACGACCCAGACCAGGCTGCGCACCTTCGGGATGCCGAAGCCGTAGAGCGGCAGGTAGACGAGGCGGGCCCAGAAATAGAGGTGCGCTCCGAGGACCACCGCCGTGTTGTGGCGGCCGATGGCGACGCAGGCGAGGACCAGGGCCGCGAAGATGGGGAAGGTCTCGAAGAAGTTCTTCGAGGCCTTCTCCAGCCGGGAGGCAGCGCCCGTCACCTCCGGTGTCCGCCCCTCGCGGTTGCCGGACGCCCAGGCGAAGCCGCCGCGCTGCTGCACCCCGCTCATGGATGCGGCGATGACGTGGATGAGCCCGAGCAGGCAGGACCAGGCGAGGAGGCGGATTTCGACGGGCATGAGGCGGTGAACCCTGTAGGTGGCAGGCGGGATGTCGGCCCGTTCCTAACCCGGCTCCCCCGGGACGCGAAACCGGTTGCGCGCAAAGCGTGACTTGGCCGCGCTTGATGCCTATGACGGCCCGAACGCAGTCCGCGCACCACGGCTCCCGTTCGGGACGTCGATCTCTGGCGGGCGATGATCAAGAGTCCATTGCGATGAGCGGCGTCAACGAGATCCGGTCGACCTTCCTCGACACCTTCGCCAAGGCGGGTCACGAGGCGCTGCCGTCCTCGTCGCTCGTGCCGCGCAACGACCCGACGCTGATGTTCACCAATGCCGGCATGGTGCAGTTCAAGAACGTCTTCACCGGCGTCGAGAAGCGGCCCTATAGCCGCGCGACCACGGCCCAGAAATGCGTCCGCGCCGGCGGCAAGCACAACGATCTCGACAATGTCGGCTACACCGCCCGGCACCACACCTTCTTCGAGATGCTCGGCAACTTCTCCTTCGGCGATTATTTCAAGCCGGAGGCGATCGAGTTCGCCTGGAACCTGATCACCAGGGAGTTCGGGCTGTCGAAGGACCGCCTGCTCGTCACCGTCTATGCCGACGACGACGAGGCCGCCGAACTCTGGAAGAAGATCGCCGGGTTCTCGGACGACAAGATCATCCGCATCGGCACCTCCGACAACTTCTGGCAGATGGGCGATACCGGCCCCTGCGGCCCGTGCTCGGAGATCTTCATCGACCAGGGACCGACGCTCCAGGGCGGGCCGCCCGGCAGCCCGGACGAGGATGGCGACCGCTTCCTCGAGTTCTGGAACCTCGTCTTCATGCAGTACGAGCAGGTCGAGCCGGGCAAGCGCCTCGCCCTGCCGCGCCCGTCCATCGATACCGGCATGGGCCTGGAGCGGATGGCCGCCATCCTCCAGGGCGTGACCAGCAACTACGACACCGACCTGTTCCGGGCGCTCATCGATGCGGTCAGCCACGCAGTCGGACGTCCCCCGGAGCGTGCCACGGTCGCCTCCTACCGGGTCATCGCCGATCACCTGCGCGCCTCTTCGTTCCTCGTCGCCGATGGCGTGCTGCCGGGCAACGAGGGCCGCGGCTACGTCCTGCGCCGGATCATGCGCCGAGCCATGCGCCACCTCGAATTGCTGGGCTCGCGCGAGCCGGTGATGTTCCGACTTGTGCCGACGCTGCTGCGCGAGATGGGCCAGGCCTATCCCGAGCTGACGCGGGCCGAGAGCCTGATCACCGAGACCCTTCGGCTGGAGGAGACCCGCTTCCGCCGCACCCTGGAGCGCGGCCTCGCGATCCTGGACGCGGAGAGCCGCGACCTCTCGGCCGGGCAGAACCTCTCGGGCGAGACCGCCTTCACGCTCTACGACACCTATGGCTTCCCCCTCGACCTGACGCAGGATGCGCTTAAAGCCCGCGGTATCGGCGTCGACACCGACGCCTTCGGCCTGGCGATGGAGCGCCAGCGCAACGCCGCCCGCGCCGCCTGGTCGGGTTCCGGCGAGGCGGCGACAGAGACCGTCTGGTACGGCGTCAAGGAGCGCGTCGGCGCCACCGAGTTCCTCGGCTACGAGACGGAAGCCGCCGAGGGGATCGTCACGGCGCTCCTGCGCGAGGGCGCCGAGGCCCCGGCCTTGTCGGCCGGCGAGACCGGCCTCGTCCTCGTCAACCAGACGCCGTTCTACGCCGAATCCGGCGGCCAGGTCGGCGATACCGGGTGGATGTCCGCGACGGGGCTCAAGGTCCGCGTCACCGCCACCGAGAAGATGCTCGGAGACCTCTTCGTCCATCACGTCACCGTGGAGGAAGGCCGGCTCGCGCTGGGCCAGGCGGTCGAGCTGTCCGTCGATCACGCCCGCCGCGCCGCGATCCGCGCCAACCATTCGGCGACCCACCTCCTGCACGAAGCCCTGCGTCAGGTGCTGGGCGACCACGTCGCCCAGAAGGGCTCGCTGGTCTCGCCCGACCGCCTGCGCTTCGATTTCAGCCACCCGAAGCCCATGGACGAGGCCGAGATCCGCGCGGTGGAGGAGATCGCCAATGCCGTGCTCCTGCAGAACACCCCCGTCGTCACCAAGCTGATGGCCCAGGACGAGGCCGTGGAATCAGGTGCCCGCGCGCTCTTCGGCGAGAAATACGGCGACGAGGTCCGGGTCGTCTCGATGGGCGTGCCCGTCGCCGACGACGGCACGCCGGTCGAGGGCGGCCGCCTGCCGGCCTTCTCGATCGAGCTGTGCGGCGGCACCCACGCGGCCCGCACCGGCGATATCGGCCTGATCTCCGTGGTCGGCGAGAGTGCCGTCGGGGCGGGCGTGCGCCGCATCGAGGCGATGACGGCTCACGCGGCCCGCCGCCATCGCGGCCAGGAGAGCCGGACGCTCGGCCAGATCGCCGGCCTCCTCAAGGCTCCGGTCTCGGAAGTGCCCGACCGCCTCGCCGGCCTGATCGAGGAGCGCCGGCGTCTCGACCGCGAGCTCACCGATTCGCGCAAGAAGCTGGCGATGGGCGCGGGCTCCGGTGGGGCCGCGAGCGAGATCCGCGAGATCGGCGGCGTGAAGCTGCTGGCGCGGGTCGTGGAGGGCGTGGAGCTGCGCGACCTCAAGAGCCTCGCCGACGAGGGCAAGACCCGGCTCGGATCGGGCGTCGTCGCCCTGGTGGGGATCTCCGCCGACGGCAAGGCCGGGCTCGTGGTCGGGGTCACCGCCGACCTCACCGGATCCCATGACGCGGTGGCGCTCGTCCGGGCGGGTGCCGACCATCTCGGCGGCAAGGGCGGCGGCGGGCGCCGCGACATGGCTCAGGCGGGCGGCCCCAACGGGGCCGGCGCCGAAGCCGCCCTGTCGGCGATCGCCGAGGCCCTCGCCGCCGCTTGACGGCGAGGACCGGTCGATCGAACGGTCAGTTCACCCGCGTCCAGGTCTGGCGCTTGCAGAACACGCCCATGACGCAGCCCGCGACCTCGACAGCGTTGGGCCCCTTGATCTTCAGGGTTCCCGAATAGGTCTTGCCGTCCTTGGGGTTGTAGAGCGAGCCCTCGTAGCCGTCCGAGGTCGCCGCGTTGGCGTTCAGGATGCGGACGCCGATGAGGCTGCGGGAGCGCAGCGACGCCTCCGGGTTGTTGGCATCAAGGCCAATGCCCGACGTGGTCGCGATGGTGCCGCAGAAGCCGCCGCCGCAACGGGCGAGCTTGATCTTGGAATCTCCGGTCTCGGTGAGCCAGAGGCCGCTGGGGTCGCCGGCCTTCTGCGCCAAGGCGGCGGTAGTCATCAACAAGGGGGTGAGCAGCGTGGCCGCAAGAAGCAGGTGGGCGCGTCGTGTCGATCTCAAGTCTCGTTCCTCCTCACATTCCGGCGCGGTGCCATCATGGCCCGTCCGGGTTCATTGCCGGCGACGATACAGCATCGGTTCCAAAAGTGGAGCGGGTCCTGAGCGAAAGCCGACCCGATGACGGACCGTTAGACCGTTGAAATGAATACGGTATTCGTTCTTTGCCCGATCCTGGACGAATGTCGCAGTCCGAGGGTCGGCCGGGAGGCGGGCGCCCGCACTTGACGGCACAGATCGAAGTCCACGAGAAGGCGGCCGATGCGACGGCGAGCGAGCGGAAAACGATGCGGGTGATCGAAACCGAGATTCCGGCGGTCAAGCGCGTCGTGCCGGTCCGCCATGGCGACGCACGCGGCTGGTTCTCGGAAACCTTCCGGGCGGACCTGCTGGCGGCGAGCGGCATCGCCAACGACTTCGTTCAGGACAACCAGTCCTTCTCCGTTCCCAAGGGGACGATCCGAGGCCTGCATTTCCAGCTCCGCCCAGCGGCGCAGGCCAAGCTCGTGCGGGTGCTTGCGGGTAGCATCCTCGACGTCGCTGTCGATCTGCGGCGCGGATCGCCCAGTTTCGGCCGTCATGTCGCGGTGCGCCTCGATGCGGCGGGGGGCGAGCAGCTGTTCGTGCCGGCGGGTTTCGCGCACGGGTTCTGCACCCTCGAGCCGGACACCATGATCGCCTACAAGGTCGATGCGTATTACAGCCGGGAGCACGACCGGGCGATCGCCTGGGACGATCCGGACCTCGCCATCGACTGGCCGGTGACGCCGGCCGAGGCGCAGCTCTCGGACAAGGACCGAGCGGCGCCGCGGCTCAGCGAGATGGACGT
>NZ_CAXUJR010000025.1:0-4100 GCF_964251405.1 uncultured Methylobacterium sp.
GCGCTCGCGCCATTGCGCCAGTTGCTGACCTGGACGGCGCCGCTGTTGACAACAGGCACCACCGGGCTGTTTCCGAAGGGTCGTGACGTCGATGCGGAATTGACCGCAGCCGCGCAAGAGTGGAGATTCGTCTACGATTTGGTGCCTAGCCGGACCGAGTCGGACGCGCGGATCGTCCGCGTCACCGCCCTCTCCCGCGTGGAAACATGACGAACCCTCCGACGTCCCTGTCCGGCCAAAGGTCGGACCGACCCTTGCGCATCCTCGCCCTTGCCAATCAGAAGGGCGGCGTCGGCAAGACCACGACGGCGATCAATCTCGGGACGGCGCTGGCAGCCATCGGCGAGCGCGTGCTGGTGATTGATCTCGATCCCCAGGGCAATGCTTCGACCGGCCTCGGCATCGACAGGCGCTCGCGCAAGATCTCGACCTACCATGTGCTCGCCGGCGAGGCGTCGCTCGCCGAGGCGGTGGTGCCGACCGCGGTACCGCGCTTGCTCGTCGCTCCATCGACGATGGACCTGCTCGGGCTGGAGATGGAGATGGCGAGCGCACCCGATCGTGCCCATCGCCTGCGCCAGGTTCTCAAGGGCGTCGGCGAGCCTGGGGCGACGGAGGGCATCACCTACATCCTCATCGATTGCCCGCCTTCGCTGAACCTTCTCACCATCAACGCGCTGGCGGCATCGGACGCCGTGCTGGTGCCGCTCCAATGCGAGTTCTTCGCTCTCGAAGGTCTCAGCCAATTGCTGCGCACGGTCGAGCAGGTCCGGGGCGCGCTCAACCCACGCCTGACCATCCAGGGCATCGTGCTCACCATGTTCGACCCGCGCAACAACCTCTCGGCTCAGGTCGTCGCCGACGTGCGCAGCTTCATGGGCGACAAGGTCTACGAGACGATGATCCCGCGTAATGTCCGGGTCTCGGAAGCACCGTCGCATGGCAAGCCGGTGCTGCTCTACGACCTGAAATGTGCCGGTTCCCAAGCCTATCTGCGCCTCGCCTCGGAGATCATCCAGCGAGAGGGACGGTTGCCGCAGGCAGCTTAAACTATTGATATCGTAGAGTAAAAGGAAACAGATCGGGTGGCGATGGCGGATGATGTGGTGCGGCCCCGGCTCGGTCGCGGCCTTGCGGCCTTGATCGGCGATTTCGGCGACGAGGCCGGTGACGCCAACAAGAACCATGCCCAGCGCAAGGTCGCGGTGGAGTTCCTGCGTCCCAATCCCCGCAACCCGCGTCGGCGTTTCAACGACCCGGAGCTCGACGAGCTCGCAGCCTCGATCAAGGTCCGCGGCGTCATCCAGCCGATCGTGGTGCGGGCGCTCGCAGGCGTTCCGGACACCTACGAGATCGTCGCAGGCGAACGCCGGTGGCGCGCTGCCCAGCGTGCGGGACTGCACGAGGTGCCTGTCGTCACGGTGGAGATCGACGATCGCACGTCGCTCGAATACGCCATCCTCGAGAACGTGCAGCGGGCCGATCTCAACGCTATCGAGGAAGCGGCTGGCTACGAGCGGCTGATGAGCGAGTTCAGCTACAATCAGACCGAACTCGCCGAGATCCTCGGCAAGAGCCGCAGCCATCTCGCCAACACGCTCCGTCTCCTCCAGCTCTCGGCGCCCATTCAGGAGAGGGTGATCGCCGGCGAGATCACGGCCGGCCATGCCCGCGCATTGCTCGCGGTCAAGGACCCGGAGGCGGTCGCCCGACGGATTGTCGCGGAGGGGCTGTCGGTCCGCGAGGTCGAGGCCTTGGCGTCTGCCGAAGCCCAGAACGGGGAAGCCCTGCGGCCGGGCCGCCCGAGGAAATCGGCCGAGGCGGAGACGGCAAATCGCTCCCTCGAACAGGCGATGGCGCGGGCGCTGGGCGTGCGGGTCTCCCTCAAGGCGAAGGGAACGGGTCCCGGTGAGATCCGCATCCGTTATGAGACCGAGGCCGAGCTCGACGGGCTGTGCCGCCGTTTCAAGGTCTCGCTCGAGACCTGATTCACCGTCATCGCCGGCGCGCGGCTTCTCCGGCGATCCGCAGCAGGGCGTCGGACGCGTGGGAATGGGCGAGCTCGGGATGTGACCGCCGGCAGGCCAGCACGCCCTCCTGCAGCAGCTGCAGGGCGTGCCTCAGGGATGCCGGCGACCAGCGTGCCAGTTGGGTCTCGACGATCGCCTTGCGGCGGAAATGCAGCCCTCGCCAATTCGCCACCATGGCACTGGGACTTTGATCCTCGCCGGACAGACGCGTGGCGAGCAGGGCGAGGGCGTGCCGGAGGGCGCTGCCGAGCATCACCGAGGGGTCCATGCCTTCGTGCCGGAAGCGTCGATAGTCTCGCTCGACGCCGGCGCTGTGCCCGGCGAAGGCGGCATCGATGAGGGTGTTGAGCACGCTGCCGGCGACGTCGCTGACGACCGCCTCGACGTCGTCGAGGCCGACGCTGTCCTGACCGCGGGCGAAGAGCGTGAGCTTCTCGATCTCCGACAGGCTGGCGCGACGGTCGCCGCCGAGGCTGGCAGCCAGGACCTCGCGGGCTTCCCGTGCGATGCGCAGCCCGCTGTCCTGAAGCGTGCGGTCGATGAGGTCGGCCAATGCCCGTTCGTCGTCGGGGTAGCAGGGGAGGGCGAGTGCCTTGAGTGAGCGCTCGCACAAGGTCCGCAACGGAGCGGATTTCGCCAGGTCCCCTGCCTCCACCACCACACGGGTGTCGACCAAGGTCTCGCCCAGCACGGCCTCGACGGCCGGCGCGTAGTTCCGGCTGCCGGCGCGCACCCAGATGGTACGGGTACCGCCGAACAGTCCTACGGTGCCGGCCTCGTCGACGAGGCGCCCGGCATCCTGCACGAGAGCATCGCCATCGATCTTGACCAGGGCGAACGGATCGCCCGGATCGGTGACGAAGCCCTCCGCGAGACGCTTGGCACGGTCGAAGACGAGACCGGTATCGGGCCCGTACAGCAGGATGACGGCGATGCGCGAATCGGGCCCACGCCGGATCAGTCCCTCGACCTCATGGGCTTTGACGACCGTCATCGCGCGACCGGAGCCAGGAACCGGTTCAGGGCTTCGTCACCAGCACGGAGGCGAGACGGGTCTGGATCTGCTCGGCAAGCACCTTGGCGAGGCGGATCTCGGCATCACGGGCGGCGCGCAAGGATGCGAAGCGCTGCACCGAGCGGTCGTAGGTCGCGGTCGAGGTTGCCACACCCTCCGAGATGATCTTGATGCCGTCCAGGGTCTCCAGAGAGTATTTCACGGTGCCGATGATCGTGCCGGCCTCGGCGCGTCCGGTGGTGGAGGACACGATCGGCGTCTGCACCGTCTCGCTGCCCTGCATCCTCAGGCGGTAGCGCTTGGGCGAAGGCGCGCCGGACCCGTCGAGATTGAAGATCAACTCGCTGCGCAGGTAGTGACCGATGCGCTCCTGTCCCTGCGCCATGCTGACGTCGTCGACCTGAACCGCGGCCAGCAGCGCCACCATCGACTCGCCCGAGGCGGTGGGTCCGTAGAGAGGACGGAAACAGGCGGACAGGTTGAGTGACAGGGCGCCGACGAGGCCGAGGCGCAACGCCTGCTTCATTGCCGCCCGATGTGCCAACCGCATCATGCCCGCACTCGCCTGCCCAAAATCCCGTCGTGCCGCTCCACCGTCGTCGCGGAGACTGCGTCACCCGTATACGCGTCAAGCTTTACAATTCCAGTGCGGCGGGACGACGGCGGTCGGATCACGCGACAAGGTTCACGATACGGCCCGGCACGACGATCACCTTGCGCGGCGTTCGCCCCTCAAGAGCCTTCTGAACGGCCTCCGAGGCGAGGACGAGAGACTCGACGGTCTCCGGGTCGGCCCCGCCCGGAACGGTGACGTCGGCGCGCTTCTTCCCGTTGATCTGGACCGGCAGGGTGATCTCGTCCTCGACGAGGAGGGAGCGGTCGACGTTCGGCCAGGACGCTTGCGCCGCTAGGCCTTCGCCCCCCAGGGCCGACCAGCATTCCTCGGCCAGATGCGGCATCATCGGGGCGATGAGCTGAACCAGGATACCTCCGGCTTCCCGGGCGACCGAGCGCGAGAGGCCACCCTTCAGCGCCTCCTCGAGCGCATTGGCGAG
>NZ_CAXUJR010000025.1:4200-24379 GCF_964251405.1 uncultured Methylobacterium sp.
TCGGAGAGCATGAACCAGCGGGCGGTGTCGGCACCGTAGCTCGCGATGATGTCGTCGGGGTCGACTACGTTCTTCTTCGACTTCGACATCTTCTCGATGGCGCCGATGGTGATCGGATCGCCTGTTTTCACGTGGAACGCTTCGCGCTCGCCGCCCGTCGTCTCGAAGCGGATCTCCCCCGGCGGCACCCAGGCTCCGGCGCCGTCCTTGTACGTCTCGTGGACGACCATGCCTTGGGTGAAGAGCCCGTCGAAGGGTTCCGATACGCTGGACCAGCCGGTGGCTTTCATCGCCCGCATGAAGAAGCGCGCATAGAGCAGATGCAGGATCGCGTGCTCGACGCCGCCGATATACTGGTTCACCGGCAGCCAGCTCTTCACTGCCTCCGGATCGGTGGGAGCGTCGGTGAGCCAGGGCGCGGTGAAGCGGGCGTAATACCAGGACGAATCCACGAAGGTGTCCATCGTGTCCGTCTCGCGACGGGCCGGCGCGCCGCAGGCCGGGCAGGGGACATTGCGCCAGGCGTGATCGCGCTCCAGCGGGTTGCCCGGCACGTCGAAGGAGACCTCCTCCGGCAGGGTCACCGGCAGATCGGCTGCCGGCACCGGCACGGCTCCGCAGGCGTCGCAATGGATGATCGGGATCGGGCAGCCCCAGTAGCGCTGGCGCGACACGCCCCAGTCGCGCAGGCGGAACTGCACTTTTCGCGATGCGATCGGCGCGCCTGCGACGACCTCCTCTTCGAGGCGGTTGGCCACCGCCTTGAACGCCTCGTCGGTGGTCATGTCGTCGAGGAAGCGCGAATTGATCATGCGCCCGTCGCCGTCATAGGCGGTGTCGGTGACGACGAAGTCGTCGGCCCTCACGCCTTCGGGGCAGACCACGGGGGTGTTGCCGAGCCCATACTTGTTCGCGAAATCGAGGTCGCGCTGGTCGTGGGCCGGGCAGCCGAACACGGCGCCGGTGCCGTACTCCATCAGCACGAAGTTCGCGATGTAGACCGGCAGCAGCCAGGACGGGTCGAGGGGGTGGCGGACCTTCAACCCGGTGTCGAAGCCGAGTTTCTCGGCCGTGTCGATCGCCGCCTGGGCCGTGCCGGTGCGACGGCATTCGGCAATGAAGCCCTGCAGGTCGGGGCTCGCCAGCGCGGCCTCGGTCGCGATCGGATGGTCCGCGGCGACCGCCAGGAACTTCGCGCCGAAGAGGGTGTCGGGGCGCGTGGTATAGACCTCGATCTCGCCTTCGCGCGCGTTCAGTGCGAAACGGACCACGAGCCCTTCCGATCGGCCGATCCAGTTCTTCTGCATGACCCGGACTTTCTCCGGCCAACGATCGAGCCCGTCGAGGGCGTCGTAGAGGTCCTGCGCGAAGTCGGTGATCTTGAAGAACCATTGGGTCAGCTCGCGCTGCTCGACCACGGCGCCCGAGCGCCAGCCGCGCCCGTCGATGACCTGCTCGTTGGCCAGCACCGTGTGGTCGACCGGGTCCCAGTTCACCTTGGCGGTGCGGCGCGTCACGAGTCCCTTGTCCAGGAAGTCGAGGAACATGCGCTGCTGGTGCTTGTAATAGGCCGGATCGCAGGTCGCGATCTCGCGGCTCCAGTCGAGCGACAGGCCCATCGCCTGCAACTGCGCGCGCATGCTGGCGATGTTGGCATAGGTCCAGTCGCGCGGGTTGACCTTGCGTTCCATCGCGGCGTTCTCGGCCGGCAGGCCGAAGGCGTCCCAGCCCATCGGGTGCAGAACGTTAAATCCCTTGGCGCGCTTGTAGCGGGCCACCACGTCGCCCATCGCATAATTGCGGACATGGCCCATATGGATGCGGCCCGAGGGGTAGGGAAACATCTCCAAGACGTAATAGGTCGGGCGCGGGTCGTCGTTGCGGGTGCGGTCGATGCCGGCCTCGTTCCAGGCCGCCTGCCAGCGCGGCTCGACATCCTTGGCGTTGTAGCGCTCAGGCGGTGCGGGGCGGTTGGGCAAGGTCGTCATCGACAATTCGCGGCCACGGGTTCTGATCTGAAGCAGGTTAGGAGCGGGACTAGCACGGGAGACCCGCGGGTCAACACATGCGCGCTCGGAGCACACTTGCAGGGCACGTCATGGATGGTACTGCCGCATCGACCCCGCGCCGCGCATATCGCCAGGAGGCATCATGGCCGAAACCCACCTGCCGACCGCCGATGTCGCGGCTGGCCTCATGGCGGTCCGTGAGGGGATCCGCCGTGCCGCGGACGATTGCGGTCGCGATCCTGCCTCCATCGGCCTCGTCGCCGTTTCCAAGACCATCGCGGCCGATGGCATCCTGCCGGCCCTCGAGGCCGGGCAGCGGATCTTCGGCGAGAACTACGTGCAGGAAGCGAAGGCCAAGTGGCCGGCACTGCGCGAACGTTTTCCCGATGTCGAGCTCCACCTCGTCGGGCCGCTGCAATCCAATAAGGCGCGCGAGGCGGTGGAGCTGTTCGAGGTGATCCACGGGCTCGACAGGCTTTCCCTGGCGGCAGCCTTGGCCAAGGAGATCGCACGCGTCGGGCGTACCCCGAAGCTCCTCGTGCAGGTGAATACCGGCGACGAGCCGCAGAAGGGCGGCATCTCTCCTTCGGGAGTGGACGCGCTGCTTGCCTCGTGCCGCGACGACCACGGCCTCGCCATCTCGGGTCTGATGTGTATTCCCCCGGCGGACGATCCGCCCTCGGCCCATTTCGGGCTGCTCGCCGCCATCGCCGAACGGCATGGGCTGCCGATCCTGTCGATGGGCATGAGCGCGGATTATGAGGCCGCGATCCAGATGGGCGCGACGCATGTGCGGGTGGGGACGGCGATCTTCGGCGCGCGTGTGCGGGCGGGCTCGGAAGCACGGGAGGATGCCGCCCGCGTGCGGGAAACGTGAGATCCGCCCGATGCGGTCGACGTCGATACCATGGCGTTCCGACCGACCCGAAGTCGCTCTCGCCTCGTTCAGCGAGACCGGCCTCCTCCTCAAAGCGCTCTCCGCCATGCAGGACAGCATCGCGGAGAAGTTCGGGTTCATCCAGAGGTTGGTGGCGCAGCAGGCGTCGAGCTACGACGTGGAGATCGCGTCGCAGAATGCCCGCTTCGAGACGGCTTTCGACCACATGACGCTGGGCCTGCGGATGTACGATGCAGAGGATCGCCTCGTGGTCCAGAATCGGCGGTTCTCCGACATGTTCGATGCCGAGGAGGCGACGGCGTGCCTCGCCGCCGAAGCGGCGGTCCCTGGATCGTACCGGCGGCTCCTGGCGGACGGACGGACGATCGAGGTTTCGGAGGAGGGAATGGAAGGCTGAGGCCGCATCGTCACCGGGTGGCGTGCGTATTCCGATCGAGCGAGACTGGCCACATGGTCATGCATCGGATCTCTGAGGACCATCTAATCTCTCGAACGGAACTCTGCACAACAATTAGACAATAATCGCTCTCGCAGACGGGACTCCTAAACAGAGTTCATTAACTCCCTCCTATCAGGATGGAACCCCGTCACCGCGGAGAGCGCGGCCCGATCGACGGCCTCACGAGGCGAGCCGTGCCTTCTCGATCCGTTCCACCAGGCACTGAACTGCCCGCAGCCGTCGCGAAGGCGACCGATGCCGCTCGGGAGGCTGAGCTCCGCATGTCCCTTATCGGTCGAGAACGAGAAGGACCCGGATTACTTCGGCGGTCCTTGCCTGCCTCGCGCGATCCCTTGCGCGAGCAACGTCGCAACTTTCGTTCGAGAGCCCGGACAATCTCGTCGTCCGCGCAAGATCTTCGGCGGCATCATTCTGGTCGGCATGACCAAGTGGACAGAGAATTGTCCAAGAGTATGCCGTGAAAACCCTCGTGCTGCTGACGGACACGCTCGCTCGCGGCGGGCAATTCGCGCGAAACCTCAACCTGATCGGGTCCACCCTGCTCGTCGATGTGCTCGACCCCGAGAACGCCAAGCTACGGCTGGCTTCCGGGACGGTGCGGGCGATCATCAGCGATGTCTCCTTCGCGCGCGCGTCGACGGTCGCGGCGTTGCGCTCGCACCTCGGTCGCCTGCGCGTCAATCGGGAGCCCTATCTCTGTCTGCTGCACGAAGATACGCCACGGGGAAACGCCTATGCCCGCGCGCTGGGCGCGGTCCGTATCCTGCGTGCCGATCAGGCAGCCTACAACCTCGTCAGCGCTCTTTCGCCCTTGCTCGCCGAGGAGGTCGACCAGGCGACACCCATCGCGGCGGACGTGGCTTCGGCTGACGACGCCCTGACCCGGATCTTCGAGATGGGCCGCAGCGGTGGTGTCATCGAGGCTGGGCTCATCGCATCCGGTGCCGAATTCATCGAGTCGGCGCTCCGCAAGACGGATGTGCGTACCTGGCTCGAGGTCATCTGGCGGTTCGATGACGCCACGCATCAACACTGCCTGCTCGTCGCGGACTTGGCAGCTGGATTTGCGAAGCATCTCGGCTTTCGCCGCGCTGATTGTCGCCGCGTGACACAAGCCGCGCTGCTGCACGATATCGGGAAATCCCGGATCCCGAATGCGATTCTCAACAAGCCCGGGCACCTCACCGACGACGAGCGGACGGTCATGCAGACCCACGCGGCGTTAGGCTACGAGATGCTGCTCGGACAAGGCTACGGGGCGGAGATGCTCGCGGTCGTGCGCTCGCATCACGAGTATCTCGACGGATCCGGCTATCCCGATGGCTTGTGGGGCGCCGACATTCCCGATCTCGTCCGCCTCGTGACGATCTGCGACATCTATGCCGCTTTGATCGAGCGTCGTCCCTACAGGAAGCCGATGACGAGCGAGGAGGGCTTCGCGATCCTGGAGGGCATGACGGGGAAGCTCGACAAGGATCTTCTCCAGGCCTTCCGGCCGGTGGCCACGCTCGCCGGGGAGCCGTTGGGCGTCGGGCCGGCGTGACCCGATATCCACGAGGGCACCATCGCGTCCCGGTCTTTTCGGCCTGCCGAAGTGCCGGCCGCCCTCGTCGAGCCTTCTTGACCGGGTCACAGCCTACCCGAACGCCCCGACCTCGTGCTGGATCATCCCGCTGATTTCCCGCACGCGCGTGAAGTACCGGCCGATCGGGGCGAACAGGGTGGTGTGCTCCGACTCGTAGGTGCCGACATCGCGAGGACCCGCCGGTTCGCCGAAATTGAGGCCCAGGGTCGGGTCCGGGGTGACGGGGAAGATGTCCTCCAAGAGCGTCAGGCACCCCTCCACGTCGAGGCGCAGGAAGCGCTCGATCAGGGCCTCGCGGGTGATGCCCGATTGCGGCCGGAAGCCCGGGATGTGCACCGCCAGGAACCAGATCCGGTGGATCAGCGCGAGGCGGATCGCGTGCAGCAGCGTCAGGCGAGGCGACATCTTGCCGAGATCCGGGGCGGCGCTGTGCAGGCTCAGCCAGTCGCAGGTGAGACGGCCGAACAGGCGGCGCAGGTTGGGCGCGAGGTCGAGCCGTTCGAGGGCGGTGGCGATGACCACGAGCTCGTCGCGGCGGGCGTCGCGCTGGGTGCGGCGCGCCCGCTCCAGCCAGACCGCCGGGTCGAGGGTGTCGATATAGGCGCGCAGCACGTCGAGGTCGCTGACGTTGGAGGCGTGCTGGACCATGCGGAAGGCGCGGCTGAAGCGCACCGAATCGCGGCGCATGTCGCGAAAGAGGTCGGGCGCGCGGCCCGCCGCGCGACCCATGCCGTGAAGCGAGTTCGCGAGGTAGCCGAGCTGGTGCAGGATGGCGTTGTTGGGAATCGCCCGCATCTGGCGCGGATGGGTGATCATGGTCGGGCCGCCGCCGTCGGACTGGCGCGCCACCGGTCGCGAGCCGGTGCGGTCGAGGAGGCTCGGGCCGAATGTGCCGAGGAGGGCGGCGTAGCCGGGGTCGTCGACCAGCGCCTCCATGTCCTGTCGCACCACCGTGAAGAACTCGGTGGCGAAGTCGGCTTCGGCGTAGATTGGGTCGTCGGTCTCGTCCGCGCCCTCGCTCGCGTCGGAGAGGACGTAGTCGGCGAACGCGTCCTCGTCGGCGATGTCGAGGGCGAAGACGTGCTCGGCGATGCGCTCCACCGTGGCGGTCGCCAGCGGAAGGGTGCCGAACATGAGGTAGCCGTCCGAGCCCTGGAAGCTCGATTCGAGGCGGACCCTGATGCCCGTGGACCGGTTGCGCCGGCGCGCATCCTCGGGGGCGAGGTAGGCGAGGCGATCGCGCAAGGATGTCGGATGGGCGCCGCGCCCGATCGACTCGCCGTGCGTGTCGAAGATCGCGAGCTCGATGCCGGACAGGTCGTTCTGCGCCAGCAATTCGGTCAGACGCAAGCGCAGCCGTTCGATCCAGAAGCTCGCGGCGAGCTGGCCGACGTAGCGTCCGGAATCGGAATAGCCGAACTGGACGGTGAGCCGGCCGATGCGCTTGAGGTATTGCCGCCAATGCGGGTTGCGCAGCGCGTCGTCGAGGACGCGGATGCCCTGTTCGAGCGCGCTCGCCGTCTCGAACAGCGGCGTGATCTCGACCTTGTCGGCGATCCCGTAATGGCGGGCGAGCCACAGGGCGGCGAGCAGGGTGTAGCCGGTCTCGGTCTCGGCGATGAGGAAACGCACCGGATGGGTACCGTCGACGTGCTTGAGGATCTGGGTGATCGTCATCATCAGCCGCGCGGCGGAGGCGCGCTCGGCGGCCAGCGCCCCGAAATCGACCGCAACCGGCTGCACGTCGTTGAGGAGCGCGTGGATGGTGGCGAGATGCGAGCGGCGCTGAGCCGCGTCGGTGGGCTCGCCTTCGAGGTCGATGACCCGGCGCACGGCGTTGTGGATCTGGCTGGCGTTGAGCCGGAAATGCGGCAGGGCGTTCGAAAGCCCGTGCGCAGCGATGCCCGAGCGCAGAACCGCGATGGTGCGGCGGTCGTCGTCATTGTCCGCGGCGGTGATGGCGCCGGCGAGCCCGGCCAGGATCGGGCCGGCATCGGTCTGGGCGCGCTCGCGCTCGATGATGAGGGCGAGGGCGAAGCGGTGGACCGCCTCGAGCGAGGGCTTGGTGCCGAGCCGCGGCGCCACGGCGAGCTGGCGGTTGACGGCGGCAAGCGCCCCCTTCGCCAGTTCCCGCACCACCCCGGTCGCGGGCACGTCGGGAAGGTTGCGCATCAGCCGGTCGAGCTGCATCCGCTTCGATTCGATGCGGTAGCGCAGGGTGTCCCACCAGCCGATATCGGTGCGCCCGTCGGTGTCGCAGCCGACCCAGCTCGCAATGGCGAAGGGTTTCGGGACGAGCTCCGTCCAGCGGTCTGGCCAGCGGCCCCGGGCCGCGTCGAGGACGGCACCGTTGAAGGCGTCCAGCGCGGAACGCCCGTGATTGGCCGCGATGCAGGCTTGGTCGAACTCGTCGTCGAGGCTGATCCCGGGATCGGGCCGGGTCGAGAGGGCCGCCGCTTCCGCCACGAGGGGCGCGCGCGCGCCTGCGTCGGGTTCTGACGCCGCCTTGGCGATCAGCGCGGCCACCGCCTTGGGCATGCCGAAGGTCGGGTGCGCGGTGAACACCACGGCAAAGCTCGTGCGGTCCACGAGACCGCGAAACGTCTCGAAATCGGCCGGCCCCTTCGGGATCGCCGCGACGAGGCGGGCGGGCATCGCCGCGTCCGGCGCGTCCTGGCCGAGGCCGACATAGCCGCGCAGCCGGACCGCACGCTCGGCCAGGGACTGCTCCCGGAGCCGGACGAACAATCCGTCGAGGTCGCTTTCGCCGATCTCGCCCCGGTCCAGGCGCCGGGTGATCGCGAGGGTGACGGCGAGGACGGGATTGCGGAAGGGATCGTCGCTCGATTGCTCGCGCGATTCCTCGATGAGGCGGAGGAGGTCATGCTCCAGGCTCCCGGAATCGGGAATGCCGGTGTCGGGCGTGCCGTTGGCTGGGCTGCGGTCGAGCATGCGCATCGATGGACCTTAGGAGCTTCGCGACACGATGCCGGACGATGCCGGGCGCGGCGCGATGATGAGACGACGACGAAGACATCCGTGTGGCGTCTCATGCCTCTGTCGAACGTCCGCTGGTGCCGGTTCGACCCTCGCTGACGCAAGGACCGTTCCGCCGGGGGGGCAGGGACGCGAGGGTGTTGCCATCGCCGTGCCGAGAGTCCCGCCTCCGGTCTGCGATCGCTTAAGGGGGCGGTTCGGCGCGTGCAACGGTCCCGATCCTGGGGTAACGCTGTCGTCGGCATGGAAATGGTTCTGATCCTGGCCGCCGTCGCGGCCCTCGCCGTTTCCGGCGTGACGGTGGCGGCGATGGCGGCGCGCTCCCGCCGGCCATCCCTGCGCCTGCCGCACGAGGACGCCATCCACGAGGCCAGCGAGGACGGTGTGTTGGAGGAGTTCGAGAAGCCGCTCCCGAGCCCGATCGACCGCAGCAATGCGGTGCTCGACCTCGAACCGATCGAAGCGGAGAGGATACCGGACCCCGCCACACCGCGTCGGCTAGGCAGCGGCGCCGAGCGATGATGCGACGGACCATGTCGGCCGCGATGGCGGCCTTGCTGATGACGGCGGCGGCAGCCACGGCTCAGGTCTCGGACGTCGAGGTCGGTGCGGCGGCCGAGCCGTCGCCGAAGAAGCCCCCGCCCCGGCGTCCGCCACCCGCGGCCAAGGCGGCACAGCCGCGGACCGCGAACCCGGGGGGAATGGCGGCGGCACCGGTGGCGAAGTCTCTCCCGCCCCCGAACCTCACCGTGCTCTGCGAGGGCAAGCCGGCCCGCTACGCCGCGGAGACCGGCGTCTCGATCTGGGTGATCCGCTCGGGCCTCGTCTCCGCGGAGAATCCCCTGCGGCCGTTGACGCCGGAGACGACACGGGTGCTGCAGGTCGTGGTCAGCGATCGCGGCGCCACCGCCTACGGGCCGGACCTCGCGGCCCTGCGTCGCGGCGGCACGCCCAAGGCTCTCGAAGCCACCCTCGGCGGTGCGATCCGGTGGGACGAGGTTCTCACGCTGCTTCCCGACACCCTCAACCTCGTCTCGGAGGCCAACGAGGCCCTCGCGCGGCTGCCGTTCAAGGAGTGCAGCGAGGCGCCCCCCGTGAAGCCGGAACCGGTCAGGGCGAAGCCCAAGCCCGACGCGAAGCCCCAGGCCAAGCCGCGCAAGCCCGCCGGTTCCGACGGCGAGACCGCCGGCAATGCGGCCCCGAAAGCCCCCAAGGGCCTGTCGCTGCCGCAGGGCGCGCTCCCCGGTAATCCATAGGAGGCACGAGCATGACGGCAAACCTCACGGCTGCAGAGGTCATCGCCCGGCTCGGCCTCGTGCCGCACCCGGAAGGCGGCCATTACCGCGAGACCTTTCGCGATGCCCGCGAGGTCGACGGCCGCTCGGTGGGGAGTGCCATCTACTACCTCCTCGATGTCGGCGAGACCTCGGCCTGGCACCGGGTCGACGCCTCCGAGATCTGGTTCTGGCATGCGGGGGCGCCGATGGTGATCACGCTCAGCCCCAACGGGCACGACGCCGAGGCACGCTATCTCGGCCCCGACCTCGCCCGCGGGCAGCATCCGCATGTCGTGGTGCCGGCGGGCCACTGGCAGACCGCCACCAGCCTCGGCGCCTGGACGCTGGTGAGCTGCACGGTCTCGCCGGCCTTCAGCTTCGAGGGGTTCGAGATGGCCCCGCCCGATTGGCGTCCGACGCCGCGGGGATGATGCGGGATGGCGACCGTCCGCCCTGTCCAGCCCGTGCCGCGACGAGGGCACCGGCGACGATGAGGAGGCAGGCGAGGGCGAGCGAGGGCGTCGCCGGCGCATAGCCGGCAGCCACGAGGATCAGGGTCGAGAGGACGGGCGCCGCGTAGGAGCAGACCCCGAGCAGGCGGATGTCGCCCCGCTTCACGCCGACATCCCAGAGATAGAAGGCGGCACCCACCGGGCCTAGGCCGAGGGCGACGAGGGCGAGCCACTGCATCGCGTCTGCGGGCCAGACCGTCCGTTCGAGGACGAGGTGACAGAGGAGGCTCAGCGCGGCCGTGGCGAGGCAGAAGCCCGCCACCGCATCGGTCGGCACCGCGCCGACCCGGCGGGAGAGGACCGAGTAGCCCGCCCAGACGAAGGCGCAGGCGAAGGAGGCGAGGTAGCCCGGCATGGCGCCGGGCGCGAAGTGAATGTCGCCTCGTCCCACGAACAGGGCGGCGACCCCGCAGAGGCCGAGCACGGCGCCGACGACGTGGCCGGCCCGCAACCCCGCTTCGCCCGGCAAACCGGCCGAGAGCAGGACGATCAGCAGGGGCCAGAGGTAATTGAGAAGCCCGGCTTCCGCAGGCGGCGCGAGGCGCAGGGCGGTGAAGTAGAGGGCATGGTAGCCGAACAACCCTCCGATCCCCAGCGCCCAGACCCACCAGGGCTGGCGCAGGGCCCTCATGCCCGCGGGACGGACGAGCCAGGTTGCGCAACCGAGAAGTCCGCCGAGCGCGAAGGTCATCGCGGCGAGCTGGAACGGCGGCACCGTGCCGGAGGCCGCCGTGAACAGGGCGAGCAACGACCACAGGACGATGGCGCCCGAGCCGGTCCATGTCGCTCTGGCAGGCGTCATCGCGGGCATGAGGATGAGCGAGACGGCCCGCCGCGGCTGGCCGTCTCGCGAAACGGCATCAGGCGATGTACTGGGCGCCGTTGATCGTCAGCGTCGAGCCCGTGATGAAGCCCGAATCCTCGGCGGCGAGGTATTCCACCGCGCGGGCGATCTCTTCCGCCTCGCCGAGGCGACCCACGGGGATCGTCGAGATGATCTTGTTGCGGATGTCCTCGGCGACCGCCATCACCATGTCGGTGGCGATGTAGCCCGGCGCGATCACGTTGACGGTGATGCCCTTCGAGGCACTCTCCTGGGCGAGGGCCTTGGCGAAGCCGATCACGCCGGCCTTGGCCGCCGAATAGTTGGTCTGTCCGGCCTGGCCCTTCTGGCCGTTGATCGACGAGATCAGGATGATGCGGCCGAACCCGCGCGAGCGCATGCCCTCGATCACCGGGCGCGTGCAGGTGAACATCGAATCGAGGTTGGTCTTGATGACCGCCTGCCACTTGTCGAAGGTCATCTTGTGGAAGGCGCCGTCGCGGGTGATGCCGGCGTTGTTCACGAGGATGTCGATGGGGCCGAGTTCGGCCTCGACGGCCTTGATCCCCGCCTCGCAGGCGGCCGCATCGCCGACGTCGAACTTGAAGACCGGGATGCCGGTCTCGGCCTTGAAGGCGGCGGCCGCCTCGTCGTTGCCGCCATAGTTGGCGGCGACCTTGTGACCCTTGGCCTTGAGTCCGTTCGAGATCGCTGCGCCGATCCCGCGGGTTCCGCCCGTGACGAGGGCAACACGTTGCTGGGACATGGTTTCCTCCTGAATTTCTTGAGTTTTTTGGTCGTATCGTGGGGTTCGGGGCGGGTCTAACCGTCTCCGGCCGCCGCGCCCACCGTATTAAATTTCGACCGGCCTCAAGATTTCCCGACGCCGTCGGGAGATCGCCGTCACACCCGCTCGACGCACATGGCGACACCCATGCCGCCGCCGATGCACAGGGTGGCGAGGCCCTTCTTGGCGTCGCGGCGCTTCAGTTCGTGCAGGAGCGTGACGAGGACGCGGGCGCCGGATGCGCCGATCGGGTGGCCGATGGCGATGGCGCCGCCATTGACGTTCACCTTGCCGGTGTCCCAGCCCATGTCCTTGTTCACCGCGAGGGCCTGCGCCGCGAAGGCCTCGTTGGCCTCGACGAGGTCGAGGTCGGAAGGCTTCCAGCCGGCCTTGTCGAGGGCCTTGCGCGAGGCCGGGATCGGGCCGGTGCCCATGATCTTCGGATCGACGCCGGACGTCGCCCAGGAGACGATCCTGGCGAGCGGCGTGATGCCCCGGCGCTCGGCCTCGGACGCCGACATCAGCACGATCGCGGCGGCCCCGTCGTTGAGACCCGAGGCGTTGGCAGCCGTCACGGTGCCGTCCTTCGAGAAGGCGGGCTTCAGCTTGGCCATGGCCTCGACCGTGGCGCCGTCGCGGATGTACTCGTCGGTGTCGACGATGGTGTCGCCCTTCCTGCCCGGCACGGTGACGGGACAGATCTCCTCCTTGAAGCGGCCTTCCTTGCGGGCGGCCTCGGCCTTGTTCTGCGAGTGCGTCGCGAACGTGTCCTGCTCCTCGCGGGTGAGCTGCCACTGCTGGGCCACGTTCTCCGCGGTGGTGCCCATGTGGTAGCCGTTGAAGGCGTCCCAAAGGCCGTCCTTGATCATGGTGTCGACGAGCTTGACGTCGCCCATCTTCTGGCCGCCGCGCAGGTACTGCGCATGAGGGGAGAGCGACATGGATTCCTGGCCGCCGGCCACGATGACCGTGGCGTCGCCGTTAGCGATCTGCTGCATGCCGATGGCGACGGTGCGCAGGCCCGAGCCGCAGACCTGGTTGACGCCCCAGGCGGTCGCCTTCTCGGGGATGCCGGCCTTGATCGCGGCCTGACGGGCCGGGTTCTGTCCGGCGCCCGCAGTGAGCACCTGGCCGAAGATCACCTCGTCGACGTCGTCCGGCGAGACGCCGGCCCGCTCCAGGGCGGCCTTGATCGCGACGGCGCCGAGATCGTGGGCCGGGACCGTGTTGAAGACCCCTCCGAACGAGCCGACGGCGGTGCGCGCCGCACCGACGATGACGATGTCTTCTGCTGCCATGATACGTGTCTCCTCGATGTCCGTCAGCGCTGCGATGACGCCGTCGAGGGCGTGCGCGCTTATGCCGTTCATCGGATGAAAGCCCTCGACCTGTGTAAGTCAAGCGCCGTCTCGGTCGACCAGCCGTGCCGGTCCCGGCGCCCTAGGAAGGCTTCGGCACTATTCTGCGTGGACGGGTGCCAGATTGCTGTTTTCGTCGCCGGACGAAAGCCTTAAGGTCGATCCCAGGACACGCATCCATGCCGGCCGAAACGACCGGGCGAGGGAGAGATTGCGTCGGGAGCAGCCGCAGATGGCGGACAACGGCAAGGCCCATAATACGGTCATCAAGAAATACGCCAACCGGCGTCTCTACCACACCGGGACCTCGACCTACGTCACCCTCGAAGACCTCGCGGGCATGGTCCAGGGCGGCGAGGACTTCCTCGTCTACGACGCGCGCTCGGGCGACGACATCACCCGCTCGGTGCTGACGCAGATCATCTTCGAGCAGGAGAACAAGGCCGGGGAAGACAACCTCCTACCGGTGGCGTTCCTGCGCCAGCTCATCCGCTTCTACGGCGACAGCATGCGCACGATGGTGCCGAGCTTCCTTGAATTCTCGATGGCCAACTTCGCCAGCGACAAGGAAGGGCTTCGCGAGAAGATGACCCAGAGCTTCGGACCGAGCGTGTTCCAGAACGCCCTGGAGGAGCAGGTCCGCGCCAACATGAACTTCTTCGGCGATGCCATGAAGATGTTCACGGCCTTCGGCACCGGGCCGCTCTCAGGCATGAACACGTCGCCGGCCGTGCCTCAGGTCACGGCTGCGCAACCCGGCGCCGGCACCGACCTCGACGACCTCAAGCGCCAGATGGCCGAGATGCAGTCCCGGCTCGAGGATCTCGCCAAGAAGTAGGCGAGCAGGCCACGGGCCGATTCGGACGGCGTGCCGTCTCGCGGCAGATCAACAGGTTGACGAAAGGTTAACGTCGGCCCAAGCCTTGCGCATCCCACCGCGATCCCTGCGGAAGGCGGATGCGATGTGGCACCCTGAGACAGACCGACGTTCCGATACGGCACAGGCGCGTGCCCTCGTCCTGCATGGCGAGGTTCTGAACGGCGACCGGGCGGAAAGGCCCGTGGCGCTGCTGCGGGGTCGTCCGCTGGCGAGCTTCCTGGCCCAGCTCATCGTGAGTGCCGACCCGACGCTCCGACCATCCCGCATCGATCGAACGCAAGAAGCCGCAGCCCGCTATGCCGAAACGGCGCGGGTGCGGCTCTGACGGATCGTCCGAACGAACTAGTGGGATAAGCCCCGTCGCGAGACGCGACGGGAAAAGCCCGGCTTTAGGCCTCGGCCGACTTCACCTTGAGAACCTGACGGCCCCGGTACATGCCGGTCTTCAGGTCGATGTGGTGGGGACGGCGCAGCTCGCCCGAATCCTTGTCCTCGACATAGGTCGGAGCCTTGAGGGCGTCGGCGGATCGGCGCATGCCGCGCCGCGAGGGGGAGGTCTTACGCTTCGGAACGGCCATGACGTGGTCCTGCTACGGCAAAAGGGCGCGCGAGCGAGCCTCCCTGGAGAAGGCCACCTCGGCACCGTGTTCAAACGGAGATTCGATGCCGGCCGTATAGCGCGGCACGGCGCCCCTGGCTAGACCCGTCGCCGGATCGTCCGAACCGATCGCGAGCGCCGACGCATCATGAGAAACATCGAAAGGGTCGCGATGGCGACACGCGATCGGGAACGCGCCTCGGTCCTCGTGCGATGGCTCTGACCTCGCCGGGCGTCTTCACCTGCAATGCAGATCGTTAAGCCTGGGTTCAAGCAGCGAAGTGCTTCATGATGATCTGGCGGCTCGGCGTCGAGACCATGCTGCCGCTCGGGAGATCTCCATGACGACTTCGCTTCTGCGCAAAATGACCGTCTTCGCCTGCTTGGCGGCCTTCCCCGCCCTCGCGCAGACGCCGAGCCCGTCCGTCCCGGCGACGAAGCCCGGGCCGACGGCGCCGACGGTGGCACCCGTCGCCCCGCCCAAGGCCCCGACCATGCCGGAGGCCGCAAAACCGGCGGCTGCCAAAGCAGACACGGCCAAGACTGCCCTGATCGACCTCAACAGCGCCAGCGCCGCCGAACTAGACGCCCTGCCCGGCATCGGCGCGGCCCGATCGGCGGCGATCATCAAGGGACGCCCCTACAAGGGCAAGGACGAACTCGTCTCGAAGAGCATCCTGTCCGAGAGCGTCTATGCCGGCATCAAGGACAAGGTCATCGCCAAGCAGAAGTGAGGCGCGAATCCTCCGAACGGGTCGGCCTGCCGCCAGCGGGCCGACCTTGTCCGCCCTGGGCCGGGATGTTAGGCGCCGAACCAGCCGCATGACGGCGCGATCCGAGCGCAGAACCACTCTTATGCCGCCTCAGCCGATCACCCGCGTCCATCGCGGCGACCTTCCTGCCGCCTACGAGCCGGGTCCGGCCATCGCCATCGACACCGAGACGCTGGGGCTCAACCCGCATCGGGACCGGCTCTGCGTCGTGCAGATCTCGCGCGGCGACGGCGAGGCCGACATCGTTCAGATCGTGCCCGGCGGGCCCCCACCCGAAACGCTCAAGCGTGTGCTGGTGGATCCGGGGGTGGTGAAGATCTTCCACTTCGCCCGGTTCGACCTCGCGGTGCTGTTCCGGGCGCTCGGCGTGATGCCGGCGCCGGTCTACTGCACCAAGGTCGCCTCGAAACTCGCCCGCACCTATACCGACCGGCACGGCCTCAAGGACGTGGTCCGCGAACTCGTCGGCGTCGACCTCTCCAAGCAGCAGCAATCCTCCGATTGGGGCGCCGAGACCCTGAGCCAGGCGCAGGTCGATTACGCGGCCTCCGACGTGCTCCACCTCCACGCCGCCCGCACCCGGCTGGACGCCATGCTGGCGCGCGAAGGGCGCACCGACCTGGCACGGAGCTGCTTCGACTTCCTGCCCACCCGCGCCCGCCTCGACCTCGCCGGCTGGCCGGACACCGACATCTTCGC
This sequence comes from uncultured Methylobacterium sp., assembly GCF_964251405.1. Taxonomy (GTDB): domain Bacteria; phylum Pseudomonadota; class Alphaproteobacteria; order Rhizobiales; family Beijerinckiaceae; genus Methylobacterium. The sequence continues at coordinate 19,857 of NZ_CAXUJR010000025.1, forward strand.
GCATACGTAGTCGGGCACTTCGAGGATCCGTGCGCGCCCGCACATGCGCGACGGATCATGATTGATCATTCCTCAACCAGAAGGCCATAACTTCGCCACCGCACGCGCGCATCCGCGGACGACCGGGACAGGCCCGGCCCCGCGGCACCGCAATCCGCGCCGGTTCTTCTCAGGGCATTCATGCAGGGGCTCGACGCCATCGGGACGACGGGGCTGGGCGACGCGCGAGGCGACGCGTCGCGTCATCGCGTCCATGCCCGGGCGCGCAACCACAGCGCCCGCGTCCGCCGGCTGCGCATCCTGATCCCGGCCGCGGCGATCCTGTCGCTCGGGTCGCTCGCGGCCTTCACGCTGTTCAACCCGTTCGGGCGGATCGCGCCCGGCGTCACGATCGGGCCGGTCAGCCTCTCGGGCACCAAGGTGAAGATGGAGAGCCCCCGGTTGTCCGGCTTCCGCAAGGACGCGCGTGGCTACGAGGTCACCGCCACCGCTGCCCTCCAGGACGTGCGCAAGCCGACGCTGATCGAGCTTCAGGCCATGAAGGGCCGCATCGAGACAGACGACAAGGGCGGGCTCGCCCATATCGAGGCCGCGACGGGGCTGTTCGACACGGCCAAGGAATCGCTGACCCTCGACCGCGACATCCGGCTCTGGACCGACAAGGGCGAGGAGGTGCGCCTGAAATCGGCGGCCGTCGATTTCAAGACCGGCGGCATCACCTCCCGCGAGACCGTGGTGGTGACGGTCCCGAGCGGATCGGTGACGGCCGACAGCCTCGAGGTCGTCGATAACGGCCGGGTCATCTCCTTCATCGGCAACGTGCAGACCGAATTCCACGCCGGCGACCCCGCGCGGAAGGCCGAAGGGCTGCGCGTTCGGACCTCGGACGCTGCGCCCGCCGAGGGCCGGCCATGACGGCCCTGCGCGTGTTCTCTGTGACGGGCGTTCGCGCACTGGCCGTGGCCGGTCTTTTCGCCGGGACAGCGGCCCTCGCTCAGGCGACGCCGACCCCTCCGCCCGCGGCCCAGGCCAAGAAGGAGCGCGGCGGCGCGCTCGGGGGACTTGGCGGCGGGCTTGGCGGCGGCAAGGAACCCATCAAGATCGACGCCGACCGGCTCGACGTGTTCGACCGCGAGAACAAGGCGATCTTCGCCGGCAACGTCGTGGCGGTGCAGGGCGACAGCACCATCCGGTGCTCGACCATGACCGTGCGGTACAAGCGCGGCAAGGAGAAGGGCGACAAGCAGAAGGGCGACACGGCCGAAGCGCCCGAGGCCGAGGCCCCGAGATCGGCCGGCGGGATGGGCGAGAACGGCATCCAGCGAGTCGAATGCGCCGGGCCGGTGACGGTGGTGCAGAAGGACCAGGTTGCCACGGGCGACAGCGCCGTGTTCGACCAGGAGGCCAAGCGCATCGTGGTGACCGGCAACGTCGTGCTCAGCCAGTGCCAGAACGTCACCCGCGGCTCGCGGCTCGTCTACGACATGAATACCGGACGGGCCAACATGGACCCAGTGGCGGGCGGGCGCGTCTCCGCCCTGTTCGTGCCGCAGAAGGAGGACGGCGCGAAGGGCTGCGCCCAACCCGCCGTCGCCCGGCCCGCGCCGAAGCCAGCCCCGGCGGAGGCGGCGTCCGGCAAGCCCCGGGCGCAGGCCAATTGAGCGCCGCCCTGCAGCCATCCGCCGGCGACGCCGCCCCGACACGGATCGTCGGACGGGTCACGGCGCCCGCCGCCGTCCGGGCTCCGTCGCTGATCGGCCGGCTGTTCGGCCGCGGTCGCAGGGCCGCCGATACGCCGGCCCGACATGACGCCGCCGACCAGGACTTGTCCGAGGATGGCGGCGGCCCTGGCATCCTGGCGGTGCGCGGACTGCGCAAGAGCTACGGCTCGCGCACGGTGGTGCACGAGGCGGGCCTCACGGTGCGCAATGGCGAGGCGGTGGGGCTGCTCGGGCCGAACGGGGCCGGCAAGACCACGATCTTCTACATGATCACCGGACTGGTCTCGGCCGATCGCGGCTCGATCAGCCTCGACGGCCTTCCGATCACCCACCTGCCGATGTACCAGCGGGCGCGGCTCGGCATCGGCTACCTGCCGCAGGAGGCCTCGATCTTCCGTGGCCTCTCCGTCGAGGACAACATCCGCGCGGTGCTGGAGATGGTCGAGCCCGACAAGCGGGAGCGCGAGCGCAAGCTCGACGCGCTCCTGGAGGAGTTCGACATCGCGCGCCTGCGCAAATCGCCCTCCATCGCCCTGTCGGGCGGCGAGCGGCGGCGCTGCGAGATCGCGCGGGCACTGGCCTCGTCCCCGAGCTTCATGCTGCTCGACGAGCCCTTCGCCGGCATCGACCCGATCGCGGTCGGCGACATCCAAGACCTCGTCAAGCACCTCAAGCAGCGCGGCATCGGCGTCCTCATCACCGACCACAACGTGCGCGAGACGCTGGGGCTCATCGACCGCGCCTACATCGCCCATTCCGGCCGCATCCTCACCGAGGGCACGCCTGCCGAGATCGTCGCCAACGAGGATGCCCGCCGGCTCTATCTCGGCGAGGACTTCCGGCTGTGAGGATTTCCGGCCCTAACGCGCCGTTCCGACTCCAAGCGATGCCGGCTCGTTAACGAAGCCTGTCGCAGGATGCCGGCGCGGCTGCGTGGATCGCCTCGTCAGACCTCAGATCCGATCAGGCCGCCGAGGGGACTGTCCTCAGCGGGCCCGTGGCATGCAAACCACGCAATCATTCGCGACGGGATATCGACAGAGAGGCGCTTTGACGTCTCGGCTCGATGGGGCTAGACCTAGAGGGGACGAAAAGAAGCAAGAAATATGCCGACGGATCGCCGCGCTTGAAGCGGGCTGTCGAGCCGAGGTGTTCGCAAGGGTCGAGGCCAAGCCATGAGTCTGCTGCAACGGCTGGAGATGCGTCAGGGCCAGGCCCTGGTGATGACGCCACAGCTCCTGCAGGCGATCAAGCTCCTTCAACTCTCCCAGCTCGATCTGGCCGCCTATGTCGACGCCGAGCTCGAGCGCAACCCGCTCCTGGAGCGGGTCGAGGGCGAGGTGGATCCGGAGAGGCGGGGTGCCGATGCGGTTCCCGAGACGCCGGGGCAAGGCGACTCGTTCGAGACCGAATCCTTCGAAGGTGGCGATGCCGAGCCCTGGATCGCCACCGAACTCGGCGCCAGCCAGTCTCAAATCGAGGGCGACCTCGACACCCGCCTCGACAATGTCTTCGCCGACGACAACCCGACCACCGCCCGCGAGGCGCCCACGGGTGGGGACATGCTGTCCCTGACGCCGGCGCCCTACGGAAACGCCGGTGGCAGCTTCGACGGCGACGCTCCCGATTTCGAGGCGACCCTGACCTCCGAGATCTCGCTGCGCGACCACCTGAGCGCCCAGCTCGAACTCGCCACGCGGGACCCCGCCGACCGCCTCATCGGCGGGTTTCTGATCGATGCCGTGGACGATGCCGGCTACCTGCGCGAGGCCATCGACGAGCTCGCCGAACGGCTCGGCACCAGCCTCGACACCGTTGCGCGGGTGCTCAAGCTGATCCAGACCTTCGACCCGCCCGGCATCGCCGCGCGGGATCTGGCCGAATGCCTCAGCATCCAGCTGCGCGACAAGGACCGCTACGACCCGGCAATGCAGGCCCTGGTCTCGCGCCTCGACCTTGTGGCCAAGCGCGATTTCCCCAGCCTGCGCCGCCTGTGCGGCGTCGACGACGAGGACCTCGTCGAGATGCTGGCCGAGCTGCGCCGCCTCGACCCGAAGCCTGGGCGCGCCTTCGGCTCGCGTGCCGTGGAGGTGCTGATTCCCGACGTGTTCGTGCGCGCCGCGCCCGACGGCTCCTGGCTCGTGGAACTCAACGCCGAGGCGCTGCCCCGGGTGCTCGTGAACCAGAGCTATTACGCCCGGGTCTCGCGCGGGGCGACGGCGGAGGGCGACAAGGCCTTTCTGTCCGAATGCCTGCAGACCGCGAACTGGCTGACCCGCAGCCTCGAACAGCGCGCCCGCACCATCCTCAAGGTCGCCTCGGAGATCGTGCGCCAGCAGGATGCATTCTTCCTGCATGGGGTGGCGCATTTGCGCCCATTGAACCTCAAGACCGTGGCCGAGGCGATCGGCATGCACGAATCGACCGTGTCCCGGGTGACCTCGAACAAGTCGATCGGCACCAGCCGCGGCACCCTCGAGATGAAGTACTTCTTCACCGCGGCGATCCCGGGTGCGGCCGGCACCGCCGCACATTCGTCGGAAGCCGTGCGTCACCGCATCAAGCAACTCGTCGACGGCGAGGCGCCGGGCGACGTGCTCTCGGACGACGCCCTCGTCCAGCGGCTGCGCGACGAAGGCATCGACATCGCCCGGCGCACCGTCGCGAAGTACCGCGAGTCGTTGCGGATTCCGTCATCCATCGAGCGTCGGCGCGAGCATTTCGCCTACGCACGTTGAGACAGCGCGACGGCGTCACACGGTAAGCGTGTGTTAACTGTTGAGGGACCTGATATGCGGTGGG
>NZ_CAXUJR010000025.1:24479-31748 GCF_964251405.1 uncultured Methylobacterium sp.
ACGGCGTCACACGGTAAGCGTGTGTTAACTGTTGAGGGACCTGATATGCGGTGGGAATCTCAGGATCCACTTCGCTGACGTCGGCTCAGACCCGGTCGTAGTCATAGGTCGCCGCCGATGTCCGTTCTTGCCGCTGGCGCTCCCGGTCCTGCGTCCGTTCGCCAAACTCGGCTGGGCTTGCGCGCGCGCCTCGCGCTCCTCGTGATCGCCACGCTGGGTCCCCTCGCAGGCGTTCAGTTCCATGAATTGCACCACGAGCGGCAGCACCTCGTCGATGGCGCGATGGAGAGGGTGCAGGATTCCACCCGCGCCGGCGCTGAACGATACCGCGACGCCATCGACGATGCGCGATCGACGCTCGACCTGCTCTCGCGCGTTCCTGACGCCGTCAGCACCGCGCCGGATGCCTGCCAGCGGTTCCTCACCGGAATCCAGCGGACCCGGTCCTGGGCCTCGGCCCTGTTCCTGGTGCACGAAGCAGGACGTATAGCGTGCTCCACCGTCGCGGCCGCGGTCGGCCTCGATGTGTCCAGGCGCGATTGGTACCTGAAGACGATCGCCGCCGGCCACTTCACCGTCAGCGACTTCTACATCACCCTCTCGCGCAAGCACCCGACCATCGCCGCCGCTCTCCCGCTCGCCCCGGCGAAAACCGGCGGATCGACCGCCGTCCTGATGGCGAACCTCGATCTCGGATGGTTCGACACCCTGGCCGAGACGATCGGCAGGACCCGGAAGGCCACGGTCCTTCTCGTCGACGGCGCGGGACGCGGCCTGTCGCGCTACCCGGCGGTCGCCGGCCTCACCGGACGGGATCTCTCCGGTCTCGACGCCGTGATGGCGGCGCTGACCGCGGACGAGGGACAGTTCCAGGGTAAGGACCTCGACGGGCGAGATCACCTCTTCGGGTACCGGCGGCTGCCGGGCACCGATGCGCGCCTGCTAATCAGCCTGGATCGGAGAGCCGTGCTAGCGCCGATCGATGCGGCGATCCTGCGGGCCGGGCTGCTGTTGGCCCTGCTCGTCGCCGTCCTGGGCAGCGTGATCTGGCTCGCCGGCCGGCGGATCTTCGTCGCGCCGCTGATGGAGGCGGGCCAGGCCCTGAGGAAGAGCGAAGCGTTCCTGCGCGGCATCGTCGAAGGGTCGGGCGACTGCATCAAGGTCCTCGACCTTGACGGCAACCTCGAGTTCATCAGCCGGAACGGCCAGTGCCTGATGGAGATCGAGGATCCCGCCGCCGTCATCGGGACATCCTTCGTCGGCCTGTTTCCCGCCGACCTGCAAGTCGAGATCCTGGGAAAGCTCGATGACGCGCGCGCCGGCGCGACGGTCCGCTTCGACGCCGCGGTTCACACCGCGAGGGGCAACCCCCTTCACGTCGACGTGCTGATCACGCCGCTCGCCGGTCCGGACGGCCGGCCGGAGCGCTTCGTGGCGATCGCACGCGACATCACCGATCGCAAGGCGGCCGAGCAGATCGCACGCAGTGCGGCGGATGCCGTGAGGGAGAGCGAGGCGCGCTATCGACTGCTCGCCGACAACACCACCGACATGATCACCCATATGGACCTGACGGGACAGCGCCTGTTCGTGTCGCCCGGATCGCGCGACCTTCTCGGCTATGAACCTCACGAACTCGTGGGCACGAGCCCGCAAGCGATGCTCCATCCCGACGACGCGGCAGGCCTCTCGACGATTTTCGACGAACTCAGATCCGGTCGCGTCGATCGCGCCGTCAACGTCAACCGCCTGCGGCACCGGACCGGGGACTGGATCTGGGTCGAGGCGTCCTTGCGCCTGCTCCGCGACGAGGCGGGGCAACCCGGCGGCTTCGTGGCCTCGATCCGCAGCATCATGGCGCGCCGGCGGACGGACGAGGCGCTGCGGCACAGCGAAGCCCGCTATCGGATGCTCGCCGAGACCACGAGCGACGTGATCGTGCGGCTCGATCCCTCCCTTCGACGGGAATACGTCTCGCCCTCATGTCGGGCCGTGTTTGGTTACGAGCCGCACGAGATGATCGGCGCGGATGCGTCGCAGTCCATGCATCCTGAGGATGCCGCGGACGTGCGCGAACGGGTGCGCCGCCTGTTTGCCGGTCTCGCCGACGGCGACCGCGACACCGTCACCTACCGGACGCGGCACAAGGACGGCCACTGGCTCTGGGTGGAGAACCGCGTCGTAATGGTGAGGGACGAAGCGGCAGGGCAGCCCGGCGGGTTGGTCTGCTCGATTCGGGACGTGTCCGAACGGCATCGCCAGGCCGATGAATTGCGCGCCGCCAAGGAGACCGCCGACCTCGCCCGTGCGCAGGCGGATGCCGCGAGCCAGGCCAAGACCGACTTCCTGGCGACCATGAGCCACGAGATCCGCACGCCGCTCAATGCCATCCTGGGCTTCACCGGCCTGATCATGGACAGGCAAGCCGAACTCGCCCCGGACGTGCGCCGTCAGGTCGAGCTGGTGCAGTCGTCCGGGGCCGCATTGCTGACGGTCGTCAACGACATCCTCGATTTCTCCAAGGTCGAGGCGGGGGCGATCGAACTCGAGAAACGCGCCTTCGCGCTCGGCGCCCTCATCGACAATTGCCTGTCGATCATGCGCGGGACCCTGAGGGGCAGTGCCGTGAGCGTGCGGGTCAATCTCGATGCGGCCCTGCCCCGTGGCGTGATCGGGGACGAAGCGCGACTGCGGCAGATCCTGCTCAACCTCCTCAACAATGCCGGCAAGTTCACCCGGGAAGGCTACGTCGCGCTGGCCGTCAGGCACGAGGCGAGCTCCGCCAAGGGCGAGCGCCTGCGCTTCTCGATCAGCGACACCGGCATCGGCATTCCCAAGGAGAAGCAGGCCCACCTGTTCACGCGCTTCAGCCAGGCCGACAGCTCGATCAAGCGGGATTTCGGGGGGACGGGCCTCGGCCTCGCCATCTGCAAGCGCCTGGTCGAGCTGATGGACGGCGAGATCGGCGTGTTCTCGGACGAAGGGCAGGGAGCGACCTTCTGGTTCACCGTGACCCTGCCGCGCGGTCGCCTCGACCTGGAACTGGCCACGGTCGTGACGCAGCCGGGCGAGGCTCCCCACAAGACCGGCCACCTGCTCCTCGTCGAGGATCTGGAGATCAACCAGGTGCTGGCCCGCGCCGTCCTGGAAGCCCGCGGGCACAGGGTGGACGTCGTCAGCGACGGCGCCGCTGCCGTGCTGGCGGTTCAGGACAACGCCTACGACCTCGTGCTGATGGACGTGCAGATGCCCGGCATGGACGGCATGAGCGCGACGCAGATCATCCGGCGCACGGCCAAGCCGGGTCCGCGCCTGCCGATCGTCGCGATGACCGCCAACGTCCTGCCCGAGCAGATCCGCAGGTTCCGCGAAGCCGGCATGGACGACCATGTCGGCAAGCCGTTCCAGCGCGCGGAACTCTACGCCACCATCGATCAATGGCTGCCCGACCGCGCCGCCGCCCAGCGCGACGTCGAGGAGCCGGACACGGTGACGGCGCGCGCCACCGGGTGAGCGGGCCGCGGGCGTCCCTTGCCGGTGTCCTTCGCCGGTGTCCTTCGCCGGTATTCCTCGCGTTGACTTCCCCCCTCAAGGCTCCTTAACTCCTCACGATCGACACGGCGAAGAACCGGAGGGATCATGGGGTCATTACGCGTCACGGGCCACGGCCTCGATTTGGGCGAGGCCCTGCGCGGCCGCGTGGAGGATCGGATGGCCGCCACGCTGGGCAAGTTCCTCGATGCACCGATGAACGCCAGTTCCACCGGGCACGTCACCCTGCGCCGCGACGGGACGTCCTACCGCACCGATTGCGTCATCCACCTCGTCACGGGGCTCACCCTCGAAGTGTCGGGCGGCGCCCACGACCCCCATGCGAGCTTCGAGCAGGCGGCCGACAAGCTCGAGAAGCGCCTGCGCCGCTACAAGCACCGGCTCAAGGATCACGGCGCCGCCCAGGACGGCGCCGGCCTCGAGGCGGCCTATGCGGTGATCGCGGCTCCGGACGGCGACGACACCGATTTCGACGACGAGGTCGCCGACGGTGAGGCCCATCCGCCGGTGGTGGCCGAGAGCACCAAGACCCTCAACCGCCATTCGGTGAGCGAGGCCGTCACGGCGCTCGACCTGACGGGGGCCCCGGTGATCGTGTTCGTTCACGCTGGCACCGGGCGCCTCAACGTCGTATACCGCCGCGGCGACGGTGCGATCGGATGGATCGACCCGCCCGAGTCCGCCGCCTGAGCGCTGCCCCGGGAACGGGCACGGGTTCGGACGATTGATCGAAGAGCGCGAGGGGTGGACGCCGTCCGTTTCCCCCGGGCTCGTTCATGCGGTGCGGCGTCCCGTTGGGCGTCGCCGATGGGGCGACGATCCTCGATGCCAGTGCTGGAATTCCTCAATTCGGATTCCGTGGTGTTCTCCCTGCGCGCGCGCGCCAAGAAGCAGGTCCTCCAGGAGCTGAGCGCGCACGCGGTGCGCCGGCTTCCTGCCCTGGACGAGCACGCGGTGTTCGAGACGCTTCAGCAGCGCGAGCGTCTGGGCTCCACGGGGATCGGCGACGGCGTCGCGATCCCGCATGGCAAGCTCGCCGGGCTCGACCGCCTGTTCGGCCTCGTCGCGCGTCTCGAGAAGCCGGTGGATTTCGAGGCTCTCGACGGCCAGCCGGTGGATATCGCCTTCCTGCTGCTCGCTCCGGAAGGGGCCGGCGCCGACCATCTCAAGGCTCTGGCCCAGGTCGCCCGCATGCTGCGCGAGCCGGGCATCCTCGACCGTATCCGGGCCGCCCGCGACGCCAACGCGCTCTACGCCCTCCTCACCCGCACGTCTGCCTCGCAGGCGGCTTGATGCGCGGCGGCCTCGCTCTGCCTGTGGCGATTCTCGCGGGGCTCGTCACCTCCACCGCGGCCGATGCGCAATCGGGGGCGGACACGGCCTGCGCCCGCGACGTCCTGGTCGCGACCTCGATGCAGCGTCAGGCCATCGAGCAGCTCGAACAGGCCGGCTCCGACGAAGGCGAGAGCTGCAGGGTCTGGCGCCGGCATGTAGAGACCATGCGGCGCACGGCCAGCGTCTACGGCCGTTGCCTGTCTGGGACCGAGCGCAACCTGCGACTGTCCGAGGTGCAGGGCTCCGAGAAGGAGTTTTCGGGGTTGATCCGCAGCCGTTGCCGCGGCTCCTAGGGACCCGCCGGCGTCACGTCGAAGGCCGGGCACCGAGCCTGCGCGTCGCCACCCCCTCAATCGTTCTCGCGCATCAGCGGTTCGGAGACCATCCGGATGGGTTTGCGCCCTCCGATCAGGATCGCGGCGCGCGAGGTCTCCGGATCGTGCTCGAACCGGGTGCGGAGCCAAGCCACCAGGAACTTGACGTATTCGGAGGCCAGGAGCCGGGTCGAGGCCGGGCTCTGCCACCAACGCGACCCGACCCCATCCGCCACCACGGAGTGGGGCACGACCTTGTCGCGGCCCATCAGGGCATGGTCGAGCTCGATCAGGGTCCGCGGCATGTGGTAGTTCGAGGTCACCACCGCGACGGTGTTGAACCGGTGCAGCCGCATCCAGCGTCGGGTCTCGATGGCGTTGCCGATCGTGTTGCGGGCACGGTAGTCGAGGTCGACGCAGCACTCGATCCAGTGGCGCTGGGTCGGGTTCAGGCGTGTGATCTCGTCCCGGCTGGTGCGCTCGTTGACCCCCGTGATGAGCAGGCGCCGCCCGTGGCCGGTGGCCAGGAGATCGATGGCGTCGCCGATGCGCTGGGCGCCCCCGGTCAGGGCGACGATGGCGTCGGGCCGCTCCGCCAGGGGGCGCTCGTCGCGATCGATGCAGGCGACGAAACCCAGGAACCCGGCCAAGAGGGCGGCCACCCCGATCCCGCCGAGCGTTGCGGCGCCCGTGGCGGCCGTACGCCAGCGCCGGCTGGTCGCGGCGACGCGGGCGGCCACCGGATCGGCGACGCTGCGCGCCTCGTCCCAGGCCCAGCCGAAGACCCCGGCGGGGCCTCTGCGAAGGCTCATGGTGGTGTCGACCAACATCCGCGTAGTCATTCTCCCGGATTAAAGCCGCGATTGCGGCGTCGTGGAGGCCTCATCCTCCGCCCGAAAAGCTTCACGACTGGTTAACGGTCGCCCGCAAAGGCGGTCTCGGTCAAGGCGCCCGACCCCGATCGCCACCGGTTGTCCTGCACCCTGTGCAAGGTTGGCCGGGACCCTCGAATCCGGCAGCCCCTGATCTCACGCCAGGAACCGCCTCACCGTGAGGCGGGACACCAGCCCGGTCACCACGGAGGCGATCACTCCGATGAGGAGTACGGTCGCGTAGCCGCGCCAGCCGATGTGGAACGCGCCGAACAGGGCATCGAGTTCCTCTCCGGCCGGCCCCGAGCGCCAATTGCGGACGACGAGGCCGGCGACCGCGAAGGCGGCCAGGGCCGCCCCCGACCCGATGATCCCGCCGCGCAATCCGAGGCCGAAGAAGCGGCGCTGGAACGCGCGGGCGATGAAGTCGTCGTCGGCGCCCACGAAATGCAGAACCTCCACGACCTCGCGGTTGCCCGCCATGGCACCGCGCGTGGCGAAGGCGACGGCGAGCCCCGTGGCGATCAGCACCAGGGCGACGATGCCGATTCCGACGCCCACGAAGGTGTTGGCCATGATGGAGAGCCGCCGCAGCCAAAGGGCGTGATCGTCGAGGCTCGCCACTCCGGGCAGGGCCTCCGCGAGGGCGGCGCGCAGGGGCTTGAGATCCGGGCTCGGCCCTGGCGCCAGGGTGAGGGTGACGAGGCGCGGCACCGGCAGGTCGGTGAGGTCGAGGCCGCTTCCGAGCCAGGGTTCGAGCAGGCGCTCGGCCTCGGCCTTCGAGAACACGCGGGCCGCCGCGATGCCAGGGGTCGCCTTGGCTAGGGCCTCGGCGCGGGCGACGTCGGCCTCGATGGCCCGGCCGGGGCTCGGGCGGACCTGGATCGTCACCTCCTGCGCGACCGTTCCCTGCCATTGGTCGGCGCTCGACGCCATCATCTCGGCCGAGCCTGCGCACAGGGCGGCGAGGAAGGTCAGGATCGCGATGACCGCGGCCAGTGCCCGGCTCGCCGCCGAATCGGTCGGCACCAGGGGCGCATTGCGGCGCAGGGTCGGCGGCAGCCCCGGCTCCCCGGTTGCAGGCCGGGTGACGGCCGGTTTGGCCGCCGGACGGGCAGGGGACATCGAGACGGGAGAAATAGGGGGAGGGGAGGCAGCCTGCCCCATCAGACCGTCTCCACCGTCAGCCGGCCCTG
>NZ_CAXUJR010000025.1:31848-41271 GCF_964251405.1 uncultured Methylobacterium sp.
GGGGGAGGGGAGGCAGCCTGCCCCATCAGACCGTCTCCACCGTCAGCCGGCCCTGCCCGAGGACGAGGCGGCGCGCGTCGCACAGGTCCATCAGGGCGAAATCGTGGGTGGCGATGAGGACCGAGGTGCCGAGCCGGTTGAGCTCGATGAACAGGCGCAGGAGCCGGCGCCCGAGCCCGGGATCGACGTTGCCGGTGGGCTCGTCGGCGAGCAGCAGTTCGGGGCGGGCGATGAGCGCGCGGGCGATGGCCGCGCGCTGCTTCTCGCCGCCCGACAGGAGCGGTGGCAGCACGTGCATGCGCTCGCCCAGCCCCACCCAGCGCAGGAGCTCGACCACCTCGGCCCTGTAGCTGGTCTCGGCCCGGCCCTGGACGCGCAGGGGCAGCGCCACGTTCTCGTAGGTGGTGAGATGGTCGAGGAGCCGGAAGTCCTGGAACACCACCCCCATGCGCCTGCGCAGGGAGGTCAGGGTCTCGCTGGAGATGCCGCTGACCTCCTCGCCGAAGACCGAGACGAGGCCGCGGGTCGGGCGCACCGAGAGCAGGATGAGGCGCAGCAGCGTGGTCTTGCCGGCGCCCGAGGGGCCGGTGAGGAAATGGAACGAATGCGGTGCGATCTCGAAGCTGACATCGCTCAGGACCTCCGGCCCGAGGCCGTAGCGCATCCCGACATTCTCGAACTGGACCACCGGCTCGTCGGCGCCGGTCAGGAGGCTGGCACGAGTCACGCGGTCAGGCACGGTTCACCGGAAACGCTCTTGCCCGAAACGCACTTGCCCGGAACGCGCTCCGCCGGAGTTCCGCCGCTCCCCGTCCCGCCCGTCATCCGATGCCTCAAGACGTGTGCTCCCTGCCCGACTTCACGCACGGTTAACCGTGTTCCGCGACAACCATGTCAGGCTTTTTACGCGAAGCGGCAACCGCCGACCGGCCTCGGAAGCACCGATTCGTCATGCAGATCGCCTGTCCCGCCTGCGCCAGCGAGTACGAGATCCCCACCGACCGCGTCGGCGCCGAGGGTCGCTCGGTGCGCTGCGCGGCCTGTCGGGAAACCTGGTTCATCAGCCCCGACGACGTGGCCGCCGCGCAGATCGCCGATGCCATGGCGGCGATGGGTGGCGGTGCCGGCAACCGCTCGGAAGATCAGGACGCCCTCGATGCCTGGGAAGCCGCTCTCGCCGACGAGGGCCTCGAGGCCGATGGCCCGGCGGTACCGACGCCCGAGCCGGCAGAGACCCCCGCCGCCGAACGGACCCGTCCCTCGGCCAAGCGCTCGAAGCCGCCGCGAAAGGCGCGTCCCGGCCTCGGCGCGTTCGGCTCCGCCGCAGCAGCCTGCGTGGGTCTCGTGGCGGTGGCCGGCCTGGCCCTCATGGGGCGCAGCACGATCGTGCGGGCGATGCCGCAGAGCGCCTCGCTCTACGCCTCGATCGGCCTGCCGGTGAATCTGCGCGGCGTCGATCTGCGGGACCTCGTCGCCTTCCAGAGCGTCGGAGAGGACGGGGTCGGGCAGCTCGTGATCGAGGGCGATCTCGTCGGTGTCGCAAAAGACGCCGTTCCGGTCCCGGCGATTGCCATCGAGGTGCGCGACGCCCGCGACCAGACGGTCTACCGCTGGAGCATTCCAGCCCCGCGGCCGACGATCAGCGGCGGCGAGCGCGCCCGTTTCCGCGCCAGCCTGTCGGCGCCGCCGGCCCAGGGGCGGTCGGTCCAGGTCCGTTTCCCCGAGGTCCGTCTCGCCGAGGCCGGGCAGCCGACGAGCGGGAACCCGCCCTCGCCGTCGAAGACCGATGCCAGCCGCGGGCAGCCGTGATATGCCTCTCGCGATGACAACGCCCCCCAGACGCGTCCGCGTCCTCTTCGACGAAACCGCCATCGCCCGCCGCAACGAGGAACTCGCGGCCGAGATCAGCGCCGTGGGGACCGAGAACCTCCTCGTCGTCGCCGTGCTGAAGGGCAGCTTCATGTTCGCCGCCGACCTCCTGCGGGCGCTGCACCGCTCCGGCTTGTCGCCGCAGGTCGAGTTCGTCCACCTCTCGAGCTACCGCACCGGCACGGTCTCGACGGGACAGGTCGAGATCCTGCGCGACGTCCAGAGCGAGGTCCGCGGGCGCGACGTGCTCCTCGTGGACGACATCCTCGAATCCGGCCGCACCCTCGTCTTCGCCAAGGACCTGCTGATGGCGCGCGGCGCGAAGCGGGTGATGACGACGGTGCTCCTGGAAAAGCCCGGCAAGCGTGCCGTGACGATCGACGCCGATTTCGTCGGATTCGCTTGCCCCGATGCCTTCGTGGTGGGCTACGGCATGGATGCCGCGCATGCCTATCGCCAGCTGCCTTTCGTCGGCGTCGTCGATTTCGACAGCAGCGAGCCGGACCTGTTCGGCGGAACCTGACCGCCTACGCCTTTCGGAGTAGTCCGGCGGCATTTCGGCGCAACCCTCCGAAGTCATACGGCGTTGACATGCCGAACGCTTGACAGCCGGCATCCTGCTTGCGTGTCTGAGCCAAGCGTCGGATGGCCGACGTTGCAATTTCGAAACGGTGTCGATGGCCCGCATCCTGCTCGTGGATGACGAAGAGACGATCCGGGGCTTCCTGAAGCGGGGGCTGGAGATCGACGGCCATGCCGTCGTCACGGCCAGCGACGGCAGCGACGGCCTCGACCGCCTGACGGAGGCCGCCGGCGACTTCGACCTCATGCTCACCGACATCCGCATGCCGCTCATGGACGGCATCGCCTTGGCGCTTGCCGCCAAGCGGGACTTCCCCGCTCTGACCATCCTGCTGATGACGGGCTTTGCCGACCAGCGCGAGCGTGCGCGGGGCCTTGACGCCATCGTCACCGACGTGCTGACGAAGCCGTTCTCGCTGGCGGATCTCCGCTCGACGGTGAATCGCGCCCTCGCGGCCTGAGCGCCGCGCAGTCTCTCTGCCCCGCGATCGTCGACCGTTCATCCGGAAATCCGGAACGCCGCCAGGGCCGATACGCCTGAATGCGTGAGGCCATTGGGAAGAGCCGGCTCCGGACGATCCAGAGCCGGCTCGTGAGGTACGGCGGAAGGGCTACTGGACCTCGTTGCCGGCGTAGTTGATCGAGCCGTCGGGACCCTTCTTCCAGACGTACATCACGTAGTCCGGCCGGGTGATGTCGCCCTTCTTGTCGAAGGAGATGTCGCCGATAACCGTGTCGAACGGCTTGCCCTGATGCATGTAGTCGGCAATCTTCTTGCCGTCCGACGACTTCGTCGCCGTCATCGCGGCCTGCAGGATCTGCACGGCGGCGTAGGAATAGAGCGTGTAGGCTTCCGGATCGATCTTGCGCGCCTTGAAGGCGTCTACGATGGCCTTGGCCTTGGGGTTCTTGCGCGCATCCGGCGAGAAGGTCATGTAGCTGCCCTCCGCGCCCGGCCCGGCAATCTGCACGAACTCCCGATCGGTGATGCCGTCGCCGCCCATGAGCGGCGCGTTCAGACTCTGGTCGCGCATCTGGCGGATGATGAGGCCGGCTTCCGTGTGGAGGCCGCCGAAATAGACGACGTCGACCCCGGCCTGCTTGAGCTTCGAGACGAGGGCCGAGAAATCCTTCTCGCCCGGGTTGATGCCCTCGTAGATCACGTTGGTGCCGCCCTTGGCTTTGAGCGCCTTCAGGGTCTCGTCGGCCAAGCCCTTCCCGTAGGGGCTCTTATCGTGGACGATGGCGATCTTCTTGCCCTTGAACTTGTCGGCCAGATAGGCGCCGGCCACGCCACCCTGCTGGTCGTCGCGCCCGCATGTGCGGAAGGTATTCCAGTTGCCGCGCTCGGTGAACTTGATCGCCGTGGAGGCCGGGCTGACCTGGATGATCCCCGCTTCCTGCAGCGCGTCCGAGGTCGGGATCGAGACTCCGGAGTTGAAGGCGCCGACCACGACCTTCACCCCGTCCGAGGCGAACTTGTTGGCCACCGACACGCCCTGCTTGGGATCGGAGGCGTCGTCTCCCACCGACAGGATCAGCTTCTCGCCGTTGACGCCGCCGGCCTTGTTGATGTCCTCGATCGCCTGGGCAGCGCCGTTCTTGATCTGCGCCCCGAAGGCCGCGTTCGGACCGGTAATCGGGGCGACAACCCCGATCTTGATGTCCGCGTAGGCCCCTGAGGCCGCCATGACGAGGCCGAGCGCGACGCCGGCCGAGAGCAGTGTTTTCATGGTTGTTTCCCCTCCAGGCCGGCATGCCGGCCGCTTGAAAGCATGGACCCCGCTCAGCGGGACCCCGATGGATCGCGCGTGCGCCAGGTCAGCGGTCCCGTCCGCTCGTAGAGCCAACGGTACTGCGTCGTCATCTGCCGGGCGCGTGTGGCACGATAGCCCGCGGCACCGATCAGCACGATGACGATCGCATCGAGAGCAAACCCTGCGCCCGACAGGAGCGGCTGCTCGAACAGGGCGTAGTGCAGGAAGCGGGCGACCGCCGCCACGAGGAGGAGCGCGAGGGCGCATTGCCAGAACGGTCGCCACGCCCGCGCGATGCCGCTGCCCGTCATCCAGGCCGCCGAACCGCCGAGGATCACCGTGACGAGGACGAAGACCCAGAGCGAGGGGCCGTCATGGGGGAGGGCTTGGGGCAGGGTTTCGCTCAATGCTGGCCCCCTTCGAGATAGGCGGCCTTGACTTGGGGATTGTCGAGGAGGGCCTTGCCGGTGCCGCTCATGGTGATCGTGCCCGTCACCATCACGTAGCCGCGATGGGCGAGCTTGAGGGCGTGGTAGGCGTTCTGCTCGACGATGAAGACCGTGAGACCGTCGGTGCGGTTCAACTCCTTCACCGCGTTGAAGATCTGCTTGACCACCAGCGGGGCGAGGCCGAGCGACGGCTCGTCGAGAAGGAGCAGGCGCGGCCGGCTCATCAGGGCGCGGGCGATGGCGAGCATCTGCTGCTCGCCCCCCGACATGGTCCCGCCGCGCTGGTCGATCCGTTCCTTCAGGCGCGGGAACAGGGTGCAGACCCGCTCCAGGTCCTCGGCGAAATGGCGTCCGCCGTTGACGGACGCACCCATCTGCAGGTTCTCGCGCACGGTCATGCGCGGGAAGATGCGCCGGCCTTCGGGCGATTGGGCGATGTTGAGCCGGGCGATCTCGTGGGTGGGCAACTTCGTGATGTCCCGCCCCGCATAGGTGATGGTGCCGTCGCGGGCCTGGGGACTGCCGAAGATTGTCATCATCAGGGTCGACTTGCCGGCGCCGTTGGCGCCGATCAGAGCGACGATCTCGCCCTCGCTCACATCGAGGTCGACGCCCTTGAGGGCGCGGATGCTGCCGTAATAGGTCGAGACGCCGCGCACGCTGAGGAGCGGCGCCTTGGCAGCCTGCGTCCGGGCGCGGGTCTCCTCCACGAGGACGTTGATGCCGGCGACGCTCATGGCGGGGTTCTCATGCCTGCGCCCCCGTGAGCCCGACTTCCGCTTCCACCGCCTCGACCTCCTCGTCGTCGACCCCCAGATAGGCGGCGATGACGCGGGTGTCGCTGCGGATCTGCTCAGGGCTACCGTCGGCGATCTTGAGGCCGTAATCGAGCACCACGATCCGGTCGGAGATCTGCATCACCACCGACATGTCGTGCTCGATGAGAAGCACGGAGGTGTCGTGCTCGTCACGGATCAGGCGCAGCAAGGTGTTGAGCTCGGCCGATTCGCGCGGGTTGAGACCCGCCGCCGGCTCGTCGAGGCAGAGCAGCACCGGGTCGGTGCACATCGCCCGCGCGATCTCCAGCCGGCGCTGGTCGCCGTAGGGGAGGTCGCCGGCCTCGTCGTCGGCGCGGGCGATCAGGTCGATGCGCTCCAGCCAGGCGCGGGCCTTGTCGATGCCCGCCCGTTCGGCACGGGCGTAGCTGGGAAAGCCGAGGATGCCGAGAACGCTGAAGCCCGAGGCCTTCATCAGCGGCTTGTGCATCGCCACGAGGAGGTTCTCGAGCACGGTCATGCGCGGGAACAGGCGGATGTTCTGGAAGGTGCGCGCGACCCGGGCGACGCGGTTGACGTCGTGGCCGGGCAGTCGCTCCAGGAGGTAGGTTGCGCCCCCCGCCTGGCGCAGGGTGAGCATGCCCTCGGTCGGCTTGTAGAAGCCGGTGATGCAGTTGAAGACCGTGGTCTTGCCCGCACCGTTGGGGCCGATGAGCGCGGTGATGTCGCCGCGCCCGACCTCGAAGGAGAGGTCGTCGACGGCGACGAGGCCGCCGAAGCGCATGGTGAGGTGGTCGACGACGAGGATCGGATCCGCCAGCTTGGTATCCTGGCTCATCGTGCCCGCTCCGCCAGCCGCACGGAGGGTTCGCGCTCGGAGATGAGCCCGCGCGGGCGGAAGACCATCATCGCCACCATGGCGAGGCCGAACAGCAGCAGGCGGTACTCGTTGGGGTCGAAGCCCTCGCCGAACACCGCCTTGAGGAAGCCGAGGTTGCGCAGCAGTTCGGGCGCCCCGACCATCACGATCGCCGCGATGGCGACGCCGATCTGGCTGCCCATGCCGCCGAGCACGACGATGGCGAGGATGATCGCGCTCTCCAGGAAGTTGAAGCTCTCCGGCGAGACGAAGCCCTGGCGCACGGCGAAGAACGAGCCGGCGAACCCCGCGAACATTGCGCCGAGCGCGAAGGCGGTGAGCTTCGTCATGGTGGTGTCGATGCCGAGCGACCGGCAGGCGATCTCGTCCTCGCGCAGGGCCTCCCAGGCGCGGCCGAGCGGCAGGCGGCGCATGCGCAGGGTGACGAGGTTGGTGATCAGCGCGAGGACAAGAATGAGGTAGTAGAGGAAGACGACCCGGTGCATCGGGTTGAAGTCGAGCCCGAAGATGGCCGCGAAGCCGCCTTCCCCGGCGGTGAACGGGATGCCGAAGAAGCTCGCGCGGGGGATCGACGAGATGCCGGCGGCTCCCCCGGAGAAGTCGACCCAGTTGATGAGGACAAGGCGGATGATCTCGCCGAACGCCAGGGTCACGATGGCGAGGTAGTCGCCGCGCAGGCGCAGCACCGGGAATCCGAGCAGCACGCCGAAGGCCGCGGCGAACAGGCCGGCGAGCGGCAGGCAGATCCAGAACGACAGCCCGAACACCGTGGCGCACAGGGCGTAGGTGTAGGCCCCCACCGCATAGAAGGCGACGTAGCCGAGGTCGAGCAGGCCGGCGAGGCCGACCACGATGTTGAGGCCCCATCCGAGCATGACGTAGGTGAGGATGAGGATGCCGAGATCGATCCAGTAGCGGCCCTCGCTCAGGCCACCGCCGCCGATGACGGCGAGGAGCGGAAGGGTGAGAGCGAGCCCCAGCGTCAGCGGCCCGAGGAGGGCGGCGATCCGGCTCACCGGTGCGGGAAGGCCGCTCGCCGCGACCCGTGCCTCGGCCGCGACGCGGCGCTGCCCGACCCGCAGCAGCACGAGGCGCTGGGCGAGCCGCAGGAGGAAAACCGCGCCGCACAGGAGGGCGACGACGCCCCAGCGGGTGGTGAGGAAGAGCCCCGAGCCCTGGCCGAGATCGGTGCGGATCGCGACGATGGGGATGCTCAGGCCCAGGGTGACGAGGGCGAAGAGCGCGGCGTCCTTGAGAATCTCGGGGTACGGCGAAGCCTCGCGGCGGACCACGGATGCCCCGGCGGCGGGGAGGATGGAGCCCTGCGCCACGTCAGACCTTCTCCACTTCCGGCCGCCCCAGGATGCCGGACGGCTTGAAGATGAGCACGATGATGAGGATCAGGAAGGCGGCCACGTCCTTGTACTCGATGGAGAAATAGGCCGACCAGAACGTCTCGATAAGGCCGATGATGAGGCCGCCGATGACCGCGCCGGGCAGCGAGCCGATGCCGCCGAGCACCGCGGCCGTGAAGGCCTTCACGCCGGGCACGAAGCCGTCGGAGAACGAGACCACGCCGTAATAGAGGAGGTAGAGCGTGCCGGCGACCGCCGCCAAGGCCGCCCCGAGCACGAAGGTCAGCGAGATCGTGCGGTCGACGTTGATGCCGAGGAGGGCTGCCATGCGCCGGTCCTGCTCGCAGGCCCGCTGGGCGCGGCCGAACGGCGTCTTCTGGACGAGGTACCAGAAGCCGGCGAGCAGCACCGCGGTGGTGATCATGATCAGCCCCTGCTTGTAGGACAGGGTCACCATGTAGTCGTCGCGCTGGTAGAGCACGATGACGTCACGCACGAGGGGCGGCACCGGCTTGTTGCGCGCGCCCTGCACCACCTGCACGAAGTTCGACAGGAAGATCGAGACGCCGATGGCCGAGATCAGCGGCGCGAGGCGGAACGAGCCGCGCAACGGCCGGTAGGCGGCTCGCTCGATCGCCCAGCCCCACAGTGCGGTGAGCGCCATGGCGCAGACGAGCACGATGACGAAGACGAGGGGCACCGAGACGAGGCCGACCCAGGTGGTGAGTGCCAGGAAGACGATCAGCGCGATGAAGGCCGAGAGCATGAAGACGTCGCCATGGGCGAAGTTCACCATGCCGATGATGCCGAACACCATGGTGTAGCCGATGGCGATGAGGCCGTAGATCGAGCCCAGCGTCAGGCCGTTGATGAACTGCTGGGCGAAGAATTCCATCGTGGGGTTCGTCCGTCCCGTGCCCTGGCGTCAGCTCAACCTCGCGTCGGCTCACGTTGGAATGTCCCATAGACGGGGCCGTGGTCAATCCACGAGGGGTCGGGCCACAACCATCGGGCGCACAAGTTTCCGGCGTTGCAGCACAAAGGTTCGGCCGTTCGGCGCGCCGAAGCGCATCCGACTCTCGGAACCCGAACGAACCGTGATGGTCCTAGCGCCCCGCCCAACGCTCCGCCGCGGCATCGTCGGCCTGCGCCGCCTCGACCCAGCCGCCCACGGTCCCGTCCGCCAGATGCTCGCGCTTCCAGAACGGAGCGCGGGTCTTGAGGTAGTCCATCAGGAAGCTCGCCGCCTCGAACGCGGCGATGCGGTGGCCGGATGCCGTCACGACGAGGACAATGCCGTCGCCCGGCGCCACGAGGCCGTGACGGTGGATGACGCGCACGCCCTGGAGCGGCCAGCGCGCCCGCGCCTCTTCCACCACCCGCTCGATCTCGGCTTCGGCCATGCCGGGATAATGTTCGAGTTCGAGCCCGGTCAGGCGTCCCTCCTCGTCGCGGCAGAGCCCGCTGAAAGTGACGATGGCGCCCGCCCGGCCGTGCAACTCGTCCGACAGCCGTGCGATCTCGGCGGCGGTGTCGAAGGGCACGCTCTGGATGCTGACCGAGGACATTGTCACGATTCGCCTGCGATGGTGGGGTAGGGAACGGGAAACGCCTTGCCAGAAGGCTGCGGCGAATCCAGGTTGCGCGCCGTATCGTCCATGCTGGACCTTCGCAGGCCCCGCCATCTCCCCTCGAGGCGGCGGAAGTCCATATGACCCTCGCCGCCGGCCCAGGCTACCGGTTCTTGCGGCAGAT
>NZ_CAXUJR010000026.1:0-19125 GCF_964251405.1 uncultured Methylobacterium sp.
CTGTTGTCAACAGCGGCGCCGTCCAGGTCAGCAACTGGCGCAATGGCGCGAGCGCTCGGGCGCAGACGACATCCGTTCCCGTATGACGGGCGATGATGTCCTCGATGCGGGCAATGTGGACCCGGGCGGGCGCCCCCGTCAGACGGGCGGTCTCCAGGAGAAAAGCGCATTTGCGTGCGTTGCTTTCCACGAGATCGACCTGAAAGCCGTTCCGGTCTCGACCCGCAATGGCCAGGATCAAGCCGGGAATTCCGGCACCTGAGCCGAGATCGAGCCACCGGGTCGCCTTTGGCGCGAGAGCGAGAAGCTGGAGTGCGTCGGCGACGTGGCGCGTCCACACGTTGGCCATCGTGGCCGGGCCGACCAGATTCTTGACGGTCTGCCAGCGGCGCAGTTGCTCGACATAGACATCGAGGGCTGCTGCCGTTTCACGTGAAACAGACGCGTCGGACAAGACCCGCTCTCGCGCGCTTCGGGACGGCATCAGGTGCGCAAGGTCGATGCCGGCACGACACGGCGTGCATGCGCGGCAAGCAGCGTCAGAGCCGCCGGTGTCACACCTTCGATGCGTGCGGCCTGTCCGAGTGTACCGGGGCGAACGATTTCCAGCTTCGTCCTCAACTCGTTCGAAAGACCGGGGATCGCCCCGTAGTCGAGCCTGGACGGCAGCGCGAGGGCCTCGTCTCGCCGAAAGGCCGCGATATCGGCGCGCTGGCGATCGAGGTAGACCGCATAGGTCGCATCCGTGCAGAGCCGGTCGACGATCCGGGCGGAAACGGTGGCGAGCTGCGGCCAGACGGACACGAGACGGCGCCAATCGATCTCCGGATAGGAGAGAAGCTGGAAGGCCGTGCGGCGGATTCCGTCCTGGTTCAGGGCGATGCCGTGCGCCAGAGCCTGGGACGGCGTCAACGACAAGGCATCGAGTTGCGCACGCGCTTCGCGGAGTTCCGCTTGGTTGTGCGCGAATGCCGTCGCCCGGGGAGATCCGACGCAGCCAAAGTCCAGACCGCGCGGCGTCAGTCTCTCATCCGCGTTGTCGACCCGCAGGGACAACCGGTACTCCGAGCGGGAGGTGAACATGCGATAGGGCTCGCTGACCCCGTGTGTGGTGAGGTCGTCGATCATCACTCCCAGGTAGGATTCGGCGCGGTCGAAGACGGCCGCCGGCGCTCCTCCGGCGAGGCGGGCGGCATTGAGGCCGGCCACCAACCCTTGAGCCGCAGCTTCTTCGTAGCCCGTGGTCCCGTTGATCTGCCCGGCCAGGAATAGGCCCGGAAGGCGCCGGGTCTGGAGCGAGGTGTCGAGCTCGCGTGGATCGACGTAATCGTACTCGATGGCATAGCCAGGCCGCAGGATCGTAGCCCGTTCGAGACCCGGGATCAGGTGGATCAGGTCGCGCTGGATCTCTTCCGGCAAGGCGGTGGAGATGCCGTTCGGATAGACCGTCGGATCTTCGAGACCCTCGGGCTCGAGGAAAATCTGATGACCTTCGCGGTCGCCGAAGCGCACGACCTTGTCCTCGATGGACGGACAGTAGCGCGGCCCACGGCTGCTGATACCGCCCGAATACATCGGTGATCGATGCAGGTTCTGGCGGATCAGATCATGGACGGCCTGCGTAGTCCGGGTGATGCCGCACTGGATCTGCGGAGTGGTGATGCGCTCGGTGAGGGACGAGAACGGCACCGGTTCGTCGTCGGCCGACTGCATCTCCAGAGACGACCAGTCGACAGTACGGCCATCGAGGCGCGGCGGCGTCCCGGTCTTGAGACGCCCTAGGATGAAACCGTGGCGATCGAGGCACCGAGCCAAGCCGACGGAGGGTCCCTCCCCCATCCGGCCCGCGGGGGTCTGGATCTCGCCGATATGGATCAATCCGCGGAGGAAGGTGCCGGTGGTCAGCACCACCGCTGCGCATCCGAGGCTGCGTCCGTCGGCGAGGAGGACACCGGCAACGCGGCCATCGTGCTCGACGAGATCGGCGACCTCGCCTTCGATGACGATCAGGTTCGCTGTCTCGGCGACGGCCGCTTGCATGGCAGCCGCATAGAGCCTGCGGTCGGTCTGGGTGCGAGGCCCCCGCACGGCCGGTCCCTTGCGGCGGTTGAGGAGGCGGAACTGGATGCCGGATGCGTCTGCGACCCGTCCCATCAATCCGTCGAGCGCGTCGACCTCGCGCACGAGATGGCCCTTGCCCAGCCCGCCGATGGCCGGGTTGCAGGACATCGCTCCGATCGTCGAAGCCTTGTGCGTGACGAGGACGGTGCGCGCCCCGGTTCGCGCCGCGGCCGCAGCAGCCTCGACGCCGGCATGGCCGCCGCCAACCACGACAATATCGAAAGAATCGGAACGGGGGAGGGACATGCGCGTGATTACGCGGCAGGGCTCGGTGGCGTCAACGGCCGAGGAGGGAGCAAGGTCGAGGACGTCCGGTCTCCGGCCGATACCGAGAACGTTTCACGTGAAACGGTGCGACAGCTTATTCGCCCGTCCCACCTGCCTGTCTCACTTGCCGATACAGAACCCGGCGAACAGCCGATCCAGCATCTCCTCAATACCCACCTGCCCTGCCACCTCACCCAGCGCCCGCACAGCCAGCCGAAGATCTTCGGCAACGAGCTCCGGCAACGCATCGGGGCCGCTCGCGATCAATCGGTCGAGGTGCCCGTAACAGCGTGTCAGTGCCTCACGGTGGCGTTCCCGGGTGATAAGGGCGTCGCCCGCACCAAGGGCTTGCGCAGCCTTCTCTCGGATGACGTCGAAGAGATGTCCGATCCCCTCGCCCGTTACAGCAGATATCGCGATCACGCCATGTGCCACGCATTCCGCATCAGCGAGATCGGATTTCGACCACACCTCCAGGGCTCCGGATATGGTTTCGCCGCCGGATGCACTCGTCCTATCCTTCAGGTGAAGCACAAGATCGGCGCCATCCATGCGGCCGCGCGTGCGCCGTATGCCCTCGACCTCGATGGGATCGACGCTGTCCCGTAAGCCGGCCGTATCGATAAGGACCACCGGAAGGCCGTCGAGGTCGCAGCGCACCTCGATCGCATCGCGGGTGGTACCGGGAATGGGCGATACGATTGCAACGTCACGGCGAGCGAGAAGGTTCAGAAGCGTCGATTTTCCGGCATTCGGTGCTCCGGCGAGAACGACCGTGAACCCGTCGCGCAGACGTTCGCCGCGTCGGCCATCCGACAATGCTTCGGCGATCGCATCGCGTAGATCGGCAGATTTGTCGAACAAGGTCGCGTCGATGCCAGCCTCGTCGACATCTCCCTCATCCGAGAAGTCGAGGGCTGCCTCCGTTGCGGCGAGCAGATCGATCAAGCGGGTTCGCCACTCCGCGACCTGCCGACCGAGCGCACCTTCGAGTTGGCGCAGGGCTTGACGCCTTTGGGCCTCCGTCTCAGCCTCGATCAGGTCGGCGGTGGCCTCCGCTTCCGTGAGATCGATGCGGCCGTTGAGGAAAGCACGCCGACTGAACGCTCCGGCCTCGGCGGGGCGGCAGCCGGGTCGTGCCGACAAGCTCGCCAGCACGCCTGCCCGGACAGCAAGCCCGCCATGCAGGTACAGTTCCGCCATGTCCTCGCCGGTGAAGGTGCCGGGGCCGGGCATCCAGCAGACCATGGCACGGTCGAGGATCTCACCGGCGGGATCGCGCAGTGCCCGTAGGGATAGGCGCCGGGGAGGGGGACGTAGCCCGCAGAGGTCGTCGAGGATCGCGGCGCAGTCAGGGCCGCTGATCCGGATGACCGTGATCGCGCTTCGGCCGAAGCCCGTCGCTGGCGCAAAGATCGTGGCACTGTCGGGTGTCATATCGAATCCAGACGCTGAGACCTCTGTCCGGTCATCGCACGGCCGATTCGAAGTTCGCTTTCAGGACATCGAGCCGCAAATTGGACCCCAGTTTTCGACGCGATACCTTTCATTCATAGCCGGCGAAATGAAAGCTTTCTCGCCAAAATCAATCCTGTCTCAGGTGTTCATCGAATCGAAGAAGTCGTTGTTGCTCTTGGTCTGACGCAGCTTGTCCATGAGGAACTCGATCGCGTCGGTGACGCCCATCGGATTGAGGATGCGCCGCAGAACGTAGGTCTTCTTGAGCGAGTCGGGCGCGACCAGGAGCTCTTCCTTGCGAGTGCCGGAGCGGGTGATGTCGATGGCGGGGAAGATGCGCTTGTCCGAGACCTTGCGGTCCAGGATGATCTCGGAATTGCCGGTGCCCTTGAACTCCTCGAAGATCACCTCGTCCATGCGCGAGCCGGTATCGATGAGCGCGGTGGCGATGATCGAGAGCGAACCGCCCTCCTCGATGTTGCGCGCGGCACCGAAGAAGCGCTTGGGACGCTGCAGCGCGTTGGCGTCGACGCCGCCGGTCAGCACCTTGCCGGACGAGGGTACCACGGTGTTGTAGGCGCGTCCGAGGCGCGTGATCGAATCGAGCAGGATGACGACGTCACGGCCGTGCTCGACCAGGCGCTTGGCCTTCTCGATCACCATCTCGGCGACCTGGACGTGGCGGGTCGCCGGCTCGTCGAAAGTCGAGGCGATGACCTCGCCCTTCACCGAGCGGATCATGTCGGTGACCTCCTCCGGGCGCTCGTCGATGAGCAGCACGATGAGGTAGCATTCCGGGTGGTTGATGGTGATCGACTGCGCGATGTTCTGCATCAGCACGGTCTTGCCGGTGCGCGGCGGCGCCACGATCAGCGCGCGCTGGCCCTTACCAATGGGGGCCACGATGTCGATGATGCGGGGCGAGAAGTCCTTCTTGGGCGGATTGTCCAGTTCGAGCTTGAAGCGCTTCGTGGGGAACAGCGGCGTCAGGTTGTCGAAATGGACCTTGTGCTTGATCTTCTCGGGGTTCTCGAAGTTGATCGTGTTGACCTTGAGCAGCGCGAAGTAGCGCTCGCCGTCCTTGGGGCCACGGATCGGACCCTCGACGGTGTCGCCGGTGCGCAAGCCGAAGCGACGGATCTGGGTCGGCGAGATGTAGATGTCGTCGGGACCGGGCAGGTAGTTCGATTCGGAGGAGCGAAGGAAGCCGAAGCCGTCCTGCAGGACTTCCACCGTGCCGGCACCGATGATCTCGACATCCTTGGCGGCAAGCTGCTTCAGGATCGAGAACATCAGCTCCTGCTTGCGCATCGTGGAGGCGTTCTCGACCTCGACCTCCTCGGCGAAGGCGATCAGGTCGGTGGGCGTCTTCGACTTCAGGTCCTGAAGCTTGACCTCGCGATGCGCGTCGAGGACGGCGACCGCGCTCTCCTCCGGCAGGTCCGCGGACAAGGCCGCGGGAATGAGGGCATCGTTCTGAGACGTCATGGCTGGGGGAGACCGGATGGGATGGGAAAACCGACGGAAGACAACGAAGATCGGGAATCGAAGGTCGTTCGGGAGGTGCCGGGCGCCGTCTCGGCGCTTGTCATCGGACCGCTTTGCGGGGTCCGCACATCGTCTGCGTGGGGCCCGGAGGCTCGCGGATGCGTCACGGCGTAAACAGGAGGGATTCTTCCTTATCGCGTTTCCTGGCCGGGCTCAAGTCCCGTCAGCGCCGCTTCAGGCGGACATAGAGCGCCCCGGCCCCGCCGTGATGCCGGGCGGCCTCCTCGAAGCCGAGCACGACGCCACGCAGCTCGGGCGCGCGCAGCCAGTGCGGCACGGAACGGCGCAGGACGCCGCGCTCGGAGAAGGCGTCGTCGTAGGCGAGGCCCCTGGTCTCTCCGCCCTTGCCGGTGACGACGAGGATGTGGGTGTGGCCCAAGGCCTGAGCCCGCATCAGAAACCCCACCAGGGCGTTGTGGGCCTGGGCCTGATACATCCCGTGGAGATCGATCCGCGCATCGACCTGCAGGGCGCCCCGGCGCAGGGCCAGGCGGGTCCGGCGCTCCAGCCCTGGGGCGGGAGGCGGCGCCGGCTTCATGACGGGTACGGCGGGCGAGGGAAGCGGCGTCGGCTTGAGCACGATGCGTTTTGCAGGCGGCTTCGGCGGCAGCTTGATCATCGGATCCGGCAAGGGCCGGACCGCGACCGGTGGTTTCGTGTCCGCGATCGGCGGCGGGGGCGAGGCATGATCCTTCGGGGAGGCCTTGCCCTTTAGGGGCGTGATCAGGCGAGCGATGGCGCTCCACAATCGTGCGTCTTCGCCCGAGAGCGAGCGGGAGCGTCGCGGCGGCCTCATGGCTGGGCCGACACGGGCTCTGGACCCGCCTTGGCGGGCTCTTTCGTGAGGCCCTGGTGAGGCTTGGGCAGCAGTACGACGAAGCCGACGGCATCGCGCAGGTTGCCGGCCACGACCCCCGCAGCTTCGCCGGTTCCGAGATAGAGGTCGCCTCGGGCCGGACCGACGATGGCCGAGCCGGTGTCGGCGGCGACGACGAGACGGCCGGGCTCGGAGGAGCCGGGCAAGGTGCCTTCCAGCCAGAACGGTAGCCCGTATCGCCACAGATTGGCATCGACCGCGAGGCTGCGGCCAGGCACCAGCGGTACACCCGCCGCCCCCGGCGGGCCGAGCCGGGAGTCTGCCACCTCGGCGAGGCGAAAGAAGATGTAGGAGGCATTGGCGCGCATCAGCCGTCGGGCAGCGTCCGGATTCGCCCGCAGCCAGGACGTCCAGCGGGCCAGCGTCAGGCCCTCTAGGGGCAGATGGCCTTCCGCGACGATGCGCTTGGCGATGGAGGTGTAGGGCTGGCCGTTGCGGCCGTCATAGAGCACCCGGACGGCGCGGCCGTCGGGCAGGCGGACCCGGCCGGAGCCCTGGACCTGCAGCACGAAGAGGTCGACCGCATCGCGCAGGTAGAGGAGCGGCCGGGCGCGTTCACCCAGCGCCCCATCCTCGATGGCGGCCCGATCGGGATAGGGCGCGAACCCGTCGGGCGTCCGGCGCGCGGCGCGAAGGCCGGAGTCGAGGCCTGGCAGCGTTTCCCCGGGGTTCAGGCTCACGAGATCGTCGGGGCGCGCCAGAACGGGGGTCGCGAACCCGTCGCCGGGCGTGAGGGACCCGGTCAGCTCCGGCTCGAAATAGCCGGTGAGGAACCCGGTCCGTCGCGAGGTACCCCCCTCGCCCGGCCGCAGGATGCGGTAGGCATCGAAGGCCTGCGTGAAGAAGGCGGCCGCTCCGTCGGGCGCAGTGCCCTGCGCGCGTTCGCAGGCCCCGGCCAGATCCTCGGCCGACCCTTGCGCGGTGGCAGGGATCGCCACGATGGGACCCGAGCAGTTCCGGCGGAAGTGATCGAGGGCGGCCGCGGGATCCGCGCCCGGAAACCCCGCCAATGCGGATGCGGCGACGGGTTCGAGGATCGCATCACCGACCCTCAAAGGCGCCTGGGCGACCGCGAGGCCGGACCAGGTCAGGGCTGCGAGGACGCTCCCGGCAAGGAGAGGCTGAGAGGGTCCGGGCACGGCGGCAGGATCAGGCGCCGGCTTCCGTGGCGACGAGCTGCCAGTTCGGATCGCGGGTGCCGAGCGTGCGGGCGAAGGTCCAGACGTCGGGAACCTCAACGACGGCCTCCGCACTGCCGTCCACCACCTTGCCGTCGGCGTCCCGGGTCGCCGTGATGAGGTGCGAGAGGAAACGCACGGTGACCTGCGCCACGCGGTTCTTCACCTCGACGGCGACGATCTCGGCCTTGTCGAGGGAGACGAAGGTGGTCTCCAGCACCTGGCGCCGGGCCTCTCGCTCGGTGATCTCGCGCTCGAAGCCCTCGCACACCTCCTTCGACAATAGCATCCGCAAGGTCTTGCGGTCGCCCTTGGCGAAGGCGATCACGATGGCCTCATAGGCGCTCTTGGCGCCATCGAGGAAGACGCGCGGATCGAAGGCGGGCTCGGCCTGGACCACGGCCTCGAGGCCGGTTGCCACGGACGAGCCGGGCTCGGCGAAGCCGCGCCAATCCCGCGGTTCGGGCGCCGCGGCCTGCGGGGGAGGCGCGACGCGATCGGCTCCGGGCAGGCGTACGACGTTATCGCCCTCCTTTCGTGCCACCGGTGTCTGGTTGCGGTCCACCGGTTTGAAGGGCGAGCGCTCCGTCCCGGTCTTTTGGCCGAGCACCGAGCGCAGGCGCCAGATCACGAACACCGCGAGCGCCAGGAAGATCAATGTCGTCGCGTCGAGAGAATCCTGCATCACCGATCCGTTCGTGGCCGTCAGATGTATCCGCGCGTGTCGCGCTCGTTCGGGAACCGGTCCCGCCGCTCGCAGCCACCGCCTTTAGCCGAGCGAAGCGCAAGGAGCGAGCCGAAGACGCTCGATCGCCGTGTGGCGCGTCCTCTCGCCATATGGGGCGTGGGCGTCACCGGTTCCACCACCCGTCCCGCGGGGTCGACATGGTCCATCGGCTTGTTCGCGCCGATCCCCCGTGATAGCGCGCTCTCGAACGGAAGGCACCCGGCCGCGCTGATGGGCGGTGCCGAACAGCCCTGATCCGAAAGAGGACGACACGCCATGGCCGACACCCCGGCACCGAACGGCAACGGTGGCGCCACGGCGCAGCCCGAAGACCTCGCGCCCGCCATCAACGCCCTGGCGCAATACGCCAAAGACCTCTCCTTCGAGAATCCGAACGCCCCGCGCTCGCTCCAGCCTCAGGAGGGCGGCGGCCCGCAGATCAACATCCAGGTCAACGTCAACGCCAAGCAGCTGGCCGAGGCCGATTTCGAAGTCGAGCTGACGCTCGAGGGCGACGCCAAGATCTCCGGCGAGGTGCTGTTCGCCTTCGAGCTGACCTATGCGGGCGTGTTCCGCATGCGCAACATCCCGGAGGATCAGCTCCATCCCGCCGTCATGATCGAGTGCCCGCGCCTGCTCTTCCCGTTCGCCCGCCAGATCATCGCCGAATCGGTGCGCAACGGCGGCTTTCCGCCCCTGTACATCGATCCGATCGACTTCGTGGGCCTCTACCGCCAGAAGGCATTCGAGGCTCAGCAGCAGGGCGGCGAGGGCCAGCCGCTGGCGTCCTGAACGCCAAGCGTCCCATCCGGTTCTGAACTAGGCCGGCCGCCGCAAGGCGCGCCGGCCTTCTTTTGTGCTCTGATCGTAGGCCGGCCCTGCCGAGGGCCTGGGCGGAGGAACCCGTCCACCCTCCGCCGGTTGGCGTCCGGGCAAACGGGGCTCAGTTGCGGATGCAAGAGGACGCGCGCAGGATCACCGTCACCGAGCGCCCGGAGGTGCCGGCCCTCGCCGTCGTCTTCGGCTTCGGTCCGATGCTGCCCCTCGTGGCGGGCGCCGGCCTCGCCTGGTGGCTGCGCGGCCAGGCTGGCGAGCGGGTGACGGTCCTCACCATCCTGTGGGGCTGCGCGATCCTGCTGTTCCTCTCCGGGGTCCGCCGTGGCCTCAGCTTCCGCACCGAGGGCGGGGAGACCATGGCGCAGATCGCCACCATGCTCGGCTTGTTCGGGCTGGGCTTCGCCGCCCTCCTGGCCGTCGCGTTCGGGATGCCGCCGGTCGCGCTGCTCCTGCTGATGACCGGGTTCGCCGCCATCGCCATCCTCGATCCCATCGCGGCCCGTCGCGGCGAGGCGCCGCTGTTCATGGCGCGCCTTCGCCCGATGCAGATGCCGCTGGCGATCCTGAGCCTGGCTGCCCTGCTGGCCTTGAAGCTGTGGGGCTGACCCCGCCCGCTTGCCGCCCTGCCCCACCCTGCGTTAGAGCCCGGCCACCCCCGCCCCGCCCCGGACGCAACGCATCATGGCCCAGGCCGAATCCAACAAGGCCGCCTCCCCCAAGGTCGCCTCCCCTAAGGCCGACACCCTGAAGCCCCGGCTCCCACGCGGCCTCGTCGACCGCCGTGCCGACGAGATCGCGGCGCAGGAACGGATGCTGGAGACGATCCGGGCCAGCTTCGAGCTCTACGGTTTCGAGGCGCTGGAGACCCCGTTCATCGAATACACCGAGGCGCTGGGGAAATTCCTGCCCGACCTCGACCGTCCGAACGAGGGCGTGTTCTCGTTCCAGGACGACGACGAGTCGTGGCTCTCGCTCCGCTACGACCTCACCGCGCCACTCGCCCGGCACGTCGCCGAGAATTTCGACGCGCTGCCCAAACCCTATCGCAGCTTCCGCAACGGCTATGTTTTTCGCAATGAGAAACCGGGACCGGGGCGTTTCCGGCAGTTCATGCAGTTCGATGCCGACATCGTCGGCGCTGCTAGCGTCGCGGCGGACGCCGAGATCTGCATGCTCATGGCCGACACGCTCGATCGACTCGGGCTGGCCGGCCAGTACGTGGTCAAGGTCAACAACCGCAAGGTCCTCGACGGAGTCATGGAGGCGATCGGGCTCGCTGGTCCCGACAAGGCCGGGCAGCACCTCACCGTGCTGCGGGCGATCGACAAGCTCGACCGGCTCGGTGCGGACGGCGTGCGCCTGTTGCTCGGGCCTGGCCGCAAGGACGAGAGCGGGGATTTCACCAAGGGCGCGGGGCTCGACGACGCGGCGATCACTCGCATCCTCGCCTACGTTGCGTTCCAGGCCGCTCCCGTGGCCGGCGGAGACCGCGTCGCGTTCTGGGACCAGTTCTTCGGCGCATGGAGCGACGTCGTCGGCACCTCCGAGACGGGCCACGAGGGCATCGCCGAGCTGCATGCGATGATGCGCCTGTGCGAGGCCGGCGGCTACGGCTCGGACAGGATCCGGGCGGACCCCTCCGTCGTGCGCGGCCTCGAATACTATACCGGCCCGGTCTACGAGGCCGAACTGACCTTTCCGGTCACCAACGAGGACGGCCAGACCGTGCGCTTCGGCTCGGTGGCCGGGGGAGGGCGCTACGACGGTCTCGTCGGGCGGTTCCGACCCGAGCCGGTGCCGGCCACGGGCTTCTCCATCGGCGTCTCACGGCTGTTCTCGGCGCTGCAGCTCATCAAGAGCCCACTGCTGAACGGCACCGCCAAACCCGGCCCCGTCGTCGTGCTCGTCCTCGACCGCGAAAACATCGCCGACTACCAGCGCCTCGTCGCCCTCCTTCGTGGCGAGGGCATCAGGGCCGAACTCTATCTCGGCGGCTCCGGCATGAAGGCGCAGATGAAATACGCCGACCGGCGCGGCTCCCCCTGCGCGATCATCCAGGGCTCGAACGAGCGCGAGGCCGGCGAGGTCCAGATCAAGGACCTGATCGAGGGCGCCAAGGCGTCCGAGAGCATTTCGAGCAACGCCGAATGGAAGGCCGCCAAGCCCGCGCAGGTCTCGGTGCCGGAGGGCGAGATGGTGGCGCGGGTGAAGGACGTGCTGGCCCGGCATTTTTAAGAGCGAGCCCGGGTCTTCCCTCCCCCTTGCGGGGAGGGGAGGGCGCCTCAACAATCGAGCGTCGTATCCCGCTCCCATTGCGTCAGGTGGCGGGCGTAGGCCTCCCATTCCTGCGTCTTGAGCTTGAGGAAGGCCGGCACGAAGGCACCCAGCGCCTCCCCCAGCACAGGATTCCCTTCCAGCGCCCGTAGGGCGTCGAGGAGGTTCAGCGGCAGGCGCTTCACGCCCTCCACCGTGTGGCCGTGCGTGTACATGTTGATGTCGAGGCGAGGGCCCGGATCGCGCCCATGGCGCAATCCATCGAGGCCGGCGGCGAGGAGCCCGGCCTGGAGCAGGTAGGGGTTCACCGCTCCGTCGGCGAGGCGGAACTCGAATCGGCCGCCATCGGGGATGCGGATCATGTGGGTGCGGTTGTTGCCCGCATAGGTCACGGTGTTGGGCGACCAGGTCGCGCCGGACGTCGTCGTCGCCGAGTTGAGCCGCTTGTAGGAATTCACCGTCGGGTTGGTGATCGCCGCCAGACCTTCGGCCGAATGCATCAACCCACCGATGAAGCGGTAGCCCTCCTGCGACAGGCCGAGCGCGCCGGTGGCATCGGCGAAGACATTGGTGTCGCCGCGCCACAGCGAGACATGGGCGTGGCAGCCCGAGCCGGTCAGGTCCGAGAAGGGTTTGGGCATGAAGGTCGCCCGCAGGCCGTGCTTCTCGGCGATGGAGCGGGCCATGAACTTGAAGAAGGCGTGCCGGTCGGCGGTGACGAGAGCGTCGTCATAGGCCCAGTTCATCTCGAACTGGCCGTTGGCGTCCTCGTGGTCGTTCTGGTAGGGCGCCCAGCCGAGCGCGAGCATCGCGTCGCAGATCTCGGTGATGACGTCGTAGCGGCGCATCAGGGAAGATTGATCGTAGCAGGGCTTCATCTGCCGGTCGGCCATGTCGGCGGGGGAGAGGCCGTCGGGCGTGATCAGGAAGAACTCGGGCTCGACGCCGGTCTTCATCTGCAGGCCGTCCGTCGCGGCGTCCGCGATCAGACGTTTGAGGAGGTTGCGCGGCGCCTGCGCGACGGGCCGTCCGTCCATGTAGAGATCGGCCGGCAGCCAGCCGACCTCCGGCTTCCAGGGGAGCTGGATCAGGCCGTCGGCGTCGGGCAACGCGAAGACATCGGGATCGGCCGGCGTCAGGTCGAGCCAGGAGGCGAAGCCCGCGAACCCGGCTCCGTCGCGCGCCATTCCCTTGATGGCGGAAGCCGGCACCAGCTTGGCACGCTGGGCGCCGAAAAGGTCGGTGTAGGAGATCAGGAAATAGGCGATGCCGCGTTCCTTGGCGGCGGCTTCGAGGTCCAGCGTCATCGCAATCCCCTCTCGTAGTGATGGCGCGTGATCCTCACCCCCTCTGCGGGGGAGGGTTTCTAGAACCCTGCCCGTCCCGGCACCCAGTCCGTCCCCGCAAGCGGGACCCGTGCCATTGCCGCCGCCTCGATGGTGAGGGCCACGAGGTCCTCCGGCTCGAGGTTGTGGAGATGGTTCTTGCCGCAGGCACGGGCGATGGTCTGGGCCTCCAGCGTCATCACGGCGAGGTAGTTGGCGAGCCGCCGGCCACCGAGAACCGGATCGAGGCGGGCCGCCAGTTCCGGGCGCTGCGTCGTGATGCCGGCGGGGTCGTTGCCCTCGTGCCAGTCGTCGTAGGCGCCGGCGGTGGTGCCGAGCGCCTGATATTCGGCCTCGTAGGCCGGGTCGTTGTCGCCGAGCGCGATGAGCGCAGCGGTACCGATCGCCACCGCGTCCGCGCCGAGCGCCAGCGCCTTGGCCACATCCGCCCCGGAGCGGATGCCGCCCGAGACCACGAGTTGCACGGTGCGATGGAGCCCGAGATCCTGCAGCGCCTGCACCGCCGGGCGGATCGCCGCCAGGATGGGCAAGCCGACATTCTCGATGAAGACGTCCTGCGTCGCCGCGGTGCCGCCCTGCATGCCGTCGAGCACCACCACGTCGGCCCCGGCCTTGGCGGCGAGCGCCGTATCGTAATAG
Organism: uncultured Methylobacterium sp.; assembly: GCF_964251405.1. GTDB lineage: Bacteria > Pseudomonadota > Alphaproteobacteria > Rhizobiales > Beijerinckiaceae > Methylobacterium. Next base: position 13,273 of record NZ_CAXUJR010000026.1, read on the forward strand.
GGGCGCGAGGCGCCGACCTTGACGTAGATCGGCGTCTGCCAATCGGTGATCTCGCGCAGTTCCTCGATCTTGATCGCGAGGTCGTCCGGCCCGGTCCAGTCCGGGTGCCGGCAGGCCGAGCGCTGGTCGATGCCCGGGGGCAGGTTGCGCATGTTTGCTACCCGATCGGTGATCTTCTGGCCGAGCAGCATGCCGCCGCCGCCGGGCTTGGCGCCCTGGCCGATGACGATCTCGATGGCGTCGGCCCGGCGGAGATCCACCGGGTTCATGCCGTAGCGGGAGGGGAGGTATTGGTAGACGAGTTTTTCGGAATGGCCGCGCTCCTCCTCCGTCATGCCGCCGTCGCCCGTCGTCGTCGACGTCCCGGCGAGCGTCGCCCCGCGTCCCAGCGCCTCCTTGGCCTGACCCGAGAGCGAGCCGAAGCTCATGCCGGCGATGGTGATCGGGGTCTTGAGGACGATCGGTTTGCCGGCAAAACGGGCGCCCATCACGACCTGGGTGTCGCATCGCTCGCGATACCCCTCCAGCGGGTAGCGGCTCATCGAGGCGCCGAGGAACAGGAGGTCGTCGAAATGCGGGAGCTTGCGCTTCGCGCCCGCCCCGCGGATGTCGTAGATGCCGGTCGCCGCAGCGCGGCGGATCTCGGCCATCACATCCGGCGTGAAGGTCGCCGAGAGGCGCGGACGGGTGCGGGGTGGCGCGCTCATCAATAGGCTCCCGCGTTGTCGACGTGGAACTGGTACAGGCGCCTCGCCGAGCCGTAGCGGCGGAATGCGGAAGGGTCGACTTCGCCGGAGAGGCCCGCTGCGGCCAGCTTCTCGGCGAGCTGCGCCACGTGCTCGGGCCGCATCTCCTTCTCGATGCAATCGGCGCCGAGGCTCGTGACCGAGCCTCGCACGTAAAGCCTCGCCTCGTAGAGGGAATCGCCCAGAGCCTCGCCGGCATCGCCGAGCACGGCGAGGGTGCCCGATTGCGCCATGAAGGCCGACATGTGGCCGACCGAGCCCTTCACCACGATGTCGACGCCCTTCATCGAGATGCCGCAACGCGCCGCGGCGTTGCCGTCGATCACGAGGAGGCCGCCATGCGCGGTGGCGCCGGCGGCCTGGCTGGCATCCCCGCGGACATGGACGAACCCCGACATCATGTTCTCGGCGACACCGACCCCGGCATTGCCGTTGATCACCACCTGCGCCTCGGCGATCATGCCGGCGCAGTAATAGCCGACATGGCCGTCGATCTCGACGGCGACGGGCAGGGCGAGCCCGGCCGCGACGGCGTGGCGCCCATCCGGGTTGCGGACCGTCCAGTGCGTCTCGTTGGTGTCGGCCTTCAGCGCGTGGAGGCTGCGGTTGAGCTCGCGCAGCGGCGTCTGGCGAAGGTCCACCAGCGGCATTAGTGGCGCTCCCAGGCGTAGACGGTGGCGGGTTCCGGCTCGAAGACGCGGGCCTGCCCGATCCCGGGCAAGCCGACCAATGCCCGGTACTCGGAGCCGAAGGCGACGTAGTCGTCGGTCTCGGCCATGATCGCGGGCTTGCAGGCGATGGGGTCTCGCAGCACGGCGAACCCTTCCGCCGTGCCGACCACGAAGGTGAAGAAGCCGTCGAGATCCGACAGGCTCGCCTCGAGGGCTTCCTTCAGCGAGCGGCCCTCGCGCATCCGCCAGGTCAGGTAGCCGGCCGCGACCTCGGAATCGTTGTCGGTGGAAAAGCTCAGGCCCTCGCGGCGCAGGCTGCGGCGTACCGCGTTGTGGTTGGAGAGCGAGCCGTTATGGACGAGGCACTGGTCGGGGCCGGTGGAGAACGGGTGGGCGCCGTTCGTGGTCACCGCGCTCTCGGTGGCCATGCGGGTGTGGCCGATCCCGTGGGTGCCGGCCATGGTCGAGAGCGCGAAGCGCTGTGCGACATCCGCCGGCAGCCCGACCTCCTTGTAGATCTCCATGCGCCGGCCGGAGCCGACGACATCGATGCCTGGACGGGATTCCAGCCACGCCCGGATGTCGGCCTCGCGGTTCGATGGAGCGACGATGACGGTGTGGGTGTCGCGCTCGAGCGCCGGCAGGGTCAAACCGAGGGCCGATCGAAGGTCGGCCACGACAGCCTTCAGGCTTGCCGCGTCCGGTCCGCGCAAGGTGATCTTGGCGCCGTCCGCCTGCGATCCGTAGACGGCAAAGCCGGCGCTGTCGGGACCGCGATCGGTCATGGTGCCCAGCATCCCGGCCATCAGCGCGCCGAGTTGCGACTCAAGAGACGAATCTTTGAGGAAGAGGCCGACGATGCCGCACATCTGGACAAGGCTCCGGACCGGCTCTGCGCCGGCTCGGACCTTAGCTCGCAGTCGGATTGAGGGTCAACGCCAGGAATTGTTTTTTCTTGAGAGGAAAGTCGCTCGCAGAATGCGGCTCCCTTCCCTCCCCTCCAGGGGGAAGGGTTCGTGGGGTCCTATTCCGCCGCCTCGACGAACACCGTGCCGGCACGCGGCAGGTCGAGGGTGTCCCAGGTCTCCGTCAGCGCCGCCGTCAGCCGGGCGATGCTGGCATCGTCGTGGAAGGGCGAGGGGGTGATGCGCAGGCGCTCGGTGCCCCGGGGCACCGTCGGGTAGTTGATCGGCTGGATATAGATGGCGTGGTGTTCGAGCAGATGGTCGGCCGCCGCCTTGCACAGCTCGGCGTCGCCCACCATCACGGGCACGATGTGGGTCTCGGTGTGCAGCACCGGCAGGCCCGCGGCCTCCAGAGCGCGCTTGGTCTGGGCCGCCTGGCGCTGGTGCGCCGCGCGCTCGACGTTGGAGCGCTTGAGGTAGCGCACCGACGCGCGGGCCGCCGCCGCGATGGCGGGGGGCAGGGCGGTGGTGAAGATGAAGCCCGGCGCGTGGCTGCGCACCGCGTCGCAGAGGATGGCCGATCCGGTGATGTAGCCGCCGACGCAGCCGAAACCCTTGGCGAGCGTGCCCTCGATCACGTCGACCCGGTGCATCACGCCGTCGCGTTCCGAGATGCCGCCACCGCGGGGACCATAGAGGCCGACGGCGTGGACCTCGTCGAGATAGGTCAGGGCGCCGTAGCGCTCGGCGAGGTCGCAGATCGCGCCGATCGGCGCGACGTCGCCATCCATGGAATAGACGCTCTCGAAGGCGATGAGCTTCGGGCGGTCGCCGGCGGCGCGCAGCAGCTCCTCGAGATGGGCGAGGTCGTTGTGACGGAAGACCCGCTTCTCGCAGCCGGAATGGCGCACGCCCTCGATCATCGAGTTATGGTTGAAGGCATCCGACAGGATCAGGCAGTCCGGGATCAGCTTGGCGATGGTCGAGATGCCGGCCTGGTTCGAGACGTAGCCGGAGGTGAAGACGAGGCCCGCCTCCTTGCCGTGGAGGTCGGCGAGCTCGCGCTCGAGATCGACCAGCGGCGAGTTGTTGCCGGCGATGTTGCGGGTGCCGCCGGCACCCACGCCGCAGCGCGCCGCGGTCCGAGCCATGGCGCCGACCACGTCCGGGTGCTGGCCCATGCCGAGATAGTCGTTCGAGCACCACACCGTGATCTCGGAGGTGCCGCCCTCGGGCCGGCGCCAATGCGCGATGGGGAAACGGCCGGCGATGCGCTCGATATCGGCGAAGACGCGGTAACGGCGCTCGCCGTGCAGACGGTCGAGGGCGTGGCGGAAGTGGGATTCGTAGTCGGTGCGGCTCGAACCTGCGTCCTGTGGCACGGCAGTCATCGCGGGCATCCGATTCACGGGCATCGGTCCTTGTTGGCTGGGTCGGGCCGAACGCGCATGGTGCGCGGCCTCTCGGTCAGAATCATCGTCGATCGGACCCTCGTCGGGTGAGGTCCGCGGCGTCGCCTGCCTTCGAGGGAAGTGGTCGGCGCCGTCTGATCCTGCCTCGGTTGACGTTAAAACTGTCTCGTTGCCGTCGGTTGACCGGCATCGATGACGATACAGGCCAAATTGGAATTGGTTCAAGTCGCGTCAAGCGACCCTGCTCTGCGCCCGTTGAGGTGCCTGCCGAAAGTCGCTACGGCGTCCTGGCGACGAAGGGTCGCGTGGGCGACCACGAGAAGGCAGGCGCCGACGGATGGCCAAGGGGACCGATGAGCGGACCGAACGCCTCAAGGCGGCACTTCGCGACAACCTGAAGCGGCGCAAGGATCAGTCGCGGGCACGGGCCGGTACCCCGCCGACCGCCCGGGATGCGACCGGTCAGGACATGCCCGATGGCGAGCCCCAAACGTCTTTCGGACAAAAAGTACCGTATAGCTCCGCGGATTGACGAGGATCGGCGGGCGGCTCCAGGGAGCGTCCCGCCCGCAAGGGACGACGATGGACCGCATTCACATCACCGGCGGCGCGCCGCTTCACGGCACGATCCCGATCTCGGGCGCCAAGAACGCCGCCCTTCCCCTGATGATCGCGAGCCTCATGACCGGAGAGGCACTGGAACTCGTCAACGTGCCGCGCCTCGCCGACATCCAGGCGCTGCTGCGCATCCTGAGCAACCACGGCGTCGACCACATGGTGGTGGGCAAGCGTCCGGGCCAGACCACAGAGACCGGCCAGACCATCCGGCTCACCGCCTCGAACGTCATCGACACCACAGCCCCCTACGACCTCGTCTCGACGATGCGGGCGAGCTTCTGGGTGATCGCGCCGCTGCTCGCCCGCTTCGGCGAGGCCCGCGTCTCGATGCCGGGCGGCTGCGCCATCGGCACGCGCCCCGTCGACCTGCTGCTGATGGCCCTGGAGCGCCTGGGCGCAACCATCGAGATCGATGGCGGCTACGTCATCGCCAAGGCCAAGAACGGCCTGCGCGGCGGCGAGATCAACTTCCCGAAGGTGACGGTGGGCGGCACCCACGTGGCGCTGATGGCGGCGGCTCTGGCAAACGGCTCGACCCTGATCGAGAACGCCGCCCGCGAGCCCGAGGTGGTGGATCTCGCCGCCTGCCTCGCCAAGATGGGGGCCAGGATCGAGGGAGCGGGCACGCCCCGCATCACGGTCGAGGGCGTCTCGCGCCTGCACGGCGCCCGCCACGAGGTCCTGCCCGATCGGATCGAGACTGGCACCTATGCCATGGCGGTGGCGATGACCGGCGGCGACGTGACCCTCGAGAATACCCGCGCCGACCTCCTGCACTCTGCGCTCGACGTGCTGGCCACCACGGGGGCCGAGATCACGACGGGCCCCGACATGATCCGCATCCGTCGCAACGGCGGCGGCATCGCCGCGGTGGATGTCACCACCGACCCGTTCCCGGGCTTCCCCACCGACCTGCAGGCGCAGTTCATGGCGCTGATGACGCTGGCCAAGGGCCGCTCTCACATCCGCGAGACGATCTTCGAGAACCGCTTCATGCACGTGCAGGAACTGGCGCGCCTCGGCGCCCGGATCAGGCTGGAGGGCGATCTCGCCATCGTCGAGGGCGTGGAGCGGCTGAAGGGCGCGCCGGTGATGGCCACCGACCTTCGCGCCTCGGTCTCGCTGGTGATCGCGGGCCTCGCCGCCGAGGGCGAGACCCAGATCAACCGGGTCTACCACCTCGACCGCGGCTTCGAGGCGCTGGAGGCCAAGCTCGGCCGCTGCGGCGCACAGATCCGGCGGGAGCGGAGCTGACGGCCCGACGCTCATCCGGTCAGCCGCCGATGGCGCCGCGCTTGAAGCCGAAGCCCGGGACCTCGCAACCGCATGGCGTGTTCATGGGAGCGGGACGGGTCATGCAGTTGCCTCGCGCAGTGACGCAGATGCCGCCGCCGCGGGGGCCGCGGCCGTAGCGATCGTCGTCGTCGTAGCGTGAACGGCGGCGGTCGTAGCGATCGTCGTCGTAACGACGCTCTTCGTACCGGCGGGGCCGGTCATCGTC